>NZ_CP178624.1:1205430-1506788 GCF_047302455.1 Bdellovibrio sp. HCB185ZH
CACGGCTGGCGCTTCGGCTCCGCTGAAAGAAGGTACCACCGTGCAATGGGAATTCGCGGATTTCCCAGGGCCATTCCCCGTTAAATCCAAACAAGTCATCGCCAACAAGACCATCGTCATTGAATGGGGCAATCCCTCGGGCGAGGGGAACAATACGGTAGAGTTTCAGTTTGAACAACTCAACCCTACTGAAACGAAAGTGAAAGTTTCCGAAACGGGCTGGAAAGAAAATGAAAAAGACATCAAGAATTCCTATGGCAACTGTATGGGCTGGGCGCAAATGATCTCAGCCATGAAGGCGTATCTGGAATATGGAATCAATCTTAGAAAAGGCGCCTACAAAATCGCTGGCGCCTGAGTTTTGCGTTTCTCCCAAAAACGATACAGAGCGACGATGTCATTGCTGGTTAGCAGTGGCATCGCTTCTGCTAAAGCTTCCTTCGACCAATCCCACCAGTTCATTTCCATCAACATCGAGATTTCAGGATCCGAGAATCTTTTGCGCACCACTTCTCCCCCACCGACGACAATCGAATAGGGTTCAATATTTTTAGTCACCATCGCGCGCGCCCCGATCACGCATCCATTCCCGACACGAACTCCGGGCATGATCATAGCTTCCGCACCGATCCACACATCGTGACCAATCACGGTGTCACCGGCGGGACGATAGGAGTTTTGTGCTTTTTGAAAAGTGGGATCATGGGTGATAAAAGCAAAGGGATAAGTCGAAATCCATTCTTTGCGATGCCCCTGATTGCCGCCCATGAGAAAGCTTGCACCTGAGCCGATCGAACAGAATTTTCCAATATAAAGCTTATCTACATCCGAGCGATCGTTAGGCAAATACCACGCACAATCATCGAAGGAGTGCCCGTGATAATATCCCGAATAATAACTGTACTCGCCGACAATAATATTGGGATTTGTGGTTTGTTCTTTAAGAGATTTACCTGAAAAGGGAGACGCAAAATAATTATTAGTCATGCCTTAAGGGTAGGCACAGCCCCACACACGCTCAAGCAAACAATACCAAGTCCTGCATAGTACACACTTTGGAGTCTTAAGGCTTAGCGAACTTCACCATTTTTTTCACAGTGTTGGTTAAAAAATAAACCACCGAGCACGAAGCAAAGGCCGCAGCACCCAAGCCTCCGCCGATGCCCTTTGCGTAAGGAATCAAGAAAGTGAAAACTAGTGAGAAAATTAAACTGGCAATTAGCACTCTTCGCCTTCCCAAACGGGATTTATCTGTCATCCCCACGAACGTGGCACCAAAATAGGCCGCCTGCAAAGCGCCATCCCAGTTAACTCCGGAATGCTGCAAGATCACGACGAATATCAAAGTCGGCAAAGCGGAAGCACGCACTGTCGGCCAATGTTTTGTATGAATCAAATAATAAGTGACTTGCGCACTTAAAGCCGCAACCAACATCACACCTAAAAGGGTCATACCATCACCTTCAGCGCAAGACCCAAAAGCGAAGAGATAAAAGCAATCAGCCCTAAACGGCCCCCCATACCCTTGAAATAACGACTCATCACAAAATAAATTAAGCTGCCAATGGCCGAGACGAAAAAGATCTGCCAGAAACCCTGATCCGTGATTTTAGAACCCATCGCCACAAAGGCTCCCATATAGATATTGGCGTGCACATGGGTTTTCTCGATGCGCTTGGTTTCGGGAATGAACGTTCCCAACAGCCCCGTTAAAGCAGCTCCCATAACGGGAGTCATTCCCAATTGTGCTTGAAAGTAAAAGCAGGACATACATCCCAATAGAAATGTGAAGAATTTCAGCAACCAAAGCTGAAAGTACTGAAGTGGCAAAGTCATGGCATATCCTAACAAAGAAAGCTAAACTCTATCAATGACACTTCCTAATTTTTTAAAGCAGTATCCCCGCCTGACACGGTCTTTTAAAGAGTTCGTGATCGGGTACGAGAAGCAATTGGATGCTGAGACTTTTAAAGCTTTCCTCTTGTCTTTGGATAATGAATTATCGCGGGTCAGAGATGACTTGATGGAAGTTCCCACAGGAACCCTGCGCGCTCGCGCCCTTCACGCCTTGGTCGAAGAAGAAATTGATTCTGAAAAAGACATTCAAATCAGCTGCCGCAAAGGTTGTGCAGCTTGTTGCCACATGGAAGTAGAAGTCACCAGCCACGAGGCTCGCATCCTTGGCAACCTGGTGAAAGAGGGCCACACCATCGATCGAGAGCGCTTAAAAAAGCAAAGCCAACGCGAACTTCAAGATCCGCAATGGAAACAAGGAAAACGCAATGCCGATAATCCCTGTGTTTTCTTAAACGACGAGGGTTCCTGCAGCATCTATGAACATCGCCCCGTCATGTGCCGAAGGCACTCGGTCACGACTCCTGCAAAAAATTGCGAAACGCTCGATGCCAATATTACTGTTCGTTATTTTCCCAAAGTGGATCTGTACATTAGCGCCGCCAACGAAGATAGCACCATGACCATCGGACCTATGGCAAAAATGCTTTCCCTAGAGCTCACTTAAATTTATTCGTTATATTTTTTGTTCGAGCCTTTAGCGGTCTCAACCGGATATTTTGCAGCATTCTTTGCAAGCTTTTTATTCAAAGCCCCACCCAAATCGATATGATTCATCTGCGCAAAACGAAGGACAAAGAAAAACACGTCCGCCAGTTCGTCTGATACTTTTTCTTTAAACTCCGGAGAACGCATCTTTTCTTGAATCTGCATTTCCGTTTTAAAACGAAAAAGATCCAGGAGCTCATTAGCTTCCGTCGACATACCGATGGCCAAATCCTTGGGAGGATGAAATTGATCCCAGTCCCGCTCTTCGCAAAACTTTTGAATCAATTTGATCATTTCTGATACAGAATCTTGGTGAGACATCTAATCACTTCTTCTTTTTAGGTTTAGCTTTAATCGGAGACTTTGTTCCGGTTGGTTTTTTAGCGACCTTGCCGTTCACTTTGACTTCGCGATTCCACGCCGGCTTTGCTTTAAGAACCTTCTGATAAATCTCACAGCTTGAATCGTGAGCCCCCGCCAAATACCCTGCACTCTGCAGGAATTCATTTACGATTTCTCCACCGGTGAACTTAAAGGTCTTCTTAAAAAGTTTTACCCATTCTTCTTTCGTCAAAGGATGATGATGTTCGATCCATTTTTTAAAAGAGCCGAATTCCTTTTGCAGCCCCAAAATGGTCTTAGCATTTTCAATAGCGGCATTGATCTTTAAACGATTACGAATAATACCTGGATCTTTCATCAGGCGATTGCGGTCTGCCGCTTTGTAAGCCGCCACCTTTTTGATCTCAAAGTTATGATACGCCTTACGGAACGTGTCCTGCTTTTTAAGAATGGTTTCCCAGCTTAAACCTGCTTGGTTGATTTCCAAAATCAAACGACAAAACAATTCGTCGTCCGAATGAATTGGAAAGCCATAAGCCTTGTCATGATAGGGTTTATGAATCGCCTTTTTTTCATCAGACATATGCTTCAAAGCAGAACAGTAAGACATTTAGAACCTCGGGTGTGTGTCATCCTACCGTTTTTTTATTTACTTTTACAATGCTAAAAGCCGCGAACTCCCGCTACACTTAAAGGCAGCAGGAGTTCTTATGGCAGTGCAACTTGAAATGGGCTTGGATACGTTTGGTGATGTCACTTATGATTTGAATGGAAAAAATCTCTCCCAAGCGCAAGTCATTCGCAACGTCGTTGCCGAAGGTGTTCTGGCAGATCAACTGGGTTTAGATTTTTTCGGCGTGGGCGAGCATCATCGCGATGACTTCGCGGTTTCAGCGCCGGAGGTTGTTCTTGCCGCGATTGCAGCACAAACTAAAAAAATCCGTCTAGGCTCGGCGGTGACAGTGCTTAGTTCCGACGATCCTATTCGCGTCTTTCAAAGATTTTCCACCATTGACGCAATTTCTAAGGGGCGCGCGGAAGTGATCATGGGACGTGGCTCCTTCATCGAGTCCTTTCCCCTGTTTGGGTTTGATCTGGAACAATACGAAGAACTTTTTGAGGAAAAACTGGATCTGTTTGCCCAAATTCTAAAAGGCAATCCGGTAAACTGGTCTGGCAACACGCGAGTCCCGGTAGCAGCTCAAAGCGTTTATCCACAACCCGAAGGAAAACTTCGCACCTGGATTGGTGTGGGTGGAACTCCGAAGTCTGTTTTACGAGCTGCTCACTATGGATTCCCATTAATGCTTGCGATTATCGGTGGCGATCCGAAAGGATTTAAACCATTTGTGGATCTTTATTATAAATCACTCTCGCAGTTCAATCAGCGCACTCAGCCTATTGGTGTACACTCCCCTGGATTTATCGCCAAAACTGACGAGGAAGCCAAAGAAACCATCTGGCCCCATTATCAAACGATGATGAATCGTATTGGGCGAGATCGTGGCTGGCCGCCCATTTCCAAGGAACAATTTATTCAGCAGATTGGATCAGAAGGCTCCTTGTATGTGGGTTCGCCAGAAACTGTCGCAGAGAAAATTACGGCGACTGTGAAGCACTTAGGAGTTTCAAGATTTGATTTAAAGTACAGCCTAGGAACACTTCCACATGAAGATCTGATGAAGTGTATAGAGCTTTACGGCACCAAAGTCGTTCCCTTGGTGCGCGAAAAGCTGTCGCAGAAATAATTAGAAATGCAGGTAGCCTAGTGGATTTCCGTTGCCATCAATAACGGTCATATCCATGAAGTTTCCCGCAATCTGGTCAGTGACAATCAGGTGTAAACCATTGCGAAAGTTTGCATAAGCCGCAGGAGTGCCTAGGAAAGACATCCGGTTCTGAGGACCGCGAGTGGGAATCAATAAATCAACCAATTCATACCGTCCCAGGAAAGTTAAAAGTCCCTGGTAAAACAATGAATTCGGATTGCTCATTGCTTTTAAAGTCACCGAGTAGACCATCACCTTCGTACAAGACTTCACATAATCTGTCGCACCAAAGACGGTTTTGTGAGCGTTAAAGTCATGCAAAAGCATACAGTCCAAATACTTCTCGCCCACCAAATCTACCAGGCGCACGCTGCGCAGGTTTGTTGATGAAGACTTCAGCGTCCCCGTCATAAAATCCATTTGCAGAGTCGCATTCAGCAGCAAAGTTCGGTCCCTGGTTGCGTCAGCCAGCTGATCCACGAAATTATAAAAAGCTTTTAGATTTGAATGATCCTGGAAGTAGGCCTGAGCTTCCTGCTCGATAGAGATCACTTGTTCGTATTCCAGGTTTGAATCCATGATCCACAAAGCTTCATGCAACAGCATGGCTTTTTGCTCATTGATTTTTAATTGATAAAACTCTTCCAGCAAAACGGTCGTTTTACTTGCTGGCGCACTTGCCGCGAACAAAACTACCTTAGAACGAGGTACACGCATGATTTTGGCAAACTGATCAACCAAGCTCTCACGGGTGTCTTTGGAAATTTCCTCTTTTTTGATACGGAAATACTGACGCTCATTCGTTGGAAAAAGCGCCGCAAAGATACGACCCTTCACGTCGTCTTTTAAAGGCATGGCTTCCAATTCTTTCATCAGTTCAACGAGCCCTGGGATTTTTTGGATTTCTTCGGCTTTGCCATTCAATCTAAAGTTCGCAGACAAAAAGGTTTCCATGCCCGCTACTGAAGAGACTCCCCCGCCACCATTTTGCACTTCGCGAACAGCGAAGGCGTTTAATCCTGCAAGTAAAACTAAAATGCCAACGATGTGCTTCATGCTTCATCCCCTTTAAGTTCAAACAACTGAATCGACATACTATAAACTTTGTCTTTGCCTGGCATCGCCGCCAGTTCTTGTGAAAGAACGCGACGGAATTCACGGATGCGCTCTTTAGCGTAGGAAAGCTGTTTTGAATCAAGACTGAAAACGACCGACGACAGATCGCGGGATTCCACGGGGTCCACATCCAAAGAACGATGGGCTCTTTGAAGCATCTGACGGTGATAATTTTGGATCGCCGTCGAAGGAACATCGACTGATGTTGTTGAATCCGCGTCGGCTGTCACCCAGCGACCGCCCTCTTCTTTAAGCAAGCCCACCTTGATCAATCGAGCAATAGTGGCTTCCGCCTCGCCCACTGAGATTCCCAAACGAGTCGCCACTGCAGCAAAATTATGCTGCGTCGATGGCAGATCCACCAGCTCCAGTACGGCCAAATTCTGCCAGTCGGAAATCAAGTGAAAGTGCTCATCAGAAATTTTCTTGGTGTCCATCAGATAGGCCGTAACACGTTCGGCTGCTGCTTTCTTGGCAAGCTTGCTGCGTGCATGTTCCGCTTGGACCAAGTCGATAAAGAAACCTTTCTCTTTACCCTTCATTTGCAATCGATCGGCGACGATCGCAGCTCTGTCTTCAGACAGACCCACTTTGGAATTTAAAACTTCACTCAAGCGAGAAGCAGAAATCCCGATGTCGCGAGCAAACGCACGCAATGAATAGGCAGGATTTTTTCTTTGTCGCTTTCGCATTTCTTCAATCAGGATGCTTCGATAAGTGCCAGTCATAGTGACTCAGTTGTATCCCATTGAGGGCACAATTTTACAAGATTGTAAGGGCTGCGAGTAACTAGTGTTTCTTGTACGCCCAGGAGACCTAACGCAGCGCCATAAATCGCCAGCCAGAGTGACTCCAAAATGTTCTTTAACTTTTGTTAATGGCGGTCTATATGGCGGTAATCACGGCCCGTTTATGTTCCGCTTTTTGAGCCCTCGAACCTTGCTTTTCTGTAAATTCCACGAGCGTTTCGAATGAAATTCCGGGTAACACCGGAACCCTTCGTCCAGAGTTCGGCTTGAATTGAGTCGAATGACAAAGATTTAGTTAATGTCCCTGTTTACTTTAGTAAACTTGGAGTCACTTGATTTATGTTTATTGGGGGATGATTTGAAAAAGGCAATCTTCGCAAAAGCACTGCGAATTGGGGTAAAGCCTTATCTGCTTCTAGCCGCTTCCACAGTAACGATCCTTTCGTTTCAAAACTGTGGTGAGGGTTTTACCGTCATTAGCAATCTGCAAAGTGTCGCTGGTACAAATGAACCAGAGTACATCAATGAGTCCGCCGAGTTCGCGCAAGGTCGCGACCTCTATAATCAAAACTGTGCGGGCTGCCACGGTGTTTTTGAAAACAGCACCAAGTCCGGCAAGTCATTAATTGATATTAAAACAGCCATTGGCAATGTGCCTCAGATGTTTGCGTTCTCTGCTCTTTCTGAAACGCAGTTACAGCTTATTGCTCTGGCTTTAAATCCTGGTTCGCCGGGTACAGTGACGCCATCACCGTCGCCATCACCAACGGCCACGGCTACTGCAACGGCGTCTCCTTCTCCAACTGTATCTCCGACTGTTTCGCCATCACCATCAGCATCTCCGTCACCTTCTCCAACAGCGACGGCCACAGTTTCACCTTCTCCGACAACGACGGCTTCGCCTTCGCCATCTCCAACAGTCTCCCCTTCACCAACGGCTCCCGTGGTACCGGCAAATACATTCTCTTGCCAACCGGGTGAAGACCCAGGTGTGAGAGAGTTCCGTCGTCTATCACGTCGCGAGTATTTGCTTTCATTAAAAGTCCTCTCTTACGGCCGCGCGAATATCGATTCCTTGCAAACAGATATCGATAACTTACCTGCGGATGTTGTGACGGGAGTCTTCGATTCAACGGATATGACCGTATCTGCTGCGCACGTTGAGGCTTACTTAACGTTAGCAAAAAAAGTAGCAAACCTTTTTGCGACAAGTTCGACTTGGAGAGCTGCGGCAATGAATAACTGTAATACCAGCAGTGGTATGACAGATACATGCTGGACTTCGCTGTTTAACGGATTTGGTCGTCTGGTTTTCCGTCGTCCTATGACGACTGCAGAGCAACAGCTTTATAAAGATCTTTATAACTCAGAATTTGGTGGCAACTTAAACGATGGTTTAACAGTCGCGATCATGGCCATGCTTCAATCGCCGAATTTCATTTATAAAAATGAATTGAACGGTACGGCCGTCAACGGCCGAGAAGATCTTGTGAAAATCACCGACTATGAACTGGCGTCGCGTATCGCGTTCCTGGCAACGGGTCGCGGTCCTGACACAGCTTTGATGAACGATGCAGTCAGCGGAAATCTGGCAACTGTTGAAGGATATAAAACTGCGGTGAACCGCGTGTTCGCAACCGCGGAATCTAAAGAGCACGTGGCAGAGTTCTATAATCAGTGGCTGGGTATCAACCGCATGCCTTCCTCAAATCACTCGACCTGGTTCTTAGGAAATGTACCGCGTGCCTCGATTCAACCTGAAGGTATGCAGGAGATGAGAGATTTTACGAATTATTTTACGTACTCCGTCGCAGGTACATACCGCGATATGATGACGTCGCCAATGAGCTTTACTCAGGGTCAGGCGCTTACTTTGATTTATGGAGCAGCAAAAGGTGTGGCACTTTCTCCGACAGAGCGCCCGGGTTTGATGAGTCGTGTGGGCTTTATGTTTAGCCCAACAGACAATACAAGCCTAGTGCATCGTGGTCTCGTCATTCGCAGAAACATTCTTTGCGATTCCATTCCATTACCAACAATTGGTCCCGATGAAAAAGATTTGTTTGCGCCTCCCGTTCCAGATCCGAATCAATCGCAACGTGCGCAAATCGAAACACGCACTTCTCCCGTGCGCTGTCAGGCTTGCCACTCGTTGATCAATCCGATGGGTTTTGTGATGGAAAATTACAATGCCTTTGGTAAGTACCGCACGGTTGAAAGTATCTTTGATGCTAACGGAAACATCCTGGCAAATCACCCGGTGAATGCCAAAGTGAAACCAAATATCGAATCAGGCAATGACCCCGAAGTGAACGGTCTTTCTGAAATGGCAACAGCCATTGCGAATTCTTCCCGCGGTCCGGCTTGTATGGTGAAACAATGGGGTACTTATACGATCGGTCGTGCGATTACGGCAGCGGATAATTGCTCGATGAACACTAGCTTCTCGCAACTGGTTGATCCAGCCAAAGCGAGTTCTAGTGGTGACCAACCAGGTACTATTTTAAATATGATTAAATCGCCAGCGTTTGATGCAAACTTCCGTTTGCGCAAGCGTGGGGCCCTTTAAGAGGTTCGTATGCATTGGAATAAGTTATCACGTCGTCAGTTTTTAAGAGGCACCGGTGGTCTTGCACTTGCTTTGCCTTTTCTGCCTTCCATGCTTCCACAAGCCGAGGCGCAGACGGGACCTACAATTAAAAAACGCTTTATTGCGATCCACAATGGGCACTGCCAGGCCGTTGAGCACTGGCTTCCCGATCCTGCAAAGTTCACGTGGAGCGAAAAGCAGACGTACGCTCGCGAAGTGGCCCTGTCAGCCATCCCGAATACGATGTCTCCAGTTCTGGGCACTCAGTTTGATTCCCTGCGCTCAAAGTTATTGATTCTTTCTCGTCTGGATCCACTTTCAAAAACGCCGAATCACAATGCCGAGTGCATGTTAACAGGTGGAGTGGTTTCAGAAGCAACTAGCAGTATTGACCAGGTGATTGCAAAATACCTGTATGGTGGTTCACCCTTAAACCTATATGTGAAATCCGTCGATGACGGAAACTATAATGGTGCCTCCCACGTCAGCGTCCTGAATAAGGCCTATGTTCCGGGTCAGTTTAATCCTTCGGCGGTTTTCTCAAGCATGTTTGGCACAGGTTCCACAACCACAACACCAAGCACCGCTGATAAACTTACCCGCCGTGACATCTTAGTGGTTGATAAGGTTTATGCCGAGTACGTGAACTTGCGCTCGAACAAGCGTCTTTCCAAAGATGATTTGGCCCGCGTCGAGCAGCACATGGCTTTGATTAGAGATCTGCAAAAGAAATTAAACGCCAATGTCACTGCTCCCCCACCGATGACCTGCACTTCTCCGACGGGTCCGACCTCCTCGCCGACAAAGTCTTCCAATCCTGCCGACTATCAAGTCGTCATTGATCAGATGTTTGACGTGATGGAAGTAGGAGTGAAGTGCGGTAAAATCCAGGTCGCGACTTTGATGATGCACGTTTACGACTATTTTAGTGGTTCAGTAAACTTTGTTCCGGGCATCACGGGTTCCAACCGCTTCCATGAAGATATCAATCACGCGGGCACAAATGAATTGCGCGCGATGAAACTTGCGATGATGACGTTCTTTGCTAACCGCGTATCACGATTTTTAACTCGTATGGATACTGTCGAAGATACAACGACGGGTTCGACGTACTTGGATAATTCCCTGATCATGTGGGGTAATGACCAAGGAACGACTAAAAATACCAACGCCCATAACTCTGTGAACAATCCCGTGCTCCTTGCAGGAAGTGCCGGAGGCTTTTTAAAACCAGGCCGTCACATTGATTACGGACCGTCCTATGGAAGCTTGCGCCGCCCGATCGGTGGTGACGAAGGCGATTACAAACGCGGTCGTCCTTATAATCAATTGTTGATCACCATCATGCAGGCGATGGGCATGCAGCCCGCGGATTACGAAGTCGGTACGACTCAAGGATACGGCGTGTACGGCACCCTAGAATCAAGCTATACTTATTTGGGTGTGAATCACCGCCGCGAAATCCTGCCACTGATTAAAGGTTAATTTCTTGATATCGAGCGGGTTTAGAACATTAAGCCCGCTCTGAATTCATCCACTGACTTATCATAGTTTACCAAGGTCTCTGCGTACCCATGATAGTACTGCACATAAAAAGCCGGCACGACTTTCAAACCACCCACGTGGAAATTTAAACTCAGCTGATAGCCACCCTTATCAAACTCCGTCGACCATTTGCCGCCCGGATTAACATTAATGACGGCTTCAAGTTGATCAAACATCGAATCAAAGAGCTGAATAAACTTAACCTCGCCTTCGACGGGTCCAACAAAATCGTAAATATCACGATTCGTTTCATCCACTCCATAGATGGCTTTTACTTTCGCGGAAAACTGCACGACCCAGCTTTTGGATTCAAATGCCCAGTTGGCGCGAAGATAAGTTTGATTGTAAGAGCGTGACTCCTCGCCGGCCTTACCATTGGAGTTATGTTCAAAGATCCCTAAATCCAAAGAGCGGATAGTTTTTTTATCATAATCGATGCGATAAAAAAGTTCCGGATTATAAGTGGCATCCAAGAAAGGTTTTGATTCCTCTTGCAGCTCCCAAAAGATGATTTGCGTATAGGCGAAATTCAAAGGGAACTGTTCAAACAGGGGCACACGAAAACTGTATTGCAATTTGCTGGTGGGTTCACCATAGGCAAAATAAATTGGCTTATAGTACAGAATTCTTAGCTGCTCTTGTTTTTCCAGGGCTGAAAGTTTCCTTGATTGATTGATCAAGGCATCTTGTCCCATGGTTTCTTCTTGGGGCGTGGTCTCTGTCGACGTTTGCGCCCAGAGAACGCCAGGGAAAAGAACAAAAATAAAAATCCAAAACTTCATGAAACGTCCTTCAACTATTTACCAGGTAAAGACATGGGTTGATCCACTACACTTGCATCGTTTTGAGTTTTATTGGGATTAAAAATTAACGGATAAACCGTGATAGTGACCCCAAAAACGATAACCAGAGTGAGGGCGATGATTGCGATAGTTCGATGATTCCACATGGTGCTCCCCTTTTCATTATGACGAATTTCTTTTAAGCAAAGGACGTGCAAAGAGATGAAGTGCTTTAAAACAATTAAACTGGTTTATAGCCCTCGCACTTGTGCGACTGAACCATTCCTCCCCGTTGCACGTTCAATTATGCCCCACCTGGCATGGATCTATTTTGAATACTTTTTTCGATTATTAAGCCTTAAATTGGCTTTTAGGCTCAAGAACTGATACCTTAGAAACGGCCATTGCGAGCCTGCTAAAACCAGGGCAAATATGTTTTCAGAACCTCAACCCTTAATACGGAGGACATATGAAAGCATTCTTTAACTGGTTATTCGCAACAGGCGTATCTGAAATCGATATGGCTCTTTTGGAAAAAGAATTCGGCGCTGGCTACAGAAATTGGAGCAACTAAGACATGGATATTCAAATTCATAAAATTAAAACGGTTCTTAAAGAACAACTGAAAAAACGTAAGATGACTTACGAAGATCTTGCCCAGGATCTGGAAGTGTCTGTTCCAACGATCAAACGCTGGATGGGCGATCATGATATAAGTTTAAATGACCTTTTTAGAATCTGTGAAATTTTGGATTTGAATCTTTCTGATTTACACACCCTTTCCGCCAATGCCAAATCATCCAAGGACGAGGGCACACTAACAGAAGAGCAGCAAAAGTTTTTAGCAAAGAACATGAATTACCTGGCCTTTTTCCTGAAAATTCACGATGGCCAAACGCCACAAGAAATTGCTGAGAAAAACAAGCTTACGAAACTTTCATTGGACAAGTACCTGGTCAAACTTGAAAACCTGGGACTGATTAAAGTGACAGGAAAACTGAAAGTGAAATCCACCTATGGTCCCCATGTGGATTTCGGCGATGGTATTCTTGCAAAAACTTATTACAAGCGCTGGATTGATGGGACGGCGGGATTTTTCTCGGATGTGATCACGAATGCCCTTATGAGTGAAAAATCTGCCGATCCGAAAGCGCGGGAACATCAAACTGAAGCGACCTACTCTGTTGCGAATATCAAATTGACCAAGGAAAGTTATAAAAAGTGGGCTCTGGAGCACGACGCGGCCATCAGACAACTGGAAGCCATCGGTAAAATCGAAGAAAAAGCTTACGACTCCGACAAACTATTTACAGCTGTCATCATCAATGCGCACACATCCTTGCCTAAGGAATCAAAGTTTTTAAGAGCCATCGACGAACTCGCAGGAAAGATCGAGAACATTTAGAACGGGAATGAGAATCCGGCGCTCACCGTCGTTTGCGTGAATTTATCGATATACGTCGGGAAATCATTTAATGCTGAATCGTTGACTGATTTTCCTTCGTTGTAAGTGCGATACGCACCTTCGACATTGAAAGCCAAGTGACGGGCCAACAGGTAACCGATACCCACGCGAATCGCTGTTCCCGTGATTTCATCTTGCTTAGTCGCATTCAGTGGCGTGACCTTTAGTTTGTCCGTAAAGTTGTAACCCACCCACAAGTTCCAACGATCCAACCACACTCCCAAATCAGCACCGATGGCTTCTCTTTCAAATTCATCTTCGCGAGTGTTGTATTTGATTTTTCCACTGGACGCTGCCATGTATTCGCCAGCTAACCACACTTGATTTTTTCCAAGCCATCCCAGGCGTGCCCCATAATTGATGGCGCCCATGCTGGTTCCATTATCTGAAGCGACACCTTTAAGAGTTTTCCCAGCCTGAGTAAAATCCACAGTGGTCGTACCGGAAGCTTCGTAACTTACCATTGGCTCAAACCAAATCATGGCGTTCGCTGAGAAAGCAAATAGAGTCACAAAAGCGGCCAGCACAAGTTTCATAGAATCCCCCAAATCTCATTCTGAGACGTAATTCTGAGAATTTCGTCTAAGTTTTTCGCAAATAAGCCTTTGGTCCAGGTCCATTTATTCCGATAAATTCTCTAGCTGTTAGTAATGGGATAAGGAATGAAAATGAAATCAATCGCTTTAGCAATTGCGTGTTTTGGTCTGATTGGGTCCTTAATGTCGTTCGCCTCCGTGTCGTCCACGGAGCTTAAGTTTGAAGCCACTCAAAAGTCGGCCTTCAAAACGGAAGGTGCGTGTATGTCCCGCCTTCTGGATAAAGCCCCAAGAATGGCATCCAAAGAGAGCTGCCGTTTGGGTTGATCAACTGAGTTAAAAGTTTAGTAATATTAGATAGCTAGACTCAGCGAACATTAAGTAAATGCCGATCAGTCCTTCGAGGGAAACTTGAAGAAATCACTGTTCGGCATTTTTATTTTCTTAATGGGTCAACTGACGTGGGCGGCATCCGCGGCACCGGGCAGTTTATTGACCTATGAAGGTGTCCTGACAGATTCCGTAGGGACCCCGATCACCACCTCCGCCACTGTCACCTTTCAAATCATCACTGGCACCTGTATTTTGTTTGAAGAAACTCAGACTATCTCTCCAGGGAGTGTCGGTGAATTTAGTGCCATCGTCGGAATCGGTACACGCACCGATAGCACCGGCAACACCGCCGATCGAATTTTCGCTTCAAGTGGCAGCGTGAACTGTGAGGGCGCAGCCAGCACGACGATCTCGGGCTTTACTGTGCGATCTTTGCATATCAAAGTGAATGGCACCTCGATGAGTCCGGATGTGGTGATTGGAAATATTCCTGTTTCCATCAATGCGATGAAACTTGCTGATAAAGACGTCACTGATTTTCTTTTAAAAGCAGGATTACCCACGTGTACTGCGGGCCAGTACTTAACTTACAACGGCACATCGATGACCTGTGTGACAGGAACTTCTTCCGGAGTGACGAACGTCACTTCAGCCAATTCATATATCACAGTCGCTAATGGCACAACCACACCCACGCTGACTTTAAACGCTGGCACTACCTCAGGCACTGTCGCTGCGGGGAATGATTCTCGTATCGTCAATGCGATGCAAACCGGTGCGACAGCGAGTGGTGACTTATCAGGGACCTACCCTTCACCAACAGTGAATGCTTTGCGTGGCACAAGTCTTTCTGCTACGTCACCAACAATGTCAGGGCAAGTTCTTCGCTATGACAACACGCTCTCCACGTGGAGTCCCGCTTTTGTCACGATGACGGATCTACGTTCTACGGTGACGGGCTCTGTGAGTTTACCTTCTTCTTGTAGTGCCAGCCAGACTCTGACTTACAATTCCGCGATGGATAATCTCAGCTGCCAAAACATCAGTGTGAGTGGAACGAACTTTGGCACTCAAGCTTCTTCCACTTTTATGGCGGCACCAAGTGGTGTTTCGGGAACTCCTTCATTCCGAACGATTGCATCGACAGATCTGCCCACGGGCATTTTATATAATGGTGGCAACACCTTGGGAGCTGCGGGATCTGTAGGCACCTTGGATGCTAACAATTTCTCCCTAAAAACAGCTGGTACGAATCGCGTGGATATCGACACGAACGGAAATGTTATAGTTGGCTTGGCCAGTACGGGAAGTTTGCAGGTAAAAGGTCCGATCGTCAGTGTGCCTCCGGCAGCGGTGACAGGATCGACCGTCAATTTAGCTTTGGGCAATACCCAGATTTTGACGGCGGTCGGCGGATCTGTGATCACCTTAGGTGGTATGGTTCACGGCGGAAATTATACAATCGTGGTTCAAGATACGACCTCTCGCACTTACACTTTCTCGGGTTGCAACACATCTCGTTTTTCTCCACCGAATCAAGCGACGATTTCTTCATCGCACACGGTGTTTTCAATCTTAGCAGTCTCGAATGCCGGGCTGTTTGATTGTTACATCACCTGGTCGACGGGATTCCAATAATGAAATGGTGGGGAGTAGTTTTCTTACTCTTAAGCACGCAGTCCTTTGCGCAAACCGGAATGTCATTGGGGATGCGAGGGGGCGCAAGTCTTCGCTGTCAGGAAACTTCAAAGTCGTCGTGGCTTCCACAGGGAAATAATTTAATTGCGGCCTATCATTTCAACGGCTCAGGCACGGTCCTAAACGGTGCAACGATTCCAAATGATGTCGCGGGCGGACCTACTGCGACGGCGTCTGTTGCGAGTTCGACACTGACTTACAATGCTCACGCCGCTCTCCCCTCGACACTTGCTTACTTGCGTAACTATCTGTCGACCACCGGTGCTTCAAACGACATTATTTCTTCGAGTGGTTTTGCAAATTTAACTGCGGGTACTTGGAACTTTTGGGTGAACATGGCTCTACCCACAGGTACAGCGCAAAGACTTTTTTATAAAAGTAATAACGGCACCACAGCCGGATATTATTTAACTATTGATACATCTAACACTTTAAAATTTCAAAAAGTCTACTCGTTGACAAATGCCAGCGTTCAGACTTGTCCCCTTGCCACAAGCTTTGCCAACACCTGGAGAATGATAACGATTACGTGGGACGGCACTCTGACAAGTACGGCGATAAAAATTTATATGAATGGTTTTGAACTAGTCACCACAGGCACAGGAAGCGTTTTCTTGGCGTCTCCAGGGAGTTGCACAGGTGCCTCCTCGAATGGTGGTTATTCGGCTGTAACGACGGGACTTGGAACGAGTGGTGACGACAGTGCTTATCCCTTTTATCTGACAGGCCAAGCGGTCAATACCGCAACCACTCCTACATCAACTGCATTTGTCGGCAGCATGGATGAGTTTTCTGTCTGGGATAAAGCTTTGACGGCTGCGGAAATCGCTCTGCTTTATCGTAATCAAAAATGTAACTAGCTATTTCTTGCGCTCTTTACGACGGATGTTCCACTGAGCTGTTAAGCACATCACAAGATCACTCATCACGTTCATGACTGTTGCACCCATATCAACCAGGCGGTCAATACCTAAAATGAGCGGCATACCACTGGGTGGAACGCCGACGCTTCTTAAGGTCGAACTTAAAACTCCTAAGCCTGCACCGGGAACTCCCGGGGTTCCCAGCGAAGCTCCCACGGTCATTAAGATAATTGTGATCACAGTCGGTAAATCAATATCACCGCCAAAGGCTTGTGCTAAAAACAAAGTTGCCGATGACATCCATAAAGCCGAGCCCGCCATGTTGACGGAAGTTCCCAGGGGAATCAGGAAGTCTGCGATCTCGGGTTGGATCTTAAACTTGTCTTTAGCTGTTTGAATAGTTGTTGGCATAGTGGCTGCGGAACTTGAGAGTGAGAAAGCCAAAAGCAAAGGCTCTTTGCTTTTTTGCAGGAACGTTAACGGGCCTATTCCGATGCACATCAACCACAGTAGATAAACGACCGCTAGTAGCACGAATGCCAGCATCACTGAAAATAAATATCCCGCCATGCCTAATAGAACACTCGCGCCGGAATTCACAATCGCTCGCACCATCAACCCAAAGATCGCGTAAGGTGCAAGCCTTACGGTCCACGTGATGATTTGCATGCACAAAGCTTTTGTTCCCACTAAAAATTCCAAGAAGGTTTTGGACTTATCACGATCCATCCGTGAAAACACCAAGCCAAAGACGATTGCGATTAAAATGATCTCTTGCAGGTTTCCGCTGATCAAAGATCCCAGAATGTTTTCAGGAATCAGTTTTACAATTGTTTGTGGAGTAATACTCAGTCCAGGTCTGGCGCCGACATCCATCTGTCCCATGGATTTAGCAGATTCTTGAATCGCTTCACCGGGTTTTATAAATTCCACGACGGTGATTCCGATGGTTGCCGCGATCGCGGTGGAGCACATGATATAAATAACGGCAGTGGTCGCAATTTTCTTAGCCTGCCCGTCTTGAGAGATTTGTGAAAGCGCCAGCACGATGGAAGAAAGAATCAAGGGCACCACGACCATTTGAATAACGGTCAAATAAACTGATCCTGGGAGCGCTAGCCAATCAGCAAGCACCGTGACCCAGGTGCCGGGATACTTCTCACTTAAGTTTAAGAGCAAGAATCCAGTTCCCACTCCCAAAGACATGGCGATTAATAATTTTAACCAAAGATAGGTTCGAATCAATTCACGCAGACCCGGCAACGCTTTTTCGGTGGCGATATCATTTTCAATCATTCTTGAATTATGAGTTTGCCCGATAAATTGAAGTAGGTTTGTGACGAGTGACTGCCGAAAAACAGCACCGACACCGCGCTACCAAGAAATACTGCGTCAACACTCTAAAGAATCCATAAAAAAAAGGGATCAGTGAGATCCCTTTTTTTGAACTATTTAAATTGAATTGGTTTTGATTTTTCTGTCTTAGCGTCCTCGACCCAGAATTGCACTCCGTGATGGTCGTGGATGTTTTGCATGTATTGTTTCACCATGCGGTCGTTGATTTTAATTCCGTAGTGATGAAGGCGCATCACTACGGGAGCAAAGAATGCATCAGCAATACAGAAATCTCCAAACAAGAATGGCCCCTCACTCACCTTTAAAGCGTCTTTCCACATTTTTAGAATGCGCTCGATGTCGTGGGCTGTTGCTTCGGTCATATGACGAATCGGTTGAGTGCGTTTCAAATCCATGCTGAGTTCTGAGCGCAAGCTTTGAAAACCTGAATGCATTTCTGCGGCATAACTTCTAGCTAAAGCTCTGGTGCCTGCGTCTTCGGGCCACAATTTCGCTTCCGGCGAAAGTTCGTTCAAATATTCAGCGATAGCAAGTGAATCCCAGATCACACGCTTGCCTTGTTTCAACACCGGAATTTTTCCCGAGTCCGTGTGTTTTGCGATTTGGGCAGCGGTGTTTTTTTCGTCGAGTTTGATGTTGATTTCTTTAAATGGAAGACCAGATTGAACTGCTACCAACCACGCACGCATGGACCATGATGAATAAGTTTTGTCGCCGATAACTAGATCGAAATAAGGTTTATCGCTATGAACATGGTACGCCATGAATGTCTCCTCTGCTGGTCAACGCTTTCTTTAAGTACACACTTTCTCTTACGCCTTGGTGCAAAAGTACACCAATTTAATTGGTATATGAGTTGCATTTGTGAGTATTTCGCCACGGGGGGAGACCAAAATGAAACCACTAAGTCTGTTTTTAAGTTTTATGCTGTCATTCGGAACAGCACCCGCTTTTGCGTCGCGCGTTACTTGTAGCGCCCGTGATAAGGGATGGGAAGAACATTGGGGAGGCCATGATAGTTGCGGCTCTTGCCAAGCGAAACATGGTGACTGCGTTGAAACATGCAACCTTGAGTATGCTACCTGTGATGCCGTTGGAACAGACTATCTGGGAAATCGAATCACTGTGAAGGGTTCTGGCGAAGATCGCTGGAATGCTGAACAAGTTGCAGTGAACCTTTGCCAGCGCAACTTCGCAAACTGCACAGTTGTAAATTGCACTTCCGAATCAGAAGAAGTTTCTTCTCGTTGGTGCCCAAAACGCCCAGAACCACCGCCGGCTCCCGCGCCGAAGCCGCCAGCTCCGGCACCAAAACCTCCTGCGCCTGCGCCAAAGCCACCGGCTCCGGCTCCAAAACCTCCTGCGCCAGCTCCGAAGCCACCAGCTCCAGCGCCAAAGCCACCGGCTCCAGCTCCGAAGCCACCAGCTCCAGCGCCAAAGCCACCGGCTCCAGCGCCAAAGCCACCGGCTCCAGCACCAAAGCCACCAGCTCCAGCGCCGAAACCACCGGCTCCGGCACCGAAGCCACCAGCTCCGGCACCAAAACCCCCTGCGCCTGCGCCGAAGCCACCAGCTCCAGCTCCGAAGCCACCAGCTCCCGCACCAAAACCTCCTGCGCCTGCTCCGAAGCCACCTGCTCCAGCGCCGAAGCCACCTGCTCCAGCTCCCAAACCGCCAGGGCCCAAACCTGGTCCCGGCCCTGGAAGACCTGCGCCTGGTAAACCTGGTCATGGTCCCGGTGGACCTGGCAAAGGTGGTCCTCGTCATATGAATTTAGAAAGGAACTAAAAATGAATGCACTCCGCTCACTCACAATTATTTCATCCAGTGTTTTAGTTTCTGCAATCGCATTTGCAAAACCAGTGACAGTGAAAGACTGGTCACTCAATGATACAAACGCAACTTGCATCGCCTCCACTTCTCGCACGATTGCGGGAGCAACCTACCGCTTTGAACTCAGCTTTGATAAATCGGGAACATATCCGGTCGAGGCGTGGCTTCGTGACAGTTCAGGCGCGGCAAAAGCATTCCGCCTTTCCACAGAAGTGGCGCCGATCCAAAGCTTTGCTTTTATCCCACTGCAAGATGCCTCTGGAAACACAGCCTTCTGGCATGTACCGACAGATTCAAATGCTTTGGTCTCTTACATCAAACGCCAAACCCGTTTGATGGTTCAAGTTCTTGCACCAAACGAACCTAGCAAAGCCGTTGATTTTTCATTACGTGGATCCAGCGACATTGTTGATGCCTTAATGGCCCAATGTGCTGGTGGAAAATCGCTCGTATCGTCTGACTTTGAAAAATCCTTTGTTCCAGCGCAAACAGCGACGATGGATCCTTTAAAATTTAACCAAGAGCAAGCCGCACGCCTGCGCTCTTTGTATCAAGAATCCATTATCGCGAATTCGCAAAAAGCGACTTATCAAAGACAGTTGACGACACTTCACACGCAGTACGCAAAACAAATTCAAGAACTGGGAGCTGTCACAGGATCTCTGGATCAATTGACAACGAAAGAGCTTGTGAATCTGCGCAATCAAAAGTCGGCCCTGGAACAAAAAATCCAAGGTCTTGATCAACAAATCATCACTCAGCAAGCAGTCATCGACTCTAAAGAAGTTGAAGTCGCGGGCGCAAACGCCGTGTACGATGATGCGTGGAAAGTTCTTGCTCCCTACGAAGCAGAATACAAACGCCTTAGTACATTGGTGCAAAATTCCAAGAACGACCTTGCTCGCTATCAAAGTCAGCTTTCAAGCATCGACCAAGGTATTCAAAGCAAACAATCTGCCTTGAGTGATGCGCAAAATCAGGTATCAAGCCTTAACCGTCAGCTATCTCAGCTTGATTCAGAAATTCAGACCGCCCGTCAGTACGCGAACGCGACTGATTCCATCTGGAGAAGCTTTGATTACAATCGCGAACGCTATGACCGTATTCAATGGCATCCAATTACCGAATATTGCCGTCGAGGTGGGAGCGAACGTTGTGATCGCCTGATGTACAAAGTGCAAAACTATGCAGACAGTGAAACTTCGAATGTGCAAAATCGCCTGACTCAAAATGCGAATGTGACCCGCAGCAATCTGGATCAAAAGATGAATGCTTACACGAGCATCGCAAATCAAATTAATAATTATCAGCAAAGTGTGATTCCAAATCTGCAAAACCAGATTTCTGACTTGCGCAATCAACGTCCTGCCATCGAAGCGTCAGCATCCCGAGCTCGTGATGAAGTGGCAAACAGAACTGCAGCCGTGCAATCCTACGATCAAAGTGTTGGTTACTCTGCGAAAAAGGCTGATATGACGGCAAAGGCAAATGTCGTTGTAAGATTTCAAAATGAGTTAAAAGTGCTGGAACAAACTCAAGCCACGTACCAAACGGCTCGTTCGCAATCCCTTGCAGGACTTTCCTCGACGGATAAAAAGATTCAAGATGTGCTGGCGAAAATTCAAAGCACTCAAGGTCGCGAGTCTGAGCTGAACAAAGTCTTAGCGCCCTACTTTGCGGAAAAATCCCGCATCGAAACAGCGATCAGCACGGCTCTCTCTATCATTGAACAAAACAAAGCCGAATTCGCCACAGTTCTTAACTAAATTTTAGTATTTAAAAAATACTCTTAAAAGCCACAGCTCTCCTGTGGCTTTTTTGTTTTTACACAGTCGAGTTCTTGTGCCCCCTCAAAATACATTCTGTAAATTGAAATTCTTCTGAAACCGGCCCTACCCGATCACACAAAGCCGTGTCTGAATATTTGCAACGTCAACAACAGGAGGATTTTAAAATGAGTTCACGCAGACAAAGACATTCACCATCGACATATCATGCTGGTACTTCTTCGCGTTCAGGATACAGCACGGACCGTGGCAACTACCAAGGGCAGCAAGACTTTAGCTACGAAACCAGAGGTCATCGTCCTTCTGAAAACTATTTTGACGAGCGTGAACAACGTGGTACCGGTCATGGGGAATATCGTGAACCTGCAGACTACTACAGTGGACGTGGCGCTTATGGACAAGACCGTTTTGAAAATGCTTCCCGCAACTCGCGTGGGGACTATGTTCGTGGCGGATCTGAGGGTATGAACTCTCGTGGGACACGTTCTGAAAGATACGGTCGTCAAGATGGTTACGGCCAGGGCCAATCCCAATACGGCATGGGCGAACAGTACGGCCAACAACGTGGCCAATCGGGCGAGCGCAGTCGTTATGGTCAACAAAGTCAATACGGTCAGCAAAATCAGTATGGTCAACAAGGTCAACGTAACCAATACGAAAGCTCCGGCCGTGGTGGTGGCCGTGACCGCGATCAACGTTATTTTGACGAAGACTATGAAGGAACTCGCGGTTTTAATCGTAACTACAATATGAATTCCGACTATGAAAGTTATGGTCGTCAAAATGAAAGCCGCAGACCTTACGATGAAGAACATCGCGCTTATGAACGCGATGAAACTCCGCAAAGAATGGGACAAAGCTGGGAAGGAATGGATTTTGAAAATTCTGACTACGGCTCGTCAGATTATTCCCGCGGTAACTGGCAAGATGAAGGCTATCGTCGCGGCGATTCTCACGGTCGCGGTGGCCGTCACTCAAGAGACATGTATTAAAATTAAAAAGGCCCAGGTTCAATCCTGGGCCTTCTTCTCAATCACACTCTAAATTATGTACTTACGTAAAACCGCTTCGATTTTCACCACATCTAACGGCTTTGCTATATAGTCTGTCATTCCGACTTGAAGACAGCGCTCTTTCTCGTCGGTAAGTCCACTCGCAGTCATCGCGATAATCGGAACTTCCGCATAACTAGAAATCCCACGAATTTTCTGCGTCGCTAAGTACCCATCCATTTCGGGCATATGGCAATCCATCAATATTAAATCAAAGCTCTGAGACTGAGCGGCCTCGACTGCAAAATGACCATTTTCAACAATGGTAAATTCATACCCCAACCTAGCCAACAATCCGCGAAGGATCAGCTGATTAACGGGGTTATCATCGGCAGCGAGGATCTTCTTCATGCGGCTTGGGTTTGTATTTTCGAAAACCCGGCGACCAATTGGTTAAGCTGTGAAACAAACTTTGTAACGTCACTATTTAATTTATGAAACTGAATGACGAATTGTTCTTGAGTCCAGGAATCAGAGTTCACTTCAATCAGACGAGCCATCTCGGCCACATTCGCATCATGGAAGTTTCCGATAGCGCCTTTAAATTTGTGAGCGCAGTCATGGATTTTTTTGCGGTCCATGGATTCGATGGCTTGCTTCACGTCATTCAATTGTTCTTTATAACAATCCAGGAACAAGGCTGAAGCCGCCAAAAATATTTCAAACTCTCCCATGTAACGAGTGTCCATCATTTCTACCAATGCAGAAATATTAAATCCCGCGGATTCAAGTTCGGGGCAAAACTGTTTAATAGAACGCTCGATACTCATTAAGATCCTCTGTTCTTGGCAAATCCTTTGCGTTTCATATCACCCCAGGAATGATTTCCCTTAAGATGATCAATCAATGCGCGGATTCTCCAATAAGAATTAATTTGGCGGTAACCAAAGTTTTCAAATACCGTAGAAAAAACTAAAAGTGCAATACAGCGAACTCGGGTGTAACGATGATAGTACAGCTCCCCGATCACCACAGCTCCCACTGAAATCAACATGCCATAAAGCAGACTTGCCACCACCAGAGTCATAATCTGTTCATAGTGAACTGTGCCCAGGGCCAATCCAAATGCGATTGCAAAGTAAGCCGAAAATTCAATGAAAGGTCCCAAAATATCGACGATGAAATTATAAGGGAATGCAAAGAGCCCAATAATTCCATAGCGCGGATTCATCATCATATCGCGATTAAAATAAAGCGTTTGCAGCAAGCCCACCTGCCAGCGGCGGCGCTGCTTACCCAAAGTTTTTAAATCCGAGGGAGCTTCTGTCCAGCAAACAGGATCCGGCAAAAACACGATGGAATACTTTTTACCCATATCGCGGTATTTGCGATGCATACGCACCACTAGGTCCATGTCTTCGCCAAGGCTTGTTGTCTGGTAGCCATTGACGGCGACCACAGCTTCTTTACGGAAGATACCAAAGGCTCCCGAGATCACCAGTGTGGAATTAAGCATATCCAATCCCACGCGACCGCAGAAAAAACTTCGGATGTATTCAACGATTTGCACACGCTCAAGCCAGCGATCGGGCATTTGGTTTTCCACCAGGCGGCTGTTTTTGAATGTTGACCCATTGGCGAGCTGAATCGTTCCACCCGAGGCAATCGTATCTGGGTTTTCCACAAACGGCATTGAAATCGCAAGCAAGGCATCATCATCTAATAGCGAGTCTGAATCCACCGCGCACACCAGATCGTGAGCACAGTAATCCATACCGATATTTAAGCTATCCGCTTTTCCAGAGTTGGCCTTATCAATCAAAATCAAGTTCGGGTGAATCTGTGAGCGATAGATCCCGCGCACGTTGTTTTTTGAAAGATTAGACATGCGCACAACCTCGTCGGGTTCAAGCAAGCAGGCCTTTTTCATCACTTCAAAGGTTCCATCTTTGGATCCATCATTAACGACAACCACTTCGATACGACTGTATTTCAAGCGCAAAAGTGAGTGCACGGAATCGACGATGGATTTTTCTTCGTTATATGCAGGAACAATAATCGAAACCGGCGGAGAGAATCCATAGGAACTCCCCTGCGCGCCCAATAGCGGCTTAATATGCGTACGACGACGGATCGAAAGCAGCGCCAGTGCAAAAAGCACGATGTAAAAGCTATTCACAGCGAAAAAGTAAATCGCGATAAACTTCAGATAGTGAGGGAGAAATTCGGCAATATAACTCATGCTGCATTCCTTGCATCAGATAGCTGAAGGTAAAGTCTGCGACCCTGTGGACTTTCATCCTCGGACAATCTCGCAGTTAGTTCTGCTTTTAAATCGGGACGGATTTTCAATAGAGCCAAATAGGCAAAGTTTCTAACCGAGGGACTGTTGACATCGGTCATTCTTAATAGCAAATCTTCGGCTTCTTCGTCGGGCACGACGGTTAGGCACATCGTATAGCGACGAAAATCAAATTCTTCAAACTCCGGGAATCCTTCGCAGCGAAGACCGTCAATCATCTGATCCTTAACGATGGGAAGGGCTTCTGCCACATGCAGACGAAGCACAACTTCCAGGCACATGTTGATGACTTGACGGTTCTTATGCGTGCTTAAAAGCGTCAAGAATTCTTCAGAATAACTGATAGCAAACATCTCAAGGATCTGAGCTGCGGTATCCATACGATTCATTGACACAAGCTTGTTAAGCTCTTTATCGATATTCACATGAAGCTTTGGATACTTGATTTTTAAAAGAAACTTTAAGGCAGCAAAATGCACATAGGGAGAAGGATCATTCAGCATTTTACTAATTAAAAAGCCTGAATCGACATCTTCCAGAATATCAATCCGCGATAAAGCCGCCAAGCGCTTCGCAAAGCTCTTATTCAAAAGAAGCTGTCTATCTTCACTTAGAAAACCCATCTCGCTATAAAGACGACTTAAGTTCTCACGATAGGTGCCACTGACACTTTCCAACGCTTTTAGAATAAGACCTCGAACCACGATACGATCACGATAGTTCAGAGCTTTTAGATCAGCAATGTCCAGATTCATGCCGCAGCAGATATCTGTCACTCGTTCATGTAAGACCGGAATGATGGCCGACGACTTTTTCAAAGAGCCTTTGCGATAAATCGCCATACAGAAAATCAGGCCGACGCCAAATACGTTAAGCACCACCTGAAAGGAAATCAGGTAGGCCGCCCAATGAGCGCGAATAGCTTGCACGAACCACTCTACCAACGCCATTGAATTCCTGTTCCCCACGCTGAACCGCTGCGGAGATGCCCTTGATAATCTTCTAAAGTCAAAAAGATATTGCCGTATTTATGATAGTAAGTGGCAGTCACCGAATAGGAATTAAAGTCATCGATGATACCGATATCTTCACGATTCTCCCCACCCGCCCAAGAAAGTTCACCACCGACGCGCTCATAGCGAAACCGGAAAAATTCACGGTGAGCATGATGCCAGCCACGGTCTTCATAAAACCAGCTGCTGTGACCCACACTTAACGTATCCGTAAAAAAGTAAATGAACTGCGGCTGGAAAGTTTGAACTTCGCCGGTATAAAATTTAGCGTAATGAAGTCCCAACGCTAAATCCCAATTCGCAAAATACGACGTGTGCGGAATCAGGGAGGCCGACACTTCGGCGCCCACTACTGTTTCTGCATCGTAGGCTCCCATAAATTCGACATAGGATTTTGCCGATTCAAAAACTTGCGTATCACCGACCATCAGGGCGTCACGATAAAAACCCACTTCACTGGTGTAGTTTCTTTCGACGTGTTCATAGCCGATATAAAATTTGTTGTAGGGCGTAAATTCACCGTTCAGCAAATATCTTTCGCCGGATTCGTGATAGACGTTTCCGTAATCACCCTTTCCGTAAGAAACATCCAAGGACGTGAGTGCCGCGGCAAATGCTTGCGAAGAAATCATTAACAAAGAAAATAACAACACTCGAATCATTGGCGCCCCAGCACAATTTTTACTTTTGCCAGGATCAAGGGCAAATTGTAGGGCTTCGTCAGATGATCTAAGGCACCAATCTCTAAACTTTTTAAAGAGGCCTCTTCAGATTTATTGGAAGTGAGAACGATTGTGGGTGGCAGCACATTTTTCTCGCGGGCATGCCAGATCAATTCAATTCCAGAAAGTCCCGGCATGGAAATGTCGGTGATCAAAAGATCAAATTTCTGGGTGAGTAAATACTGTTCCAGTGCTTGTTGTCCATCATGAGCGCGCGTGACTTGATAGCCCGCAGACTTTAATGCGCGTTCCAAAATCATGCCCTCAATTTCACTGTCCTCGGCGATGAGGATATGCTTCATTTCCATAAACACCCTGCTGCTAATCCATATTCATGATTTGACAAGCTTATCGGCTATTTACAGAGGAAAGAAAGACGAGAAATTTCGAACCAGAGTTAACTCACATTCGCAAGCCAGACCCTCCGTCTCATCTCAAAACAGCGCGTGGCTCTTTGATAAATGCAATAAACTGGACCACTCCTACAAGATTTCTTGAGACGCTAGGTCGAGTCCTCTCGGGGTCTGCTAATCTTCCCGAAGAGTTATATAGAAGTTCAATCAGAGGTCATCATGAGAGCGTTAAATATAGCCATCAGTATTCTGCTAATGCAAACCTTGTCAGCATGTCGCAGCTCCAGCACTCCCTGCGCAGATCGCCTGTGCAACACTTATGACAATATCTCTCTTGATCAATCCGAAGTAACGGGAGTTGCAGCAAATTCCTATTCAAGCGGGATGCATTCGATGAGCCTACTGAGTGATGTCCTTTCGCTCACGCCAACTTTAACTTTGGTCGGCACATTGGCTCCTCCGACTGTGAATGGCGCAAAAGTACAAGCTAGCGATATCACAGTCAGCGGATCTAAAGTGTATGTGGCATATAATACTGCAGGAAACACACAAGCTGGCGCGATTGATGTTATTGATATCTCAAACCCCCTGATGGTGACGATGGTATCGGAAGCACTTTATCCAACGACGGATATTCATAAAGTCTATGTCGATGGCAATAGACTTTTTGCAGCGGGTGCAACCTCTGACAATGGCGGTGGAGGCAACGTTCAAAGAATTCAATTAGACGCCAATGGCAGACTGACTTCATTCGTGAATTCCGTCTTTTTAAGAAGTGCTAGTAATGCTTCCGTCCCGGCGTATGCTGGCACGAGCGTTATTTCTTCCGGCAGCTATGTCTATGCGCTCTCAGGAGATAATGGCGGTCTTTCAATTTTAAACGAATCTAATCTTTCAGAAGTCTCCTTCACCCAACTTGATGACGCTCGCGATATTTCGTTCGATTCTTCGAAATCAAGTCTTTACGCCGTAACCGGAAAAACGGTCAGTACGAATGCTGGCATTAAGCATTTTGATCTGACTGGTGGAGCCCTGGGATCTGGAAACTACACCTTAGCGAATGCCCAGGTGAATGATGGTGGTAAATCCACGATTGTCACTGGCAGCAGCATGCAAATCGCGACCGCTGGCTATGGTGGCGCAAGGCTGATATGCACTGCGAGCGGAACGTCCTTGGGCTTGGCTGCTAATCCGACAGTCTCTGGATTAACAGCGGCAGAGCAAGTTGCAAATGCTGCGACCTATGGTGGCGGTTATATGTTCGTTGCAAACGGTGAAGCTGGCGTGTCGGTTTATTCGATCAACGCTCCTTTGATTCCATCAGGTTGTAATTTGGTATCAATCACATTCCTTGGCCGCTTTAATCTTGGAACGGATGCTTCTGTAAATAACCTTTATTACACCAATGGACACTTGGTCGTTGCGACGGGTGAAAAAGGATTTAAAATCATCAAAGTAACGACTTCAATTTTGTCGGGATTACTTCAAGCCCTGTAATAGAAAAAACTTAATAAAACGAACGTTCTCATTCTGAAACGGCGCTAATGGCGCCGTTTCTTGTCTCCGCCAACGACCCTAGACATCGTTTGTGGTACCACGGTGAACTAATAGTGCCTGACCGTGGTATGAATCTCGCTTTTCCTCTAGATATTCGTGGAGGTAGCGAGTGTCTCAATTTGGGAAATATCATTTGCTAAGTGCAGTGGCATTGATTGCTGGTATTTACTGGTTTAATCACTCCCCTAAGTCCGCTGCGATCCCTGGTGATTCCATGGCAGCTGACCAGGCCGTAAAATCACACACCTTTGCTGCGAGCCCACAAGCGGCTTCTGGGGTTTTACCTCAAGCCACAAACCCAGTTGGGAATTCAGCTGCAGTTCTTGGGACTGGGCCTTCAAATCGAACTCAATTTTCTCCTCGCCTCGAGCGCCAAGTAAATTATATCGCCATGATGCTATCTCGTCCTGATGTGGCTCTGCCACCGCAAGCCTCGAAGGTCGATCATTTAACTTCAGAAGAAATAAACCAACTAGGTTCTGCTGTTATCGATACCAAGCAAAATCACGCTGTACGCCGAGCAAGTATTTATCTGCTCTCAAAAGCTGGAGCTAAAGCTATCCCCGCTTTAGATACCGTTGTGACGACGAACTTTAAAGCGAGTGCCCAAGAAACCGAAGCACCCCTTCGCGTCACGGCTTTAGAGTCCTTGGATCGTCTGACTGAAAATTCAAAGGAAGTTTTACCCATTTTAGAAAAAACCATCAACGTGCAACAAGATAAGTCCCTGACTTTCCTTGCCTCCATCAGTGCCGGCGGCATTCGTCATGGAAAACCAGGAAAACTAACTCGCGCCATTAATATGATGATTCAGGAAAAATTAGCCAGCAAGGATAACGGACAATGAGAATTTTAAAAATTAAAATCCTTTGTGGAATTTTCTATTCATCCCTACTTGTTTTTGGTGCAAGCGCAGCCCACGCTCAAAACAATGCAAATGAATGCATCAATCCTGACCTTTTGAAGTATGCTTTATCCCAATACCAATTCGAAGATGTCGACGGTTCTGGAAATGTGACAAAAACCTATTCTGAAATGGATGTCTGCGATCAGGGTATTTTTAAAGTTGCCTTACAGGGCATCGATTACTTGCGAAAAATGCCAAATGGAAAAATTCCTGCAAACTTCCAAACTTTGATCAGCAAGGAAGGCGGAATTAACTTTCTAAAAAAACGTATCAAAAAAATTCAAATCGATTCCGCAGAAGATTCAGATTGCGGCGAAAGCACAGCAGCGAGAGTGTTCTTTCACGAAGCCGCAGAAGGTATCATGCATCTGTGCCCTACGATGAAAAACAGCTCCCCGATTGAAGCTGCTGGATTCTTAGTCCATGAGGCGCGCCATATCGACGGCTTTGCCCATGTTAAGTGTGAACACGGGATTTTAATGTCTACTGAAGGAGCCGCTTGCGATAACACCTATCAGGAGCAAGGTTCCTATGGCATTTCCTTGGGCTTTCAATTTCAAGTTTATCTGACAACAAAAAATGAGGCGGTCAAAGAGGAATCTCGTTCCAACATCATTCTAAGCTCCTTAAACAATTTCAACAAAGCCCCCTTAGGTTTACAAAAGGGTGGCGTATTCTTGGATGAAGATAATATTTTGGGCTTTTATGAAGGAACGCAGGAATACCGCCTGGCAGAGTTCACCGATAAAACTATTGGACTTACTTTGCATGGCGGCCTCCCGACGGTCATTTTTGAAGATGGGAATGTTACCAAGTATGATTTCACGCGCGAGTGGATTTTAAACGGTGGCACTCTTATCGACTCCTTGAAAGGCATGTCCGCTTCCACCCGCGCTGACATCCAAGATATCTATGCCAACAAAGACAACTGCTTTCTTTTTAAAAATGAGCTGAAATGTCTGGATGGTGATGGGTTCCTAACCTATCGCTTTGATACTCTGAAGCCAGTGGCTTTTTCGGATCGCTATCAGTCCTGGAACAACCCACTCTCGATTTTGATGGATAATGGTGCGGTCTACTCGATGCCAGAACCAAAAAACTTTGCCACCACCAGAGACGCAGATTTAAAAGTGGATAGCAAAGCAACAACTTATGCCGGTATTACCTCTTTCGCTGAAATGCAAAATGGATCCATCATGGGGATTTCTAATAAAGGCTTTATGATGGTAAAAAAATCCAAAGATGCAAAATGGATCCGCGCGAAAGAATTCGGCGATTTTAAAATGAAAAAAATTATCCCATTCTATTGGTCCAAGCGCCTGGAAGACCTATAAAAATTATTTCGCGAGCTGGAACTTTTCAAAGCGGTTCAGCTCGCTTTCAATGAGTTGCTTATTTACTTTTGATTTATGTTTACCCAACCAGCTCCACTGCTGGATCAGCAATTCCTGATTTTGACGATCTGTTTTTAGATCCAGTACCGCAACAGCCTGATCACCGATAATCACTGGCAAAGTGAAATATCCGTATTTGCGTTTCTCTTTCGGCAGGTACGCTTCAAATCTGTGATCGTATCCAAAGAACATATTAAAGCGTTTGCGTTGAATCACCAGCGGATCAAAAGGCGATAAAATATGGGTCAAATCGTTCGCCTCGGGGATTTCTGATTCCAAGTGCTCTGAATCGATCCAAAACTGAACTTTCTCGATACCAGGAACATCGACTGGGATCAATGCACCTTTACGTACGCGAGCTTCGACACGTTTTAAAACTTCTTTTCTAAAAGCGGCCTTTTGCATATAGGTGATCGACTCTAAACTCACCACCCCTTGGGAGCGCATGGCGCGATCAATGTGATAATCAAGGACTTCCGAGGCACTCGCTGCCTTGGGTCGCTTCGTCCAGCCAAAATGGCGATCGGTTAGCTCGTACTTTTTAAGCATGCCCACACGCTCAGCGATCACTAAATCTCCACCGTTAAACGCGCACTGTAAATGCCGCTTGGATGGTTTTTTACTAGCCCACGGGTGATCTTTTTCCACCAGTTCTTCGTCATTCACATCACGAATGGAAATTGCTCCCTGCTTTTTCACGGTGGCTAGGACTTTTTTGACATCCGCGGTTGTGACATCACGATACCAGCTGGAGGGATTTTCTTTTCGGCGTTTCATATCACCGATGAAATATTTGAAATCTTCCGTCGCAATGTACGCTAAAGCATGAGTCCAATACTCAAAAACAGTTTTATCTTTTGTTTGAGCTTGCTGCAGGTGGGATCTTTTATAGTCAGGAATTCGCGAATACAAAATATGATGATGGGAGCGCTCGATCACGTGGATCGTATCTATTTGGACATAGCCCAGGTGCTTGATCGCTTTAACAACAGCTTTAGCTCCGCTACCAAACGGCTGCGCCTCATGCAGTCCTTGAGACTGCAACCAAAGTGCTCGGACCTGTTCTGAAGAAAGCGTTACTTTTGATATCACGGACTTAAAGATATCTTAATGGCAGGAGCGCTTCAAGTCTTGCCACTCTTCTTTAGTTAAAATCGGTTGATTGTCAGCGGCAATGGAATAAGGCTCAAACATTTCAATGCGAGCTTTGCCCGCTGGATGAGTCGAAATAAATTCCGGGATCTTGGAAGCCGGGCCCGTTTCATCAAGGCGTTTAAACAAATCAATAATTCCTTGCGTGGAAACTTTTGACTGACGCAGGCGATTTAAAGCGCCCTTATCAGCACTTGCTTCCATCTCGCGATCAAAACTTAAAGTAAAAAACTGGGAAGCCGTATGGGGATCCACCACTAACACTGCAGAAGCATCGCCAACGGATATCGCCATCAACGAAGTCAAAAGCGTGCTGCGCACGATGGATTCCAGAATATGCCGCTGCTTAACGTGTTCGATCTCGTGGGCTAAGACGCCGACGATTTCTTCAGGGCTTTGGGCTTTCTCTAAAAGCCCACTTAAAATCCAGATCTGGGCTCCGGGAAGTGCAAAAGCATTCACCTGAGAATTTTTGATGATATGAAACTCAATCCCCAGTTCTTTATCCCCTTCTTGCAGGGGATAAACTTTGGAAAGCATCTTTTCAAAGGCAATACCTTGGGAAACTGAAAGCTGACACATGGTCGGAGGACGTAATTGCGTGATGGCCCCTAGCATCTGCTTTTCGCGTGCGTGGCTGATGTTACGTGCAATCATTTTGGTTACAGGTTTTACCGCTAAAAATACCACGCCTACAGCAACAACTAAAGCCGACAGCCATAAGACGATCTGACTTTTCTTAAATTGCAAAGGTTGTTCTTTTTTAAATTTTACTTTTAAAGCAGGCTCTCCCAGGAAATCTATATCCAGGATTTCCAGACGAGCATCGGGCTCCCCCTGGCACAGGATCACGACAGCTGAAATATACACAGGATCGCGATGCAGAAGCTTTAACGGCCACGTATCAAGCAAACGGCCGTCCTTGGAAATTTCCAGAACGGCCTCATTTATCTTTACCAAAACTTCCTCTGACGAGGGAGTTTCTCCGTCAAAATACTTGGCGCGGTAAGATTTCATCTGCTTAGAAACCTAGATCCAAATCGTATTCTGCAACGATATCATCAGCCATGGCACTGCCATCACTTTTCAGACTGTGAACTTGAGCGAAATCAAGGGAACCCACGACGTGGATGTTTTCAACGATTTTACCAAGACCCCAAGCAAAAATCCAAGGCACAGCTAGGCCAAATGTAAAGATCGCCCCGAGGTAAGCAATCAAGGTGCAAAAGAAAATGTCTTTACCAGACATTGTGAATTCCATGCGAGCACCTTGAAAATGCGTGTGCTCCATTTTAAATCGCATAACACTTGCCATGTACCACGGACCATAAAAGCCCAAAGTGATGATGGATAAAAGCAGACCCTTTGCATTCAGCATGAAATACTCTTTATCCGCACCATCATACGAGAAATGAACTGTACCAAAACGCATACGGTTCACTAAAAAGGCTCTTTTTTGATTTTGAAAGTAGGAATAGTAAAAACCCAATGTCACGATCGACAACAAAACACCCTTGGCATAAAGCTTTAAGAAAGATTTGGTTTGTTCTTTATCCTTATCCACACCAAAGCGGATTTGCCTCCAAGTTGTGCGCGACAGACGGTAGCGAAGTCCTGAATACGTTGCGATCGCAAATACGAAGGCCCACAAAAACATCCCTGCGATACTCAAGGGTAATGACAAGAAAGGGGCGACCACTTTTACGATATTGCTTAGACCAAAAAGTCCCGCAATCAGTGCAAAAAGTTTTAGCCAACCATAAAACAGTTCTTCGCCCGTCCCGACGTAAGCCGCACGGTCACCCATGAACTGTACATTTTCCCACAAGTAACGACGGAAATTAGTTTTTGCCCAGGGACGATAGATACCCAGTGTGATGATCGTCAGGAACAGATTTTTTAACATGACCAAGGCAAGCTCAGAACCTTTACCAGTGAATTCCAGGCTAAAGCGACCTGACTGAGAAGATGAAGTTGTCGAAGATTCTGCTTCCACGCGGAAACGCTCCTTGGTTAGTGGTGCTAACTCTTCGGCATCCCGCAGGTAAACATTAAAAACTTTACGAGTCCTTATCAGGATCTCAATGCGATGCGATACTTTGGTCGTGTTAAGAGCGTTACTAACGTTTGCTGACGAACTTTAAACGACGGAAATAAAGCAGACGATTATTTGACGGCATTTCATAGTCTTTAACGAGCTCAAAACCATTTTTAAACATCGCCGCTAAGACGTCTTCAAAAGAGCGAATCCCACTCAGTGGATCTTTCTCTTTTAAAGTCTTATCGAATTCTTCGTTGCTGGGAGTTGTGAACTTGCCATTATAATTGAACGGACCATAGATCAAAACTTTGCCGCCCTCTTGCAAGCGAGCGCTGATAAGTTTGATAAAGGACTTACACTCTTTCCAATGCATGATGTGAAAGGTGTTCACCGTCAAAATAGCGTCATAAGTACGAATCGGAAAATCATCTTCGCCAATTTTCAGACGGTACGGAGTTCTGATGTTGCGAATCCCCGCCTCTTTGATCGCTTCTTTAAGCATCGGAAGATTTTCACTCACTTCCGTCGGCTGCCAGGTCGTTTTCGGAAAAAATGGCGCAAAATAAATCGCATGCTGACCGGTACCAGATCCCACTTCCAACAAAACTTGGTCTTCAGGACGAAGCACTTTTTTAAGCACTTCAAGAATAGATTCTTTATTACGATCAGCCGCGGGAGAGAAAGGTTTTTCCATGAAGACAAACTAACACAAACGAACGTTCATGAAAACAAAGTCGAATTCTATAAGTAGATCGCAGCGCTGTTGACTAAGTCAGCGTTTCGTTAAGATTTTTTGTGCTCATTTGTGTTTTAACGTGTGCTCAGCCCAAGTGTTACGCAATTGACGCTCGTGGCCTTAACAATTTTGAAATGATAGTTGCCTCTTTTTAGATGATGGGACAAACCATTGGGCAAGATAAACCGCATATAAGCGATTAATATGGAATCGCGTATCTACCGGGCACCGTTAAATGCCTGTCTATGGAGGTCCCATGAAAGCAGTGCTTTCTTTAGTTCTAGTTGTTTGCTCGATGTTCTTTGCAATCTCGGGTCATGCAGCTCCCCTTTCTCACGGAATTTCTTACTACGGTGAAGAATTCTACCAAGATCTTGCTAATGGCGCTTCGAACGAAGCTTTGAAAAGCAGAATCGCTTACATCCTTCGCAACCAACACAAACAAGTTGCAAACGGTTACGACAAAATTTCTGAAAACTGCTCTGGCGAAGGTTGCTACCAACACATCTCTTTGGGTTATGATGGTGCACGCGCTTGGATGATGGGTACTTACTATTTGACTAAAGTAGACGGTCAATACGCTCTTCCAGACGTTTATTGCCAAGTTTACAGAACTGAATCTGAATTCGCTGCTGGTCGCGGACCGGCTCCAGGCAAATACCCAGATGGCAACATCCTAAACACAGAGCACACATGGCCACAAAGCCGTTTCTCTGGTCAGTTCAACGTGGGAATGCAAAAATCTGATTTGCATCACTTGTATCCAACAGACAATGAAATGAACTCAACTCGTGGTAACTACGAGTTCGGTGAAGTTGAAAGAGATAACAAAACATTGAAATGCCCAGTGGCTCGTTTCGGTAAGCCAAAGGGCGGTGGCGGAGCAGATGTTTTCGAACCACCACAAGCTCACAAAGGTAACGTAGCTCGTGCCTTGTTCTACTTCTCTGTACACTACAGCTTGCCAATCAGCCCACGCCAAGAAGCTTTCTTGCGTAAATGGGACAAAGAAGATCCGGTAGACGAAGAAGAAATGGCTCGCAACAACGCGATCCTAACTGTTCAAGGCAACAGAAACCCATTCATCGACTACCCTGAATTGGTTGATAAAATTAACAAGTTCTAATTTCGATTCGTTTGAAATTGAAAAAAAAAAGCCAGAGGAGACTCTGGCTTTTTTCGTTTTAAGCGTCATCAACACTGAAATAATACACTTTCCCATTTTTTACCCTTCCACCCCAGGCCCACTTCTAAACGGTAGAGCGAACTTTGTGCTTGGCCATAAACCGGCTAGAACCATCAAATCTAACGTTAAAAATAAATTTGCCTTCAATAAAGTTAAGCCTATATTTATTGAAGGCAAATTCTTAACTGATAAGCACAGGAGTGATTTTATGAAAAACCTAATTGCAGCTTCTATCATCGCCGTCACTTGTTTGGGTTCGATCTCTTTCGCAGAGCCAAACTGCACAAAAGAATCCAAAGACAAATGGCAAAAGGAATCGGATTTTCAAAAAAAACTAACTGACGAAGGTTACAAAATAAAAAAATTCAAAGTAACCAAAGGCAACTGTTATGAAATCTATGGCTGGAACAAAGAAGGCAAGAAAGTCGAAATCTACTTTGATCCAACCAATGGGAACAAGGTAAAGGAAAACATTGAATAATGAGCAGTCCGGGGATCATTTGGAATTTATGGATTCGTGGAATCCATTGGCTCCTTGCAGTCATTGTTATTGCAAACCTATTTATCTTAGAGGATGGTGATCCCCCACATCGCTACGTCGGATACGCGGCGGTGGCATTGGTCATTTTGCGATTTATCCTGGGATTTGTATATACAGATCATAGTGCATTTAAAAATTTTCCTTTATCTTTTAGTAAATTGAAAGATTTCGCTTACGCAAAATTGCATAACCAAAAAATCGATTATGTGGGCCACAATCCGGCGGCCTCTTGGGTGTACCTGGCAATCTGGAGTTGTGTGATCTGCTTGGGAATCACTGGATACATGATGGGTACAGATCAATTTTGGGGTGATGAAACACTGGAAGAAATTCACAACTTATTCAGTGTCATTTTGCAAATATTTATCGTTGTACACTTTGCAGGGATCGCACTTGATAGCATGCAGTTTCATCGAAAAACATGGTTACGCATGATCACCGGAAAAAGCGATAACCAGAGCTAAAAAGGTCAACCTATGAAAACACTGTTTTATGGTGCAACAAGTTTAAATGGATACCTTGCAGATGAAAACAACTCTCTGGATTGGTTGTTTCAATTTAGTGACGGCGAGGTTCCGCCCACCTATGAAAACTTCATCAAAGATGTCGGTGCCATTGCCATGGGTTCTCATACTTATGAGTGGCTTTATGAACATCAAATCTCCAAAGAGGCGGATAAAACTAAAGCGTGGCCCTATAAAATGCCCGCTTGGGTTTTTACGACTCGCAAACTTCCGATCATTCCGGATGTGGATGTTAGATTTGTTCAGGGCGACGTACGCCCCGTGCATGAGGAAATGAAGAAAGCTGCTGCTGGAAAAAATATCTGGCTGGTTGGTGGTGGCGAGCTTACTGCCAAGTTTTACGATGCTGGTCTTTTGGACGAGATGATCATTCAGGTAGCGCCATTAACTTTAGCGGGTGGCTATCCCCTGTTCCCACGAAAGATGCATCCGCCGATGAAGTTACTTTCAGCGCAACCTATCGCAAATCTATTTGTCGAGCTTCATTATCAGGTGAACTACGCGAAGTGATTAACTTCGCGCCCAAAAAAATCCTGACACACGCTTCATCAGCATAAAGGCAAAAAAGATTCCCACCAGGGACATCAGGGCTCCGACCCAAGTTGGTGAAGCGTACGAATATCCCATCACCAGTGGTAAGCCTCCCAGAAATGCTCCCAGGGAATTTCCGATATTAAAACTTGCTTGGCCCAGTGAGGAGCCCAGCATCTCTCCACCTTGGGAGTTTTGAATCAATAGCATCTGAATCGGTGGACATTGAGCCATCGCAAAGGTGCCGGTCAAGAAGATCATCACGAATGTAGCAATCGGATATGGTGCTAACAAACCACTTAGGAAAAGTGCTGCCATCATCGCAAACATCAAAACGATCGATGCTTTCAGGGCCGAGAATCTGTCAGCGAGCTTTCCTCCCAGAATGATTCCGGCAGTCATTCCGATGCCTGCTAAAATCATCCACAAAGGAATGGATTCAGGGGACACGCGCGTTACTTCGGTTAACATCGGCGCGATGTAACTGATCCAGCAAAAGAATCCGCCAAAACCGATGGAAGTAATGCCGATACAGATCCAAAGATTTATATTTTTGAAAATGTTAAATTCGCTTTTAAAGTTCGCAGAAGGATTTGGTGGAATCACAGGAATCCATGACTTTAAAGCTAGCGTCGTTGCAAGTCCCACGACGGCCACCATCACAAAGGCCCACTGCCATCCCCACTGCACGCCGACGTAAGTTCCAAGAGGTACGCCGATAATATTTGCGATCGTAAGTCCCGTCAGCATGCTTGCAACAGCCGAAGCCTCTTTCCCGGGTTTCGCTAAGCGACTGGCAACGACTGCGCCGACACCGAAGTAAGCTCCGTGAGGAAGTCCCGCTAAAAAGCGAAACAGCATCAAGGAATAATAATCTGTAGCTAAAGCCGAGATCCCGTTAAAAACGGTAAATAGTCCCATGAGGAACAACAAAAGATTTTTGGCCGAGTACTTACTGCCAAGCACTGTTAAGAGTGGCGCGCCCACGACCACTCCCAAAGCGTATGAGCTGATCACATGTCCTGCATCCGGGATGCTGATCTTTAAGTGGTTCGCGACATTGGGCAAAAGTCCCATGATCACGAACTCTGTGATGCCAATACCAAAGCCACCCATGGCCAATGCCAAAAAACTTCTCGAAGTGGCTCCAGGAATTTGCGGAGTAAGAGTGGAAGAGGAGGAAGATTGGATCATGACAGTGCCTTGCGGAATAAGTGATATAAAAGAATATGCGCCTCTGGATGGAAGCGCACAAGTCTTAAATATTAAGGCTGCCGTATAGACTAGTTACTGAACGTCCCAGAAGAAAATGCGATCGTAAGTTCCTTTATTCACCAGGCCTGCTGAAGTCCAGATCATCATCGTGGAAAAGGCATTCGGATCGGTCGAAGTGATCGTTGAAACAATCTCATAATTATTGGCCGGATCGATCACGACATACAGTGGAGTAAAAGTCATATCATAGGCCAAGCAGCCAAACTTACCGCCTGCCAGCGCTTGAATACCACCCGACGGCAACACTGCAAACAGATTCGCGGGAGCATACTCTGCAGCCCCCATCACAAGGGAAGGGTTCCCCTGCAGATCGATCGCATGCAACGTATAGTCTCCGGTATCCAAGAAATAAACTTTATCTCCGATGGCTTGGGCACCCAGCGCTCCTGCGACTCCCAATGCACCCGGATTAGATGAATAGTCCACGGAATATGTGATCGCGCCAGTTAGGTCGGCGCGATAGATAGTTCCACCATCATCGAACCACATGGAATCTTCAGAATCGATTCCGATAAATCTTGGTGCCGCGAGGTTGTTTGAGAAATAAACAAAGCCCGAACTTTCTTCAACACCGGTTTTAGAACGAACTTGATAGAAAACTTTCGATGTATGCACACCCATCGAAAACTCGTAACCACCGGTTAAAACTTTGTCATCACTGGTCATCGCGACAAAGTGATCCGCCCACCAAGTGATGCCCGGGTTATCGACTGAAAACTCGCGCAAGTATGTTCCCGTCTTGGAATACACTTTCACGCGCTTATTACCGTTGTCGTCGATATAGATGTTTTCATCACGGTCGACAGCAAAGCCTCCCGTTGTGTTTGAATTTTTAAAATCTGGCGCGGCACTGCCAGAACTCGTTAATTCTCTGACGAACTGATACGACGACCCGGAAAGTTGCCACAACTCATCGATCGCAGTTTGAGAAGTCAAAGCATTGAAAGCGATGATCTTGGTCCCATCCGGTGAGATGCCAAAGCGGTACATGGAAATAGGATGCGCAACACTAGTACGCAAAGTGCGAATCAATACCGGCGTGCCCGATGAAATGTCATAGACATTCAAACCTCGATCGGGATCGTTGTTCTGGTCAAGAGGATCGCCAAGATTTGCAACGTACATATAACCATTAGAATCAAACTTAACATCGACAATGTGTTTCAGAGTCGCACTTAAATCAAAGAAGCCATCTGCTGTGCCGTCTTCTTGATAAACATAAATGCGGGTGATCCAGTTATTCGACGATACATAGACTTTCTTAGAAGTGGGATGTTGACCCAAGAAATAAAGACTTGTGTTTGCAGCGGCTCCATAGGAGCGCAAAAAATTTCCATCGAGATCATAGACTTCGACAGGGTTAGGGTTGTTATTCAGATACGGAGTCAGATGAAGCTCTTCCGTGCCATTCGTGCGTTTGATAAGGGCCATATCCCAGCCGCCGTTTACGAACTGGCCACCAACACCCAAAGTGATTGGCGCAACTGTTCCGTTTGGAGAAATTTTAAGAAGCCCTTGCGCTCCCCCACTGAAGCTAACTCGGCTCAATACGTAAATATCACCGTTGGAAGCACGCACCATCGGGTTACGTTCACTCACCCAATTTTGGTAAGAAGATAATGGAATAGGGGCTTTGAATGTTTCAACACCGTTTGCATCATAGGTGTAAACGCCGTTATCGCCAATAAAAGTCGTGGCACCGGTATTATCGATCAACCCGCCGTTACTTCCCATGGTCGAACGATCCAAACCGACATAGCGATTTTTACCAACAGCTTTATTGTATGCAAGAGTGTGATGCCCCATCGGCAGAACTGTTGTTGGACCAACAACGTTCGTGTTACCCGAGCTGGGGATCTCGATTTTCGAGCCGACTAAATTCAGATCCAGGGTACAACCAGAAATCACGAATGAAGTCAGCAGCAACATATAAACGTACAGAGTATTTGCCTTCATATGAATACTTATCGGCAATATTATACCTTTGCTGGATGACGACCGTCTCAGATTGAAACGAAAGCGACATTACGAGTACATAATCTCGGTAACTTGGGCGTGCATAACACTTCACATGCGAAGCATAGTTTACATTTGCGCTTCGCTACGAGATAGAAAAACCCTCACCTATTTTTTAGAAGTAGGAATGAACTTGCTGCCGCTTTTACCAGCTGATTTGGGTTTACCCTTTTTTAGCTTTTTAGGGCGCAGATCTTCACCGTCGAAATCATCTTCGTCGTCAAAGTCGGTGTCGTCTTCTAGATCTTGATGTTTTGGTTTTGTTGCAGCTTTAGGTTTATTTACAGAAGCCGTTTTTGCGGGCGCAGAAGTTCCTGCCTTTTCCGTCTTAGCGGTTCTGACGGGGCGTTCTTCACGAGGCTTGGCTTTTTCAAAAGTTTCAATGTCAGTTAAACGGATGAGCGACACTTTGTTCGCCATGAAGGCTTTGACACCCTCTTCGGAAACGCTTTTGATTTGTCCCGTGAAACCAAAGTGACCCAAAGCTTTACCTGTGATGCGGAATTTGACTGCGGGTTCTTTTTTAAGAAGCGCGTTGATCTCTTTCAGATCAGAAGTTCCAAGTACTTGGGCGATGGCTTTGGTGATGTCAGAAAGTTTCATGGGGATCCTTGCTTTGCAATAGATCCCCACAATACGCCGGTCTGTGACTTAGAGCAATCTCTGTTAGTGAAGATCCCACAGGAAGTAACGGTCGTAAGAGCCTTTTGACCACAAACCTGCTGATGTCCAGATCATGCTGGTAGTAAAGGCATCCTGGTCCGCGGATTCAATCTTAGTCACGACAGAATAGTTTACGGAAGGATCAATCACCACGTACAACTTAGCGGTCAAAGTTGAATTGTAAGCCAACACGGCAAACTTGCCTCCAGAAATCGGTTGGAAACTACCGAATGGGAAAACTGCAAAAATCCCAGCAGCCGTGTATTGAGCCGAACCCATGAGTTGAGTCGTGGCTTTTGTCGTTACGTTCATTCCCCACAATGTGTAATCATTATTAAGGAAATAAAGAGTATCGCCCGACACTTGCCCGATTAAAAAGGCCCCAACACCGTAGGAAGCGGCATTAGTTGAGTAGGCAATGGTTTCAACTACGTTACCAGTCAGATCTGCACGATAGTAATTTTGACCGTCGTCAAACCACAACATATCTTCAGAATCTATACCCATGAATTTTGGCATCCAGGCAACTGTCGGAAGATCGATCATCGCAGCACTCTGCTGAGCACCAGTTTTATCGCGCACTTGAATATAGATTTTCGCCCACGTAGATGTCGCGTAAGTCCAATCGTAACCACCCGTCAGAACTTTTCCTTCGCTCGTCATCGCTACGAAATGCTCAGTCCAATTGGTGATATTTGGTTCATCGACCGAGAATGTATATTTTAATACACCCGCCATCGAGTAGACCTTCACACGCTTATTTCTACTATCATCAATATACAGATTTTCATCTTTATCGAGAGCAAAAGTGGCGAATGAGCCGCGGGTATTGAAGTCCGCTGCGCCATCACCTCGGGAATTTAATAATTTCGAAAACTGATAGCTGCTGCCAGAAAGTTCATAAAGCTCATCATATTTGTCATTAGGATCATCGCTGTTAACACCCGTGATTGAATTGCCATCCGGTGAAACGGCAAAGGAATAAATGGCGTCGTGCCCTGCACTTGATCTAAGAGTGCGCAGCAAGACTGGAGTGGCTGTGGACACGTCATAAACGCTGATACCGTAGTCCACATAACTTGGTGTCCCTAGATCCTTATAGCTATTTAAATACAATCTGCCACTGGCATCAAAGTTCACTTCGCCAATATTCATGTAGGTTCCAGTAAAATCCAAAACGTCAGGAGTCGCCGGAGTTCCATCTTGATTAAAAATATAGATTTTAGTCGGCTGATTACAGGTCACATAAATCTTTTTATCGATTGGATTTTGCGCGATGGAATACATCTGCAAGCCTGGGACTGTATAGTCACGACCAGCTTTATAAACGCCATTCAGGTCGTAAACCTCGACCGAGGAGTTACCACTGCTAACATAAGGAGTGATGTGAATCTCATCGACGCCGTTTACGTTAACCAGCGCGATGTCAGTACCACCAAGAGTGAAGTTACCCCCAGCGGTGGTTAAGTCAAATTTCTGAATGCTCGTACCATCAGCAGAAATTTTCAACAACCCTTGGTCTCCGCCTGTCGTCGGATTAACTTTACTGACGACATAGAAATTGCCACTTGAATCACGAACCATCGAAGGTCGCGTCCCTGCGCTCCAGTTTTTATAAGTAGCGGTGGGTAAATTAACTCTGAAAGTTTCGTTGCCATTTACGTCGAACGTCAGAAGCTTCTCGTTCGACATCAGCGTCACGTTTTTCGCGTTATCAATAAGTCCGCTACGAACCTCAGACGCATCAGCAGAAAGGTCAATGAACTTACCCTTACCGATTGATTTATTTAAAGCTAATGTGAAGTTCCCCATCGGCAACGTTGTCGTGGGACCGTCGTTCGAACCGATGCTAGACATATTAGATTTGGATCCCAATAGATTTACATCCAGAGAACACCCAGTTAATAGCCATGAGGTCACAAACGCCAATACGTACAAATGATTTGTTTTCATATGAATACTTATCGGAGTCCGGAAACATTATGTTTAGGTCACTTCTCATTCTGAGACGTTAACAAATCGCAATAAACTCGACCTTGGAATAAATGGAGTGAGTATTTTTCGGGAAGTTGCGAGTGAGAGCGCGGTATGGTTGCGCTCATGTTTTTGTGAGTACGTAGATATGAGAGTCTTCGAGTCCTGAGCTGGAACGAAACCCTCTCGGATCGAGAGGGTTTCAAAACTTAGTTATGCAACTTCGATACCACTATACCTAATTTCATCAACGCCACTAAACCCAGAAGCAGGCTTAAAATCCATATTACATTTAAAGTTTTTCATTGAATCCGAAGGATCGACTTCACTTAGATTTAATTGATTGATCGTAGCTTTGGGAATCATCACCGAGACGATAACTGTATCACGCAGATGTCCCGTCTTCGGATCAAGCATAGTCAATTTTGCATTAACATATACGGTTTCAACCGGTAGAATCGAAAATAATTCCGATGCTACTGATAAAATACCACTACAGATATGGTCCTGAAAAATAGAGTTGAATTTTGCAGTCGGTAGCTTCTTAACTGACAATTTTCCACTTTTTAAAAGGTCTTTCACCTCTGGTGGAATAACGGAATCACCTTTAAACAAGACATTGACCAACAATTCTTTTGGATTAACAAACTCCACAGTGACATTCGCCTCGTTTTCCTGCAGCTCATTAAAAGCCCTCGTCTCCTCAATAACTTCTAAATAGGATTTAGCGTCACCTTGTAGAATTCGCTTCGACAAATCTTGTGAACATTTCCATTCTTGGAGCTTTTCACTGTATTGTTTTAGAGCTTCTGCATATTCGCGACTGTCACTTTCAGTTGCGATCGTAACTTTCCTCATCATCTCCAGACGGACGCTAGCTTCTAATCGAAAAAGTTTTTGGAAAAAACCTGGAATATAGCTGTCTAATTCAGCTTGCGCTTGTTTCCTGTATTTTTCCTCATTCAAAGGAGGGGTTGGTTCAGCCTCTTGTGAAATATCATTCCAGTTTATGGGAACGTACTTTTCTTTATGAAACCCTAAAAGTGTTTCCATCTTCGATTGATATTCATCCACTTCACTTTCGGCATCATCAAGTTCCAGCTGTTTCATTTCAGCTTTATAGCGTTTCGCTCTGTCACGTTCTCTACGGGCTGCTTCTCTCTCAGCTCTACGAACAGCGGCATTATATGATCTGATAGCACCTTTAAGCGTCATATATCCTCCAAAATCACCAACAGATCGGTTACGCATCAATAAACTTAAATGAATATATAAACACGTCTCTTTTAGAGATATCTTTGTAAACTTATTTTGACTGTAGTTGATTCTAAGTTTTCCCGATATGCAAAGAGTTGCAACTTCAATAAAGGGAAAACACAATGACTGGAACACTTCTAATTCTAAGTTGTATTGCGCTTATACTAACCATTGCCATTTGTGTACGTTACAAAATGGCAGGCACGACCCTGGCGCACGAATTAGAAAGTCTAAAGCAACAGAATTCAAAGATGCGTTCTGACTATGATAACTTAAATGCTGAAAAAGTACTCTTAGATTCTAAAGTTAAAGAATTATCCCCTTACTTAAAAATACTTGATACAGAATCCCATATATTTGAGCTTCGCCGAAAAGCCGAGGAAAATCTAAAAGAACAGCAAGATCGTGCTTTGACCAAAGTTAAGAATGAGCAAATCGCCGTTTTCAATCTTACAGAAAAAGCTAAAAGCGAGGCTGAGAGTACTATTGCCAAAGCCAAAGAATCAGCAAGATTAATTCAGGAAAAGTCTGATAAAATTCTAGCGGACGCGAATAACAATGCGAGAATAACAATTGACCTCGCAAATCAAGAAGCAAAAAAAATCGCGGCAGATGCATTGGATGCACGCGACAAGGCAGATTCATTCGAAAAAACGGCGATAGCGATGAAGAATATCATCGAAGGCTACGGTGACCAATACATTGTTCCCACTTACGGCCTTCTTGATTCATTAGCAGACGACTATTCGCATACTGATGCGGGCAATGAACTCAAACGTTCACGAGATCTGGTAAAGGCAATGATAAAGAACGATATGGCTGCTACATGCGAATACGTCGAGATAAATCGAAGAGATACAGCAATTGCTTTCGTTCTTGATGCATTTAACGGAAAAGTTGATTCAATTCTGTCCAGCGTAAAAAAGGACAACTTTGGCACATTAGAACAGAAGATTCGAGATTCGTTTCAGACCGTAAATTTCAACGGACGTGCTTTTAGGGAAGCAAAGATCACTGAGCTTTACCTCAGTGCGAGATTAGACGAATTGAAGTGGGCTTGCACCGTTCAAGCCCTAAAAGAAAAGGACAAAGAAGAGCAGCGAAGAATACGCGAACAGATCCGTGAAGAAGAGAAAGCCGCACGTGATTATGAAAAGGCTATGAAGGAAGCACAAAAGGACGAGGAGACCCTTTCGAAGGCTATGCAGAAAGTTCGGAAGGATCTTGAGTCAGCAAACGAGCATCAGCGTTTAAAATATGAAGAAAAATTAAACGACCTTCAACAAAAGCTAAAGGCTGCAGAGGACAAAAGTAAGCGTGCTCTTTCAATGGCACAACAAACTAAATCTGGGTATGTGTATATCATATCGAACGTCGGGTCATTTGGGGAAGACGTTTTAAAGATAGGACTCACTCGACGCCTCGATCCCCAAGACCGAATTGATGAACTAGGAGACGCTAGCGTTCCGTTTGATTTTGACGTCCATGCTTTCATATCAAATGACGACGCACCAGCATTAGAAAAGGAACTTCACCGTAAATTTTCTTCTCATCAAGTTAATAGAGTGAACTTCAGAAAAGAATTTTTTAAAGTGAAAATTTCCGAACTACGTAAACTTATAGAAGAAATGGGAATTTCAACCCATTGGACAATGACTGCTGAAGCGAAAGAGTATCGTGAAAGTATCTCTTTGCTTAAAAAAAACTCGGATGTCGCTTAAATGCAAACCACAAAACGTCAACACTATGTTCCGAAGTTATATTTAGCTGGATTTGCCGATGCCAACATTCAGCCCAACAAATTCGTCTGGGCTTATAATAAAAAAATCGAAAGCATCAATCTACCGAATAAACCAGTCTCAATCTCATCAATCTGTTACGAAGATTTTTACTATGCACAGACTGAGGATGGTGATGATTTAATTGAAAAAAAAATTTGCTGAAATTGAGAGTGCCACGAGCCCCATTTTAAGAACCCTTGGATTAAACGACGAGGAGGTCGTCAATATTTCGGATGAAGATCGAGAAAAAATCGCATTGTTTATCGGTTTTTCTTTTACAAGGGTTCCAAGTTTCAGAAACCCAATTCACGATTTACATAAATTCGCCGCAGAGCATATTCTTGATCACTTGATTCAAAATAATAGCTTACCCCCTCCTCCTTCAGGTATTACACCTGAACAGATGATAGTAGAGGTAAAATCTTTTGTTAGCTTACCAATAATGATCGAACAAGCTTGTAAAATAGCGGATTCGATTCTTTTGAAAGACTGGCAATTCTTTAAAGCTAACTCAAAACGTAGCTTTATCACTTCAGACAACCCTGTATTCTTTTCCAACGGTGGATCGCAATTTATTGGCCCTATTCATCCAAAAAGTGAAATCATATTTCCTATAAGAAAAGATTTACTGCTGGTGTGCACTCACAAGGGGATGGATAAAACTGTATTCTTCCCCAATGACAAAAAATAAAGCAATTCAATGCCGGGGTTGCGATGGCCGCCAGAAAATATTTAATTTCAGATGTTCGGTCAATTGGGATTGCGAAGTTAGCTTACAAATATCGCAATGAGGAACAAATACTTAAATTATTCTAACACTATAAAGTTAAATATTTTACTTTAGTTCTTCGATCTGAAGCATATGCCGTTGAATTAAAGCGTATGGCAACGGATCATACTCAACTCCAAAAAAATCAAAAAATTCATGCAAACTCTCCATAGCATGATGTGTACTTAATGCGGCAAACATAGTCACAGTTTCTAAATTTCCAATGGAGTTCAATCCTGCACAATTCCGGTAAAGATTCTTAATCAAGGGCGAACCATGCACCAGTTTTGACGTCATTTTAAAAATACTCTGGTATTCGTTCGACATCCCAACAAGATCACAGATATCCTTTGCAGTTTTTCCATCGCCGTTCCACACAGCATTAGATATTAGTCTGTCGCCTTTTGCCCAAAATGGAAACTTTCTACAAAATACCTTTTCCTCTTCTTCAGACGGAGGTTCCAGGTAAGGAGAGTTTTTTCTACCCATAAGGACCTCGTAATCAAAAAAATCACTGAGACGCTGAAGAATGACGGCTGGGGTGTCATGTTGATATATAAATCTTAAATTCACCCTAATTTCAAAAGCCACTCGCAGATTCAGACCTGCATTTGTTAATAGCAATTGATCTTGTGCTATTAAATTTCCGCGCAAGATGTCTTGTAGTTGCATCAACAAAGGATATGCATTTTCAACCAGTTCGTTATGCTTCTGAATTTTTTTTGGTAACCCTTCCAAGGAAAATGAATAATACGCATAACTAGAAAGTAAATATTGCGACGCAGGTTCATTGTGTTGCCCAACAATAAATTTCTCTAAAGCCGGTCCAACGGTTTTCCAATACTCCTGCCAAGATGAGAATTGAAGTTCCTCACTACTTACCATTTTTCACCTTTCAATAATCACGGGAAAGAGAGACTTTGAGCTCGTACTGGCAAAGATCTAATTCCCAGCCCGCTTAAGCGCATCCATAACCACAAGCTCGCGCTCAATGCGGTAAAAAAGAATCTTCTCTTCCAGCCCATCCGATTCCAACGGTTCGGGTTGCGAGAAGAAGTCGCGCAGGATCTCCATCTTCTTATCGATCGTCACTCGCGTGGATTCTCTGCCGTCGGCAGTTCCCTTAGCAAAAGTGAACATCAACTTATAACGGATACCACTGGATGGTGGTTTTGCGACGTCAGGGGGTAGCCAGCCATCGATGCCCTTGATGTATTCGGTTTCGATGACACCGGTGTCTTGGTTTTCTTGGGCGATGGGGAATTTGATTACAGCGTGGGCTGCTCTCCATACGTTGTCGTACGGGGCAAAGAACACTCTTTGTTTGTTGAATTTCGCCATTTGTTGGTTGGCGGAAGGCCTTTTATCAAAAAGGCTGCAACCCATGACGGTGCAGCCTGTGATGATCACAAGAGATAAGAAAATAGTTCTAGAAGTTGACCGAGCTGTGTGTGACATGTGTTGCAGCTTCGATCATAGCAGCGCCCATTGGTGCTTGTGAAGCTGTTTGTGAGCCTAAAAAGTTCACTTCCCAACGCTTGTTGCCATTCAAAAGCTTGTCACCAGGGAAGGCTGGGACTTTAAGGTTACTCACCCATTTATCCGCGTAAACTTCCCACGTTTGGTTCATCAGTTTTACTTTGTCGGCACCTTGCTGCACTTGGATCTCGTTTGAGAACACAGCGTATGTCGCCAGTGGATTTACTCCCGCCACACCTTGAACTTGCGGCATCGCGATCTCAAGACCACTCGCCCCAACTGTTGGGTTATTGATCAAAGGCAAGACCTGTGGAGTCGTTTGACCTGCCATCGGGATGATTGCAGTGGAAACGCGGTCGATGTTGTTACGAAGATCTTCGGTCTTAGTCAAAACTGCTAAAACATTCGCTTCCATGTTCGGAGCTGTGTTTAAAGAAACTTTTTGACCAGCGTTAAGCTTTTTAACATCTGTTGGAAGCAGCAAGCCACCTTGAGCCGACAACCCTGCCGCCATAAACGTCTCGTCCGCACGGAACTGAGGAGCGACAACCGTGTTTTTAACCGAGAACTTGATCTCGTCCGTTGGCAAATCTAAAGAAGTGCTTCCTTTAGACAAATTCACGTCACGGATCGCGCCACCTGTTAGGTTAAACACGTTAAGCATCTCGTAAAGTTTTGCTCCCCCACGCACGCCATCGACGACTTGTTTAAACGGGAAAGTTCCTTTTGCTACGAATACGCGAGTCACACCGGGCTGACCGAAGTAAATACGGTAAGCAGGTTTATCCAAAGTCACCGTGAATAGAGCGTATTTTTCTTTTTGATTCGGTAAAGACAGATTTGCTGGGATATCCATCTCTTGACCCATCGCCGAGATCTTATCGTTCTGTGCGCTTAACACTGAATCCATATTAAAGGCGAAGAGCTGCATTTTGCTAAAGCCCTGCATCACCAAGCCAAAGTCGATGTTGCCATCGCCATTTTTGATCGGAAGACCTTGCGCCGCTCCCTTTACTTCAAATTGGTTCACTGTGTTTAAAGGACGAAGTTTGAAAGTCACAGCTCCTGGGTTCACCGCCATATAAGTTTGGCGAACGTAACCTTTCGCATCGATCGTCACTGGCTGAGTATCTGTCCAACCTGCTGGGATCTCGATTTGACCATTTGCGTCAGCAGTAAGTAGGTTCCCCTCGAACGGAGAGTTCAGTGCATCCCCGATCAAAACTTGCGCGTTCGACAGAGGAGTTCCATCAATCGCCGTGATCGTAAGTTGATTTGCTGACACCTTGATACCACGGTCAGAGCCGCCAACCACAGGGCTTAGCGGGTGGTTTTGGGAGTTCGTACAACCTGCCACAATTACTGGCAACAAAGCTGCCATCATCAGTCTTTTCATATAATTATCCCCTCCTTGAGAATGATCATTATGTCCGAGTAATTATTCCATTGTGATATGACAGCATGGTCAAGACCAAAGACCGGGGCCCTTAGGATTTTTGAAAATCTTAAGTTAACGCAAACGCAACGATTGACAGAAGGACGCGAAACTAATAAAAATTGCGGCTCACGCGAAAGCGTTCGGTTGGTGGGGTAGCTCAGCTGGTTAGAGCAACGGAATCATAATCCGTAGGTCGGCGGTTCAAGTCCGCCTCTCACTACCAAATTTGTTCTTCGATCGCGTATCGAAGGAAGTTTCTCCGGAAATGAGCCTCTGAGAGAAATATCAAACCTGCGGAAACGCGGGTTTTTTTTTGCCTAAAACTCCTCCGACAAATTCATGATCCTTGGCACTCGAAAGTTAATCACCTGATCCCCGACTCTTTTTAGCGATAGTGTTTAAGAATGGAGTCTTCAATTCTTTCCTACATAAATAGCAACTTGGCACTGCTAGCAAAGATCATTGAGGTTTGGGGCGTTCTGATTATTGTTTTGGGTGGCTTATATGCGACCTTCAATTTTCTGCGGCAACACTTCTCAAAGACTCCAAATGCGTACGAAAATTTACGAAGCTCTCTGGGGAAAGCGATCTTACTGGGACTTGAGTTTTTAGTGGCTGGGGACATCATTGGAACTGTTGCCGTGGAGCCCACCTTCACCAGTCTCGGTGTACTTTCTTTGATCGTCCTTATCAGAACATTCTTAAGCTTTTCTCTTGAGGTTGAGATCGAAGGCCGCTGGCCTTGGTCTCGAGGAGAAAGACCCCGACTGCGCAATGATGCAGAACCCACTTAGTTGACGAACAAGGCCTAACCTCTGTAGAAAACTCCCATGCAAGAAATCAAATCTGAAGTCACAAAACTTATCAAAGCCCATCTTAAAGAACTTAACGCCGCAGCTGATATCCTGGGCGGAGTCTTCATCACGGGACTCGATGGCGCCGTCGCCGTGATCGGTGTTGAAGGTTCTAAAAAGAAAGTGATCTTTAAAACGAGCTTTGTGAGCGACAACGTCGATAAGCTTTTGGATGCTCAAGTGGTCGCGCAAGATATTTTGGAAGAAGAAGGCATCGAAGCGATTTCAGAACACGATTTCAATATCGCGCTTGAGGAAATGTAGTTTCCAGTTTCAAGTTAGGCGCTCGATTTCACGAGTGCCCCTCTTCAGCATTAACAATTCGCCATTTCCACCTCCGCTCCGGTAGCTGCCTGCGTCGGTGTAATACAAAAGGTCGGCTATTCCATTCACAAATTTGAACGTCTGGCTGGCTTAGTTCCATTGGCTCAAACCTCCAAAGCATGTTCCAATAAATGCATTCAACCATGGAGGTTTTTATGAGTCGTTACGTTGACGGTTATGTGATTCCAATCGCTAAGAAGAATGTAAAGAAATATAAAAAGATGGCAACTCTGGGCATGAAGACCTGGATGAAGCATGGCGCTCTTGAATATTATGAGTGCATTGGCGACAAATTGGATCTGCCTTATGGATTGCCTTTTCCAAAACTTTGCAAACTCAAGAAAGACGAAACTGTGATTTTTGCTTTCATCGTTTACAAATCGAAAGCTCACAGCCAGCAAGTGAATAAAAAAGTTCATAAAGAATTCGAACAAATGGACAAAAAACAGATGGAAGAAATCTTTTCGATGAAACGATTCTCGGTCGGTGGATTTAAAGTTCTGGTCAGCAACAAAAAATAGCACTAACGCCACTTTCGCTGCGCCAGATCCAACTACACGGGGCTGGCGCTCTGGCTCACCGATTTAAGATGTTCCGAGCTGCGTCCTTACAGAAACATCAAGTTAAGTATTTTCCTCCTAGTACTTCGTACAACTCGTGCAAACCCTAGTAATATCCAAAAATTGACTTGTAGCTACATTTAGGGTACATTGTATATGACCGGGTTAACTAAAAAACGATGGTATTTTTTTATCTGGGACGAGCACAACGAAGAACATCTCGGCCTTTACAAAATCCAACACTGGGAAGCCGAAGAAGTTTTCTTCAATAAGTACGTAATAACCCCTAACAAGAAACACCATGGACCCGAGCGCTACATGATTGTTGGCAAAACAAATGCGGGACGAAAACTGCGCCTAATTTTCGAAGATCTGGGACAAAATACCGCAAGAATATTTACGGGTTGGGATTTATGAAAAAGAAAACACAATCGAAAAAGAAAAAACTCGATAAGTACAATCCTGAGGAATGGGACCACTCTAAGTCAGTGACCATCAAACCTGAAAAAAAGGCGATGAATGGTGTGTCGACAAGTATTCGCCTTCCCCACAGCATGGTGCAAAAACTGCGCAAGATCGCCGAGAAAAAAGGCGGGATTGGCTATCAAACTCTTTTGAAAATATGGATCGCGGAACGCCTGGAACAGGAATCAGCGTAAAAACCGAATTAAACTGCGACACCATGTCGAGGGAAAAGTTTAATAGCTTATTGGCCGGAACAGCTGAACCAATCCCAAAATGAGACACCTCATGTGTTAAACAATATTCAACTAAGTGCCGTTAATAGGCAGAGCTGACTCCAAAGGGTCTTTAAGAAGTTCCCAGAGGACAAGTATTAGGCCCAAATTTTGAAATACAAAACCTGAACATCAAGGCGTGAGGTTTGTATGAAAATTTCAAAGCATATTTCTTGTATATTTTTGTCATCTCTATTGGGCATCACCGCGCATGCTGGATACTTTAAATCCAGTGCCGTCACCACCGAGAGCCTGGACTTCAAAGCCTTATACTCGATGCAATTATACAATGTTGGAGTTGTTGGACCCAAATTATGTCCGGGGACCCTTATCTCCCCACGCATGGTCGTGACAGCTGCTCACTGTGTATCAGATGGTGGTTTTTTTGAACCTAAAGACGTTGAATTTATGTACTTCAATTCGATGACCGGCACTATCGACAAAGCAACAGCAAAGAACTTAAGATTTATAACCCAATTCGATCCTCCAAAAAAAGCATCTGAATGGGGCACGAATACGGCTTACCACAATCTTGATATCGTAGTTATTGAGCTGGATCAGAGCCTTCGCATGTCTGAAAATATTGAAATTGCAAATTCACTTACCCGTCGCGATGAAAAACTAAGCACAGTTGGACTGCCAGTCATGAAGGAAATCAATCAACAGGTCTTAGCTTTCGGTGAATGCAAAATCAGAAGCACATTTCACGGTTCGGTGAAAAATACGGATTGCCCCGCAGCCCCAGGGTCTTCCGGAGGACCCATTTTCCAGAAAACACCGTCTGTGCAGTTGTTGAACGGCTATTCCCATGGTGTAATTACCCATGGGAAAAAAAGTTCTTATCATTCAAGGCCATCCGGATTCGCAAAGTTTCAACCATGCTTTACACCAAGCTTATAAAAGCGGTGCTCTGAAAGCCGGTGCCGAAGTAAAAGAAATTTTTGTTGGCGATTTGGATTTCAATCTTAATTTGCAATTCGGATATAGAAAACGCACCGAACTTGAGCCGTGCTTGCTAGAGTCCCAGGAAAAAATCCGCTGGGCTGACCACATTGTTTGTATTCATCCTGTCTGGTGGGGTGCTGTCCCTGCGGTACTAAAAGGATTCTTTGATCGAGTCCTACTCCCCGGTTTTGCGTTTAAAAAAAGAGAAGGCTCTTTGTGGTGGGATAAGTTTTTGTCAGGCAAGACCGCCCACATTATCTCGACGATGGATCAACCTTCTTGGTATTACCGTCTATTTTATGGCGCGCCCACTGACAAAGCTTTAAAGAAACTAACTTTTGAATTTTGCGGAATTAAGCCGGTCAAAATCACTCACATCGGCCCGGTACGCATGTCAGCTGATGCGTTCCGAGCGAAGTGGTTGCAAAAGGTAGAAAAGATGGGAAGCGGTTTATAGAAACTTGTTGTTTCCAATCCTCGCCTGGAAACACCCATTCAGCCTGGTTTTTAAGTTAATAATTTTCCGAAAATATCACTTTGATACATGAGAAAGCCGTCTTAAATTCCGATAAATTTAAGATGAAACTTATCTACACAGCAGTTGCCATTTTCATGCTTAATCTTCCGCTCGCCAAAGCTGGCGATGCTTGTTCCAAAAAGCTTCTGAACGAATCGCAACTCGAGTATCAGTTTAAAGATCGTAAAATCACCATCATCGGATGGACTCATGAACTGATGAGTGATCAACAGAAAGCCATGGTTGCCATTCAGGCTGGCGCAACGAAGATCGCGGCATCTGATTGCGAAGGCGGCAAAAAAATTATTCAAGACTTCCTTACCCATTCCAAAGAGCGACTGGCTGCAAGCAATAAAGTCGAGATGGCACTTGAGACCCTTTATATGCGGAGCAAGTTTAAAACTCTGGGTGTGGAGTTTTCAAAAGAAAATTGGGCCGTTCTAAACGAAGCATCCGGCGTAAATAAAGTCGATAGAGTGATGAGTACGTTTGTTGAAAAATGTCCCAATTTAAAAACTGACGCTGATGAATTTCTTAAAATATTTCCCGGCCCGCACGTTCATTTCGCTAAAAAGATGAAAGGCAAAATTCAGCTGATGCCGATGGAAAATGAGGAAATCAAAGCGGCGTCGCTAAAAGGAGTTTCAGCAGAGACATTAAATTTCGATCCAGACACGGAGCCTGGTCTCTCCCCTGCTGCCAGATCTGCTATTGGTAAAATTCAAATCAGCATGAAAAAAGGCGAAACACCGGTTGAATCCGATTTCCAGGAAGCTATCAATGCGGAAACAAATCCCACTCTGAAAGCAAAACTTCAAAGAATCTTTAAAGACTTTAAGATCGTTTGGGGTGGCGTTGAAAAGAGAAATGACTTCATTGCCAAAACAGCAGTTGAACAAACGGGTGATGTCGCCATGCTAATGGGTCAGGCGCATGTGAAAGGTCTTGGGATATCCTTAGATCACCTGTGTCAGGGCAACCCATCGCCGACAAAAACAGAAAAGTCCACTTCTAAAAAAACCGGTGTCGACTAATAAAAAAACCCAGGAAGATGATTCCTGGGTTTTTTACTTTTTGGAGCCAGCTCTTAGTTCGCCACTTTCACTTTTTGGCGAGGGCTTTCAACCACAACGTCCATGCCGTTTGATTTCACATGACCTGTGAACCAGATTTCATACTGACCATTTGGTACAAGGTTTGTTCTCCAACCCATGGTCATTCTTGCCGGAACGATGGAGGCTGTGCGAACCTGGTCCTTGCCATCCGGGCCCACGTGATGGAACTCGATTGAACTTAAAGGAACTGAACTTGTCGTTGATGCCACTTCCATTTGGATGCGACCATTCAAAGCTTTAGATAAATCTGTTCCGTCGTAACCTTTGAATGTGATACCCACGGTCGGTGCTTGATTCACAATATAAAAGAAATGTCTTTCTGAAGAACCCACTTTTTCACCACGAGTTCCCATCGCATAAACTTGAACTTCATAGCGACCATCTGCCAAAGAACTGACATCAAGATCTTGAGCACAGTCAGCGGTCAGGCAATTCATGCTCGCAACGACTTGATTTTGACTGTTGTAAATAGCCACCGCCAAAGAATCAGTCGAAGAGAAAGTCGAAGTCGCTTTCACCGGAACTACTTTTGTAAAGTAAGAATAGTCATTCGGAGACTCGACAGATACGCCACCCGCAAGAGGTTGCATTTTATATAACCAAGTATCATCACCTGCACCCGATTGATCCGAGTACGCGACATAACCAAAACCTTTTTCGCCCCATTCCTCGCCCCAGCTGTTGCGAATGATGAAAGCTTGTTTTGTGTCATCATACCCGATGATAGAAATCGCGTGACCACCCAGATAGTTGCCATCAACGTGTTTGTAAACGCCACCAGCATATGCCATAAAGTCAGCATACACCGTCAAAGTTGTAACCAAAGGACCTTTTTGTAGCGCCATTTTTACGGCGTTCAAATCTTGTGATCCGCGAGTGGGAGTTGAGTACCCCGCAAGCTTCACACTTCTTTGTGCCGTGTCTGGACAGCTTGCACGACAAGCAACATCTTCACCGGTTGCACCCGAAGCATAAGGCATGCACGCTTCATCAGGCACTCCGTACGCCGTCAGCCATCTAGCAGCACCCTCAGGACGCCATCCCCAGTTACACTTACCACCACCGCACGAAAACAGGTTTTGTGGCGAAAATTTAGCGTTGAAGTTTGGCAGTAAGGAATTAATTTTGTACTGAGTTTCAAATACTCCGACCGCCGCAAAAGCCACACAGCTTCCGCAGTTGGCTTGATCTAAAATCGGAGATACCCAATTTTGACCGTCTTTGTTTCTCCAGTCTAACACAGCTGGTAATTGGATACGGTTCGGAGATTCTGGCATCACGAACTCGACGTCTGGCGCCTGATCCAAACGAAGCCCCATGCGGTGTTTTGCTTCTGATTTAGAAAGCTTGGTCATGTGGTTCGATTGCGCCTGCCACTCGCCACCGCTTTTTTGAATTTTCTGATTTAACTGCTGAATATTAATAAGCTCTGCATGTCCTGCCTGGACAAATAAGCATAGAGCTAAAACAAATAATGATCTCATCCGTGGTCCCTCCATCAAATATTATGGAGTTAACATTTGATAATAAACAACATGTATCGATAAAGCGCTATGTCAATTGCAAGGGGGTTTCTCCATAAGCCCATTTATGTGTTCCAATAATAAGATGAAACTAAAAAGCACAACTCGCCTCTTGGCTTTAACATATTCTGTGACCGTGTTTTGTAATTTCGCTTTCGCTGAAGAATCCATTCAGCAAGAAAAAATCCGACCGGGCGAGGTGAAGTTTTTAAAATTTCCCGGTGGAGCGGCTCATCCGAATTTTTCGTGCCGCGATTTGCGTTTACCAATTCAAGATAGCAAAGACAGTTACACGGTTGCCGTCTCGGAAAGTTACTTTTCAAAATTGGAACCTTTTCAATGCGTGTTAAAGGATGACGAAAAAGTTCTGACCAGAATTAATTTCACAGTCGAGCCCAAGGTCTTCGCCCACGAAAATCTGCATGTTGATTCCACTCGCGTGGTTGTTCCCGAGGAAATCAAAAAACGTGTGGAGGCAGAGCTAGCGTTAGTAAAACAAGTGTACGCTTCTTCCTTAGATACGTTGCAAATCAAAGAGCCCTTTATCTCACCGCTTAAAAGCAAAATCACCAGCCCCTTTGGTATTAAAAGAAACTATAACCACGGTAAAAAAATCGGTGAACATCTGGGTATTGATTTCAGAGCTGGTGTTGGCAAGAAAATCCCTGCTGCCAATCGCGGGAAAGTCGTCTTGTCCCAAGAGTTCTATATGGCAGGAAATATCATTATCATCGACCACGGCATCGGGATCTTTACGGTGTACAATCATCTCTCTAAACGCTTAGTCAGCGTCGGCGATATCGTAGAAAAAGGCCAAGTCGTGGGACTTGCCGGAAAAACCGGGCGAGTCTCAGGTCCCCACCTTCATTGGGGTGTTAATATCCAAGGAAACTTGGTCGACGGCTTTAATCTGATTGATGAAAGCACGCGCTACTTCAAACCTTAGAAAACACCTTGGTCCAGGATTGAGGCGGCTAAATCCACCCTGCGTTGAGGTTGAAAGCTCGTCTTGAGAAAGGCATAAGAGAGGTCTAAAATACTGGAAACCACCGAGTTCCTGCGAGTGAGGAAGTATGAAAGAGCGACCGACCGATAATTGCCCGATATGCTCTAGCCACGAAGAAAAAGTGACTAATCAGGTTCTCAATTTTCTGCAAAAAAAGACCTTCGCTAAAAACACGATGATCTTTGATCAGCAGGAAGATGCGCGTGGTTTATATCTCGTCTCTAAAGGCTCTGTTAAAATTTCTAAGATTTCCCCCGCGGGTAAAGAAATTGTTTTGCAAATTCTTGGGCCTGGGAAAACTTTCGGTGAGGGCAGCATCCTTGGTCAGGATAAAAATGCGGATGCAGCGACGGCCCTTGAAGCCTCAGAAGTTTTCTATATTCCTAAGAAAGATTTCCAAACGATCTTGGTGGAAAGTCCCCTGCTTTATCAATCGGTGGTCACTTCACTCGTGCGCTGGATGGACAATCTAAATACCGTCATTGAAAACATCAATACACCGTCTGCGAAAGACCGCGTGTGGATGTACATCTGCCGCCTAGGCGAACAACAGGCAAAGCCTTTGATCAAACTTGACGGAAAAAAGCATGACGTGGCATTGATGCTGGGACTGCGACCGGAAACATTCTCGCGCGCCCTAGCAGAGCTTGAAGAAGAAGGTCTGATTCGCATGAATCACAAACAGATCCAGATCATAGAACGCGCCGAGACTAACTAGATAAGGTGATCCAGATCAGGAATTCCCACAATTCCTAGTGCCTTGAAAAATTCCCTCGCTATCCTTTTTATATCGAAGGTAGCGTATGCAGATTTTCAAGTACGACATCGTTTTTCAAGAAGTTCCCCATCAGATCTCCCTCGCATTTTATGTTTGCGGCTGCCCGCTAAAATGCCCGGGCTGCCATTCCACGGAACTGTGGAGCGAAAAAAACGGCTATCGACTAGATATCCCACTCTTCAACCAAATCTTAGATAAATATCAAGATCGCATCACAACCGTCCTATTTTTAGGTGGCGAGTGGCGGGAATCAGAACTGATCGAGTTTTTAAAGATAACACACGCGCGCAACCTGTTAACCGCTCATTACACGGGTGCAGAAGATGCCTCCCCGGCACTCAAGTCCCATTTGGATTTCTTAAAAGTCGGTCCATGGCGACGTGAGCTTGGGGGATTAGATTCCCCTGCGACCAATCAGATCTTTTACGACTTAAAAAACAATCAAATTTTGAATCATCTTTTTCAACGTGGAAACAACAAGGAGATCCCCCATGATCCGACTCACCCCTGAACAAATCGAAAGTAAAATAAAATTTATTGATGGCTATAAGTCAGCACAGAATGCTGCCGAAGGTTCTAAGCTTGATGCCAATGCCAACGTCACACATAAAAATATTGCGACGTTAGAGGCTGAAATCAACAAGGACATCAATATTCAAATCAATCGCACCTTGGTGGCCAGAAAGATCTCGGATATTTTCGGAGAAGAACTATCAAAGGAATACATCCGCCAAATTGAAGAGCATGAAATCTATGTGCATGATGAAACGTCATTAAAGCCCTATTGTGCGTCGATTTCAATGTATCCACTGCTACTCGATGGCCTAAAAAACTTAGGCGGAGAATCTAAAGCACCACAACACTTGGAAAGTTTCTGCGGCTGCTTTGTGAATCTGATCTTTGCAATCTCCTCCCAATTTGCGGGGGCCGTGGCAAGCGTTGAGTGGCTTATGTACTTTGATCATTTTGCAGCAAAAGATTACGGCGCAGCCTATTTAAATACGCACCGAAAAATCATCAACAATCATCTACAGCATGTGGTGTATGCGATCAACCAGCCGGCCGCGGCCCGTGGCTATCAATCGGTCTTTTGGAATATTTCCGTTTACGACGAATACTATTTCAAATCCCTGTTCGGAGATTTCGTTTTCCCCGACGGCACCAAACCCAGCTGGGACAGGGTCGAAAAACTACAAGGCCATTTCATGAACTGGTTTAACCAGGAAAGAAAAAATGCCATCCTAACCTTCCCGGTTGTTACAGCAGCCATGCTGACTGATAAAGAAGGGCCAAAAGATCACGCGTTCGCGAAAATGTGTGCCGAAGAACTCAGTAAGGGCAATAGCTTTTTCATGTACATGAGTGAATCTGCTGACAGCCTGGCAAGCTGCTGCCGGCTCCGCAATGAAATCTCGGATAACACCTTTAGCTATTCATTAGGTGCCGGAGGGGTTGCCACGGGATCGATAAATGTCATCACAATCAATATGAATCGTCTGGTACAAAAAGATATCAACTTGAAAGCGATGGTGGAAAAAGTCCAACAATACCAAGTAGCTTATCGCAAACTTATGCAGGAGTATTTCGAAGCAAATTTACTAAGCGCGTACTCTGCCGGATTTATTTCTCTGGATAAGCAGTTCTTAACTATTGGAATCAACGGCATGGTGGAAGCTGCTGAATATATGGGTTTGAAAGTGGAAAATGCGCGCGTGTATAAAGATTTCGTCAGAGAAAAATTAAAAGTCATCTATGACGCTAACAAAGAAGCCAAAGCGAAATACGGCTACATGTTTAACACAGAATTCGTACCGGCTGAAAACTTGGGAGTGAAAAATGCGCAGTGGGATAGTAAAGACGGTCTGTATGTACCGCGCCCCTGCTATAACTCTTATTTCTATGTGGTGGAAAATGAAGATGTAAATGCATTGGATAAAATGACTTTGCACGGTCACGAGATGATGCAGTACCTGGACGGCGGCTCGGCTTTGCACTTAAATCTGGAGGAAACACTCACCGCAGAAGGATTTTTAAAATTGATCCAAGCGGCAGCGAGGTCAGGCTGTAATTATTGGTGCGTGAATATCAAGATCACAATCTGCAATGAGTGCGAGCATATTGATAAAAGAACGCTTTATGCCTGCTCCGCGTGTGGCAGTGAAAACATTGATCACGCAACACGAGTGATTGGTTACCTAAAACGTATTTCTGCATTCAGCTCTGCCCGTCAGAAAGAAGCAGCACGACGCTTCTATCATGCTACTTCACCCGCACCATCTTTGGTAAAAAGACCCAGCCCCAAATCAGCAGTCCCAGAATCCATGTGTACGCCGCATATATTAAGTGAGACTGATACAGTGCAGGAGCAATACCCGCAGATAGGCGTGTAAAACCAGCAAGGCACATCAAAAAGGCTCCAAGCGCTAACATCTTGGAGCTTTTTTCTAGAGTCATATCATGATGTCCATGGGATAAGCCCACTCTTACGGCGATCATAAAAGTCATCAAGCCCAATCCAGAAACCAGTATTACATGCAGCAAATGCACGCGGAAATCCGGCAACGCAACAATGCCCCATTGCCCTAGCATCACCAGCCAGGCGGAAATCCACAGCCAGTATGTTTGCACAGCGGTACGACTTGGCAGACGATAGATTTTCCACATCCTTAAAAAGATAAAACTTAGAATCAATGCTCGCAAAAGTTGCGACCACCACAAAACTCCGTATGCCTCTAATACATAAGTTGAAAGGAATAAAACAGCTAAGCACAGATATCTTTTAGGATTAAATGTTTTCGCCTGCTCTGTCGGCATGGGAGCCCAGCCCAAAAGGGCCGGAATCAAACGACTACCCACCCCCACAACCAGACATAAAATATAGGCTTGTAAGAAAAAAAGCCGTCCTAAATTATAAAGTTCACGCGGCACATTTAAAACTTCGGCGGCGACCAGGATAAGACTTCCGAACAATCCCGCAGCCAATCCCACTCCCACAAACACAAAAGAGTCCGGCGGGTTGCTGGAGCGATTTAAAAATCTTCTGACGAGATAACTGATTAAAAAAACAAAAATCAAAACGACAACGCCATAAAAGAAAATCTTGGGAGTGGACAAACCCACAAAAAGAAGCGCTATCAACAAACATGAAACCCATTGATCCAATTTTGTCGGCCCAAAGGAACTGGTAAATCGCGGCGCTGCCGTCATTAAGAATCCACAGACAAAGCATAGGAAAAATCCACCGGTCATAATTTCAGGATGCGATAGCCCCGGATACGTGACCAGATTCCAAGGGAATAAAATCCACAATAACACGCCCCATATTCCCAGAAGCCAGCCGGCTGGGAAAAAGTATCTGTAGGCATCCATTTGCTGTTGTTTTTGGTGATTGTTCATAATGACCTTCCATCCTCATCCCCAGAATGAGACGGAATCGATCCTTTTTCCATGATCCAAATCAAAAAGTGCGATTTATTGATTTAGATCATGGAAGCAGATGTGAGCCGCTGCCAATATAAGACCAGGGTGGCATATGAGTGATTTGGCACATAAATTACATAATTTGGACATGTTCAGTTCGGTTCGAGAGCGCGATCTACAGGAAATGGCTTATTATATGAAGCTTCTTCCTTTGCACAGCCGGGAACTGGTCTTTGAAAAAGACGATCCCATTCAATATATCTATCTAGTTCTGTCTGGATCTGTAAAAATTCAGGAATGCAGTGCTTCGGGTGACGTGAAGATCTTTAACTTTCTAGGCCGAGGAGAGTTTTTAGGAATCACCATGGCAAGTCTGCCGTTACCCAAATATCCCGCAACCGTGCGTTGCCAGGAAGATTGCGTATTTGTTCAGATTCCTCTGGATTTCTTTAATCACACACTGATGAACATTCCTCGCGTCAGATCTGAAGTCACCAGACAGATCACAGATCGCTTCTTAGAGTTTCAAAATGATCTCTGTAAATCAAACTGTCTTGTCGCCCACCGCATGGCCGATTTTATTTTGCGAATGCTGGAAAGACAGCCCCGCTCCTCACAAAAACGTATTTTTATTCCCCTGACCCGGTTCGATATAGCCCTTAAAATTGGAGCGAAAAGCGAGACCGTGATTCGCCTTTTAAGTGATTGGACCAAAAAAGGCTGGATTGAAACGGACGAAAAGCACATTGAAGTTCTAAATAAGAAGGCCCTTGAGGAGGTTCTCCATGAAAGACCTGCTAAAAAAACTTCGCGAAGAGCATCAACTCATTCTTCACATGCTTGATCACGAAAGTGATTTCGTTAAAATTCTAGATTTCGTTGAAAAGGTCCATCACCCCAAAGAAGAACAGGAACTGTTTCCCGGAGTGGCCAATGAGCCCTGGCTTTCCCATGGGGGACCTTTATGCACTTATTATCGGGGCATTCAGTTGGAATTCAGTCCCATTCAACAGGTCAAAGCGAAACTGGAAAAGTATTATGCCGACGGAGGTCCACGCTGTAATGACTATGCAATGCCCTCTTGGTGTACACCGCAAAACCCTTTAAGCATCCCCATGGAAGAGCATGCCTTTGGTCATGAACTTTCCCATGCTATTCGCTATTTGTGCTCTGAACAGGGGGCTAAATTGTATGGGAAGTATTTTAAGATTTTCAAACAGGATTACGAAGATTTTCTGCGCCAGCACATCGCTAAAGAAGACGGCTGTCTTTTTAAGATGTGCGAGCGCAGAGGATGCTAGTTACCACCGCAGAATCCGCAGCAGCCTTCTTTTTTATTTTTAGTTAAACGAACTTTCCAGACCTCGGGGCCCGACTGAATGTATTCTTGCTTAAATTCACTGGCCCGGTTTTGCTCAAAAAATCTTAGCAGTGGTAATGGATCATGATTATTTACGATCACGATCGCGTCACCGCCTTCTAGATTATCAAAACTTTCTATAATAAAACTGTGGCGCTGCTGGGGGGAAATTTTTTGGGCTTCGATGATAAACTCAGTCATTGTTATAACCTCCATTTACACCTACTGTAGAGAAAATCTCCGCCCCCCGCCTTGATCTGGATCAAATATTCTATTTATTTTGGTAAGTAGCTAATCAAAGTTTCAGTGTCACCTTTAGCACCAACCTGGCGCCCTTTGATAACGCCCTCAGAATCAAGAACTGTGATCACAAAGGAGTGGTCATAGTCGCCACCTTCCATCTTTTTGTACTTGATCCCTAAAAGATTTGAAATCTCTCGGGGCTCTTTGTCACTGGAGGACGTAAGAAGTTTCCAGTTGCCGCTTAAGTTTTTCTTTTCTGCATAGGCTTTCAAAACGCTCGGTGTGTCTTTTTGATAGTCAAAGCTGACTAAAACAAATTGCACGTCTTTTCTGCCAGATTTTTCGATCGCTTTTTCCACCTGCTGCATTTGGCTTAAAATCATCGGGCAAGTGTATGCACATCCCGTGTACGCCATCGAGATCACCACGGGGCGTCCCCGGAATGATTCAAGTTTAACCGTTTTGCCATTTTGATCTTTAAAGCTCGCAGTCGTATTAAATAATGAATCGCCTGAAAGCGGAGCACTGGCAGCAGACTTCGCTTCGTGTTGGGCGTGGCCTTTGTGCTCATCATGATCGTGAGAGGCTTGCGCTGAAGAATAAAGACCGGCAATTAAGAAGCAAAGAGGGATGAACTGTTTTTTCATATAATTATTCCTTATCTTTTGCACATCTAAAACCTAGGTTTTGAATCGTGTATTTAGCTTGTAAACTGCTGCGAAATGCATAGCGCATAAAAGCTGCATAGTCCGCAGGGTCCGCGGCACCCGAAGCCCCTGCTCCGCAGAACAGGTTTTTATCCAAAGCACTATCCGCCCGGGATTCTCCAGTGACCAACGAAGAATTAAAGTCTTCAACCCACTCCCAGATCAAGCCATGCAAATCGTGAAGTCCATAAGAGTTGACTTCTTTTTTTGCGACTTGCGGTAAAGGCCATTCGGAAGTTTTTCCGTACCATTCAAGGATGGTGCCTTGAATAGTTTTTTGCCCTTTATAGGTACCCAGGCCTACGTACTCCCATTCATTTAAACTCGGAAGGCGTTTACCCTGATTTTCACAATAAGCCCTTGCTGCAAACCAGCTCACCCGTACCACCGGAGCATTAGCCAATCGTGCATCCCCAAAAGACACATCAGATGGCCAGTACTGCAAGTATTCAGCATCAGCAAAAATGGTTTTCACTTGGGACTTTTTCCAGTTGGGATTGGATATTACAAAGGCCAGATAATCCGCATTTGTAACGGCATGTTTATCAAGAAAAAACTCCGCCACTTTGACGGAGCTCTTATTTAAGATTGCGGGAAACTTAAACTCTCCCGCAGGGATTTTCACCAAAAAATCATTCGCAAACACAGAGGAACAGAAGCTGGAGATAATTATACTCGAGATAAGAAATTTCCAACTCCGGCCCATAAACTACTTCGCTTTTCCTTGTGCACGAACGGCTTTGACTTCATCAGGAGTGACAACTTTTTTTGAGTTGCCCCACATGCTGTACACATAAGTCAAAACATTGGCAGTCTCTTCATCAGTTAACACCTGAGCTGGCATAACCGAATTAAATTCTTTGCCATTCACTTTGACCGGACCCTCAAGCCCATGGATCACGGCAGAGATGGCTTTCGTTTTGCTGTTGTTTAAGAAATCAGATTTAGCAAGCGGAGGAAATGCTCCTGGTAATCCTTGACCATTCATTTGATGACAAGCAAAGCAGGAAGTTTCAAAAATACGTTTACCCCCGGCTAGACGCTGTTCCACGTTTTTCGCTGAAAAAGGCTTCGGAGCTTCGGCACCCATTTCTTGGATAACGCCACCCTCTGGCAGATAGACACCGTCATGTGTTTTACCGGAATAAACTTCTTTGTTGGCATCACCATCCACCTTCAACATCCCCAAGGCACCTTTATTAAAGGCACGGAAGATGGAGTGATCGACCAGGATGAATGTTCCTGTTGTATCCAGTTTAAACTCAACAATCGAAGATCCGCCCGCAGGGATTAAAGTCGTTTGCACGTTTTCATTCACCAGTTTTCCGCCTTCGACATAGACCTTGTCAAAGATCTCCCCGATGACGTGGAATGAAGACACCAAGTTCGGACCGCCGTTACCCACAAAAAGACGAACTTTCTCGCCGACTTTTGCAGTCAAAGCTTTATCCCCGGTCAAAGCGCCAACACTGCCGTTGAAAAGAACGTAGTCAGCTTTTTCTTCAACCGCTTTCGTCATACTGAAAGGCTGCAAGCCCGGAGCTCCGTATTTTCCTTTCGTATAAATCTCACTTTGCATGACATAGTATTCGCGGTCCACTTTCGGCAAGCCTTCTTTAGGCTCAACCAAAATCAAACCATACATACCATTCGCAATATGCATCCCAACTGGTGCCGTCGCACAGTGATAAACGTAAAGACCTGGGTTCAGGGCTTTAAAACTAAACGTTGAACTGTGTCCCGGCGCTGTGAAGGAACCTTCAGCACCACCGCCTTGTCCAGTGACTCCGTGCAAGTCAATATTGTGCGGAAGTTTGCTGGAAGGATGGTTATGCAGATGGAACTCTACTTGGTCCCCTTCACGGATACGAATGAACTTACCGGGAACTTTGCCACCGAATGTCCAGAACGTGTAATCCACGCCCTCAGCCAGGCGCATTTTTACTTCTTTAGTTTCAAGATTAACGATCACTTTTGTCGGACTTTTGCGAGTGATCGGTGGAGGAACCAGAGGTGCATCGGTAAGAACTGCAACTTCTTCTCCCTTAACTTCGTCAGCGGCATTGGCTCCGTAGGAAATGAATGAAAGCGCCAACATCATCAAGGCGCCGTACTTATTGAACTGACCCATAATTTTGTCTCCCTATACTATGAGATCCCTACATACACATTCTCATTTATTGTAGTGACGTTAAATGATCCAAATCAATTTCTGTATATTAATTTGGGACATTTTATGTCATTCCACCGGGGTGGGAGAATAAAAAAAGCCCCCTGGATTCCAGAGGGCTTTCTCGAGACGTTCTATTTTTCTAACTATTTTCCCGTCGGATGATTTTCTAAAGAAAGATCCACAGTACCTTTGACCGAGAATCCCGCTTTAAGACCGATCACAAACCAGCCCAAAGCCAGAATGCCAACTGTGAAAATCGTATCCCCGATTACACGCAACCAGCGCAAAGTATCCATTCCCGGTTGCTGCATAAATTCGGCAGAACGTGCGTACCAAAACCCGTGTTGAACGCTTGCTAAAGTTTGTAAAAAGCCAATTGGCAAAACGCTGATCAGAACCATCAACGCAAGACCAATATTGATGGACCAAAAGGCAAAACGAATCACACCATCTTTCCAAACATTGCGAGCTGCCATGCCTTTTAGAACAAACAACATCAAACCAATTCCCAGCATTCCGTACACCCCGAACAAAGCTGTGTGTCCATGTACTGGCGTCGTGTTCAGACCTTGCATATAGTAAAGGGCAATCGGCGGATTGATTAAGAAGCCAAAAATACCCGCACCCACTAAGTTCCAAAATGCCACAGCGATAAAGAAATAGATTGGCCACTTATAGGCTTCCAACCATTTCGCAGCTTTACTGACTTTAAAGTGACTGTATCCTTCGATTCCCAAAAGCACCAATGGAACAACTTCCAGGGCACTAAAGGTCGCACCCAATGCCAAGACTGCTGTCGGAGTACCTGTGAAATACAAGTGATGGAAAGTTCCTAAGATACCACCTGCTAAAAACACGATGGTCGAGAACAAAACACTGGTAGTTGCAACTTTGGTATCTATCAGTCCCATGCGTGTGAACAAGAAAGCAATCACGACTGTGGCAAAGACTTCAAAGAATCCTTCCACCCACAGATGCACGACCCACCATCTCCAGTACTCAGCAATCGCTAAGTTCGTATGACGGCCCCACATAAATCCTGCGGCATAAAAAAGTGCGATGGCGGCGGAAGCAATCATGAACATTGTCAAAAGATGGCGGTTTTCTTCCTGCTTTTTAAAGGCGGGCCAAATCGCGCGAGCCATTAAGAACAGCCACAAGAATAACCCAATCAACAAGAAGGACTGCCAGAATCTTCCCAGGTCCACATACTCATAACCCTGATGCCCGAACCAGAAGTTCATATCAAAGCCAAGTTTTTGCATCACTGCAAACCACTGACCTGCAAGCGACCCCACCACGATGATCAGTAAGCAAACCCAAAGGAAATGAACTCCCGCTGCCTGAAATTTTGGTTCATATCCTGAAACTGCGGGCGCAATAAATAAACCAGTTGCCAGCCAAGAAGTCGCAATCCAGAAAATACCAATCTGCACATGCCATGTACGAGTGAGTGAATAAGGAATCCAGTCAGAAAGTGGAATTCCGTAAAGACCATTTCCCTCAACTCCGTAGTGAGCGGTGATCGCGCCCATTATCACTTGAACGACCATCAAAGCACACACCACCCAGAAATATTTCAAGGTCGCTGACATAGAGGCCGTGGGTTGCAAACCCAATAAAGGATCCAACTTTGGGAGCTTCTCCGCCGGAACTCCCTCCGCTGAGGTCACAGCATGGTGCCAAGCCAGCAAAGCGATACCTGCAAGGAGCAAGATCACGCTAAAACCCGTCCACAACAACAACGACCCTGTCGCCTCGTTGCCGACCAGCTTATCAGGAGGCCAGTTATTTGTGTAAGTTATGTCATGTCCCGGTCTTTCCGTAACACAAGCCCAGGAAGTCCAAAAGAAAAAGGCATTCATCATTCCCATGCGATCCGCTGATTTGATCGCATTTTTTGGAATGGCATAGGCATCGCGAAGTTTATCCCCGTCAGGACCATCCATAAAAATTTCGGAGTAGTGACGACTGTTTTCACGAATCGCCGCGGCTCTGATAGGACTGATCGTAAGAACGCCCGTTTCCGCGTTATAGGTATTTTTACGAATTTCATTTTGAAGTCGTTTAGTGATCGCAGCTTTTTCTTCATCGCTCAGATCGTCAAATTTTTTCTGATATTGAGACTGTGCAATCTCGTTCACCATAAATACCGCTTCACGGTGAAGCCAGTCAGCACTCCAATCCGGAGCCACGTAAGCTCCATGTCCCCATATAGAACCCACTTGTTGACCACCGATAGACTGCCAAACATTTTGGCCGTCCTTGATTTGCTCGGAGGTGAAAATGACTTCACCCGTTGTCGTCACAACCTGTGTAGGTATGGGTGGAGCTTGCCTGTAGATTTCGCTGCCATAATAACCCAGGACAGCAAAAGATGCCACGACCACGAAAGTAAATAGTAACCACAACCGCCTATTACCCATTTTCTTATCCTCGACTTCCACAACTAAGGGTTTTCAATTAACGCCAACATAATTTAAATAGACTGACTCCGTCCCGGGACAAATCCCGAAACCATGATATAGATCAGTCTATTTTTATGCGTTTTAGCGTTCTTAAAAGTGGAAAGTGCTGACTGTTGTTTAAAATCAACAGGCACGCGAGATACTTTTACTCTTTTCTTCCTTGGGGATTTGCTGATAGCATTTTCCCATATGTGGAAAATCAGTTTTAAAAAAGCAGTCGTTCTAGCAAGTGTTCTGTTTCTTCAGCCAACTTTAACCCCAGGTTCATTTGCCTTGGCGAAAAAGAAATCTCCTCCAAAAGCTTACAGCTTTATCGTCGAGGGCGGAAAAGCTTCCCAGGGTGAATGCGATGGGGAACGCAAAATTCCACGCAAGTTGAAACACATCAAAGAATTTGCAAAGATGAGTTCGTACATGGGTTCTGAACTGCAGTCCCCAGAGATTAAAGGAAAGCCTGGCGAAGAAATGTGGAAGCATTTCTACAGAGCAAAACCTTCCTGCAATGCGATGCTTGCTAAAACGCCTTCGAAATTGGATGCAAGTCTTCAAAACGAGAAAAAGGAACTTCCACCTGACGACTCAGCAGATTCCGAAGACGACAACGATAATGGCCAAGACAACGGCCAGGGAAATAGCCAAACGGAAGACGCTCCCAACGGCGCCGATCCAGAGTAAAAAAAACCCACCTCGTCGGTGGGTTTTTTATTTGGGTTTTTTATTTTTATCTGATTCGCTTTTTAAAGCGAGCCCGCTCCTTCGCATCATTCGTTAACTTGATCCACATCTTGCGATCCTCCGCAGCCAAGGCACGATCTTGCTTTCTTAAACCTGCTCGTACTTCGGCTTGAAGTTTAAGATAACTTCGCCACTTTTCTTCCGACAACGTTCCATCGTCTAATGCGGCATTTACCGCACAACCTGGTTCGGTCTGATGCTGACAATCACTAAATCGACAATGGCGGATCAATTCTTCTACCTCGGCAAATTGATTGCTAAGTCCTTCCGCATGATCGGATAACTGCAACTCACGCATTCCTGGTGTATCGATAATCAAACCGCCATAGCGACTGATATAAAGATGCCGAGAGGTCGTGGTGTGACGGCCTTTTTCATCATCCTCTCTGATTTCTTGGGTCTTGATGACATCCTCCCCAATCAGAAAATTCACCAACGTCGACTTACCCACGCCCGAAGATCCAATAACAACCGAGGTTGTCCCTTTCTTTAAATACTCCGCCAGGAATTCGGCCTGATGGAATTCATCCTTTGAAAGAGTATGAACCTTTACTCCAGGAAACTCGGTTTGAACGTCGGCCAAAACTTCGTCAATACTACCTTCCACAGTATCTGCCTTGGTTAAAAGAATAACGGGCACCACACCCGCATCATAGGCGACCGCAAGGTATCTCTCGATACGCCGATAATTCAAATCCGCGTTCACAGACGTCGTGATGAATGCATAATCCACATTCGTGGAAAGAATCTGCATGTCAGAACTTGATCCCACTTGCTTACGGTGAATGGTGGATTTTCTTTCGAGCACTTGGTGAATCACTCCCCGATCAGACTGCGCTGGAAGCTCCACCAAAACCCAATCCCCCACTGCGGGATACTGCGATCTGGATGAAGCATTAAACTGCATCTTGCCGGTGACGGATGCCCAAAATACCTGTTCAAATCCCGATTGCACGCGATAGAGGTTTCTTTCCTCACAAACCACGCGAGCGGGAAACAAAAATGACATGTCGTTGGGAAGCTGACTTTCAAAAAAATCATCCCAACCAAAAAGAAATAAAAATTCCTTATCGGAAATAAGCATTAAAACTCCTAAAGTTAATTTCAAAAATTGAAAATGACTAAAGGGCCTTTTCTATAACCTAAATTGTATTGCTTAGTTCAGGTGCGAATGAAGGCCCTGTTTTACAGATAGAATGTGCATAAAGGCCTCCCTTGAGATGATGTGTGGCTTGATGCCACTTCTTAAAGGTTAAATGAGGTCGACGACGATATCAAGAGCGATTTTTAACAATCGTTTCGTAAGATCGTCTTAAAATTGAGCAGCACGATCGCCATAATGATGACCATTGCTCCCACCCACTGCGTGCTTACGACATTTTCGTTTAAAACCAAAAATGAAATAGTCATCGCAAACGGAAGCTCCACGGCAGAGATGATGCTCCCTAAGCCCACGCCCACAATGGGGAAACCCTTGTTCAGCATGATCGGTGGGATGACTGTCCCGAAGATTGCGATAATAAATCCGTAGGACATAAAGATGGAAAAGTTAAACGGCTGATTGCGGATGAATTCTTCACTGATTAAATGCAGATTTAAATAGTAAGGTCCCAGCTGAGTCAAAAAGCCAAAAAGCCCTACGACTAAGCAAGCACCGTACATCATAATCTGACTGCGTTTAATGGGATGTAAATGAGAAGCCACACTTTGCGTAGAAGACAAGGCCCAACTAAAAGACATCGCCGCCAGCACTGCTAGAACCACTCCTCTCATATCCAGTTTATGAGAAGCTGCGAACACATTTGTCGCAAGCAAAGTGCCAAATAAAATCATCGCCACTGCCAAAACTTTGTCGACACCTGGAGTGCGTTTGCTACGAACTGTTTCAACGACGATGCCCATCCATACGGATTGCATTAGAAGTACAACGGCAACTGAGGCATCGATGTATTTCACAGAGAGATAATAAAGAACACTCGTCAGGCCTACAGGAATTCCTGCCACCAATAATTGGCGCGTGTCTGTCGCCGTCAGTTTTTCCGTATTTTTATTAAAAAGACCATTCATGATCGTCAAAATCAAAGCACCCCAGATAACTTGGGAAACTGTGACTTCGGCAGTGGTAAAACCCTGCTGGTAAGCGAGTTTTACGAACGTCGAAAGCATGCCATAACTGGAGGATCCCAGGGCCACAAATAAAACACCAGAAAGAAGATTATTGAAACGAGAGTTCGCTTGAATTTCGAAAGATCCAGATTGATTTATCATAACTACCACTGACTAAAAAATAATGTGTCAGTTAATAATCATTCCGATAGTCAACTTTTTGAGGAAGTTGGTAGAGACATTCAACCAGATCTTGAATTTATAAAGGACGTATTAACGGGAAGGAACCTAACAGCCCGTGTACGCATTGGCAAATGACTTTGTCTATAGCGATATTTACTCACGAATATCAAGACAATACGATTTTATTATTTACCGCCAGCGTCCCATTTCTGTTTGGCAGTTTTATTGGCGTCTTCAGTCATCTGCTTGATGTACTCTTCGCGCATTTCACTTTCAGGTATGCGGTAGACTTCGCACATTTTTTTTAGAGTATCTAAGGGGGGTTTACGAGTTCCTCGTTCCAGATTGGAAAGAAATTGTGACTTCTTATACCCCAACAGCAACGAAGCCTCTTGTTGAGTCAAAAAGACATCAATTCGCTTCTTTTTAATGAAATCAGAAATCGACACGGAAACCTGCGTTCTGTTGTGAGGAATTTCCATCCTACCCCCTAAACAACATAAAAGGGCAACATATATGTAGTTCTCTCTCATTGGTAATTCAACTCAATCACAGTTCGTTGTGTGGAACACCATGAGTTTGTAATGGTCACTCTGCCCAATTTAGTTGTTTTTTATCAGCTGAAATGGTCCCCTTCAGAGAGGCCCAACAGTTCTTGACTGATTTTTGCTATAACATCTAATCACCCAGAACGAACGTGGGGTATATGAGGGGAAAATGGCGACTAAAACGGTGTCATTGGTCGAAGAAATACAAAACATCGATTACATTCCGGCGTACATGACCGATGACGAAGGGAACGTCACTGTCTGGAATCAGAATGCACAAAAGCTTTTGAAATATAGTGAATCGGAAATACTCGGTGCTTCTGAGAACAAACTGTTTTTTAACCCAAATGAGGCAACCAAAATTCTGGGCGTGCGATTCACTTGGCGGACCGATAAAGAGGGCAAACAACTCTTCGTTCAAGAGACGACCGTTGCGGTCACAGATCCCCAATCTCCTCAACACAAGTATATGAAGATCCTTGATGACTACACATCTCAGCTGACGCTTTCCGAGCAGTGTGAACTGTGGCTTGAACATCATCGGGATTTAGATCAAGCCGCCATCATTTCCACCAACACGGAGCCTATGCAGGTCGCTTTTTTAACGGAACAAATGGCTTCTCTTTTAGGGTATGAGATTCATGAACTTCTGGGTCAACCGGTTGATAAGATCGTGGCTCCCGTCATCGCCAGCAAGGCCCTAGGAGTCAGTGAAGAAATCACCGCAAATCCCTCGACACCTTATAAGTTTAATTTCTTCAGAAAAGACGGATCGATTTTGTCCGTCATAGTAAACGGCATAAAAGTTCAAGATAAAACCGGCCGAGCTTTCTTCTTAGGACAGGTTGTACCTATAATGAATGCAACCGCGGAAGCGTCCGACGCTTTTCTCGCACCCTAAGAATCAGGAAGGAAGACAATGAACTTTAAAAAATTTCTTTTTGCGACGAACACAGGCACAACAGGACAAGTAGGTCTTACACTTTTAAGAGTGTTTGCAGGTTTAGTGATGGCTTTTGCCCACGGCTTGGGAAAATTCCCAGTTTCAGAACAACTCATCCAAGGCGTGGCTTCTGTTGGATTTCCAATGCCGGTGATCTTTGCCAATGCTGCAGCGATTTCAGAACTTGTAGGTGGAGTCTTACTAGCTTTGGGATTATTCACTCGCCCGGCCGGAATATTCCTGGCTTTCACGATGTTTGTGGCAGGTATTTTTGTGCACGCGGCAGATCCATTCAATGTTAAAGAACTGGCGTTTCTGTACATGTTCGTCTTTATCTTTTTCGCTTGCTACGGCGGCGGAAGATTTTCACTGGATAACAAACTCGCCGCAAAAAATTAAGACCGGGTTTTTCCCAAATAAAAAAGACAGCTCGTGGGCTGCCTTTTTTTTATAGTTTTTCTTTCTTAACGTAGTCTTTCCAAAGTCCAACCAGTTCGCTTTGCTTAAGCTTCGACTCACCAAGCTTAACCCCGGTCAGTTTTTGCAGTCCGCGAACGGCTGGCAACTGAACTCTTTGGTCATTATCCGTTAAAAGACCCGCGAAAGTCTTCATTTCGCTATCCATCGGCTTTTTCGCCAACTGCTCCACGATCTGATGACGGATCCAAAGGCTTTGTTTGTTTTTAAAGTTATAGTCCTTATTCAACTCGTCCCACAAAAGGCCGCGAGTCTCATCAGACATATTTTTGCCCAGCACCTCAACCGCCGCGGAACGAACCACCAGGGCTTTATCCTTCACTAGCTTTTGCGCCAATTTATCAGCTTGAGTTGGGTTCACTTCCGACAACGCAATCAAAGCAGCATTTCTCATGTACCACTGATCATGGGAGCCGGCTTTCAAAAGATCCGCTGTGGCTTCCAGGCGTTTTGCTTCCGCAGCCCCCATTAAAGCCTTCCAACGAATGTTCATCGGTTGCTTTTCACTGAACGCCAAAGAAATGAAGCTATCATAGAATTTAGGGTTGCCATCGATCGCCATACGGCGGTTTTCACCTGGCAAATTCAGGACTTCCATCGCGGAACTTAAAGTATCAGGTGAGGGAATGTTTTTAGCTGCGAAAGCGCTTGAAGAAAAACCGATAAACAAAACGGGCAACAGGATTTTCGTATTCATGATGACCTAACTTTTCTTGTTAACGAAGTTTTCAAACTCATCCATCAATTGGCTGTCTTCAGTGGATTTCCCGGCAGCGGCTTCACCTTTTCCGGCTTTCTCTGCGACGGAATCAAGGTCCTTTTTTTGGTTCTCTACAGCTGCTGCGAACTCTTTCATCAATTCGTCGTCGATAATAGATTCAGATTCTGCGGGAGCTGCGGGTGCTTCGCTAGCCGCAACTTCAGGAGCTGGTTCCGCGGCTGGAGCAGATGCTGCTGCTTCCGCTTCGGCCGCCGCAATCGCCGCATCCACATCGGCTTCGGTAATTGCTGGTTCCGCTGCAACTTCAGGAGCCGGAGTTGGTTCTGGTGTCGGCACTGGAGTTGGAGCTGCTTCAGCAACGGGAGCCGCAGGAGTTGGAGCTGCCGGTGCTGGCGCCGCAGGAGCTGCTGCTGCGACTGGGGCTGCTTGTTTTAGACCCGTAATTTCAGTTTTAAGCTGTTCGTTCTCTTCTTTATAACGAGAAAGATCGGCGATATCTTCGCTGATGATTTCGTATTCGGCCAAACGAGCTTCAAGGTCTTTAATTTTATTATCGAGTTCCGAAGTATCAACTGCTGCGGCAGCGGAGGCGGCTTCTCCCCCACCTGCTGGTGGATTTGCCTGCAACTCAGCAACTTTTTTCTCGGCGATCTGCAGTTCCGCACGGAGCACTTCAAGTTCTTTGATGTTTTCAGAGAGGCTCACTTTAAGCTGTTGAACTTCTTCAGGGGACTCACCGTGACCCGCAGCGCCGTCTTTAAACGCAGCTGCCAAGGCTTCATCGCCTGTTTTTGGTGCATGACCTTGGTTATCCAAAATCTTTTGCAGTGTTTTTTCCAGCTGAGCTGAATCTAATCCGCCACCCAGGCCTGATTCAGCATCTTTTTTGCCGAAAAATCCGCGATATCCCACGAAAAGACCCAGCAGAATAATTGCTGCTACTAAGCCTTCAATGATGGCCACATTGTGCTGACTGAAAAAATGGAGGATTTGGTCGATTGTCACAATCCAAATTCTCGTCTATCAGCCGTTTGTCGTCAATGCTAGACCTTTGATCCAGTCTGGTGGTACAGTCCCCTCATTGAGGTGTCTATGTACGACATAATAATCAGAGGCGGAACATGCTTACTTCCCCACCCCTCCAACATCGGTCTGATCGAACAACAGGCCGACATCGGAATTAGCAACGGCCGCATCGTTAAAATTCGCGAAAAAATCTTCGACTCTGCCCCGTGCATGATCGATGCAACTGGACTCCATATCTTGCCTGGCGTGATCGATAGCCAAGTCCATTTCCGCGAACCAGGTTTAACTCACAAGGAAGACCTGGAAACCGGTACCAAAGCAGCCGTCTTGGGTGGAGTGACTAGCATTTTTGAAATGCCCAACACGAATCCTGCCACAACCACGGTGGCCCACTTCCAAGATAAATTGGATATGGCAAAAAACCGTGCCCATGCAAACTATGCGTTCTTTGCCGGTGCTTCTCACGACAATGTCGGTATTCTGCAGAACCTCGAGATCCTGCCCCATTGTTCGGGTATTAAAATCTTTATGGGAAGCTCTACAGGAAGCCTGCTGGTTGAGGACGATGAGACGCTGGAAAATATTTTAAATCAGGGCCATCGTCGAGTCATCGTTCACAGTGAAGACGAAATGCGCTTACGCGAACGCCGCCATATTGCGGTTGAAATGGCCGATGTTCACTATCATCCGGTATGGAGAGATGTTGAAACTGCGGTAAACTCCACCCAACGTTTGCTACGTTTGGCTCGTAAAACCGGTCGCAAGATCCACGTTTTGCACGTATCCACTGCTGAAGAAATGGATATCTTGCAAAACGCGAAAGACATCTCCACTGTCGAAGTTCTGCCTCAGCATTTAACTTTGTATGCTCCTGACTGTTACGACCGCTTGGGAACTTACGCGCAACAAAATCCCCCGATCCGTGAAAAACGTCACTTGGATCGATTGTGGAAAGCTTTGCAAGATGGAACTGTGGATGTGATCGGTTCAGATCACGCTCCTCACACTCGCGAAGAAAAAGACCGCGCTTACCCGGCAAGTCCTTCGGGAGTTCCTGGTGTACAAACGCTGGTTCCAATCATGCTAAATCATGTGCACGAGGGCCGCTTGTCTTTGCAAAAATTCGTAGAGCTTGTCACTGAAAACCCTTGCCGCGTGTTCGGTGTAAAAAACAAAGGCCGCCTGCGCGAAGGTTATGATGCGGATATCACGATCGTGGATCTGAAAAAGCAGATGACGATTGATAACTCGTGGATTGCAAGCCGCTGCGGATGGACTCCATTCCATGGCATGCAAGTCACTGGTTGGGTAACTCACACCGTGGTTTCTGGAAAATTGGCGCATGCTCATGGCGAAATCGTGGAAGCACACTCTGGAACGCCAGTGAATTTCGAGGGTACTCTTTAATGCAGCAGAATTCTGCCAAATCTAAAGCCATGGCGGTTTTTTTCGCCGGGCTTTTACCCGTTATTGCCTTTACTGTTATTGAGGACCAATACGGCACTATCGCGGGCTTAATCGCCGGGATGGTATTTGGTGTAGGTGAAATCTGCTTTGAACTTTACAAACACAAGCGCGTGCAAAAGATCACTTGGATTGGTAACGGATTGTTACTTGTCCTCGGTGGTATCTCTTTAATTTCCGATGAAGGCATCTGGTTTAAAATGCAACCCGCCATCATGGAAGCTGTCTTTGCAATCGCTTTGTGGGTTTCGTGGTTTATCAAAAAGCCTTTGATCGTGGTTTTAGCCGAACAACAAGGTCAGAAACTTCCTGAATTCATGAAAACTCGAATGAGCGGCATGACTTTCCGAATGGGGATTTTCTTTGCCGCGCACGCCGCTCTTGCGGTGTGGGCCGCTCTTTATTGGAGTTCGAACGCTTGGGCTTTGCTTAAAGGTGTCGGCTTAACCGTAAGCTTAATCGTGTACATGCTGCTGGAAGTTTTACACATCCGGAAATCTGCGATGAAAGCACTAACCCCTGAACAAATCGCCGACCAAATCAAAAAGGTCCAAGGAGAACAGCAACAAGTCGCGACTCCCCACACCACTCCGAAAAACTAAACCTCAAGAATGAACCCTGCGACGGCGCCGAGGATGACAATGGCCCATGATGGGGCTTTTGCGAACATCAAAAGTGCAAAACAAATCACAGCTAAAATAAAATCTTTTACTGTGAAAATGGCGCTGGTCCAAACTGGATTGTAAAAGGCTGCGATCAGTAGCCCCACAACTGAGGCATTAACTCCAGCAACCGCGAAACGCATTTGTTTGATGTGGCGGAGCTTTTCCCAAAACGGCAGCGCGCCGAACACCATTAAAAATGACGGTAAAAAAACTGCGAGTAAACAGGCAGCGGCGCCGGTTGCTCCGGTTAGATTTGTTGTTAAGATGGCACCAAGATATGCAGCGAATGTAAATAAAGGCCCCGGCACAGCTTGTGCGGCTCCGTATCCGGCCATGAAGGCATCACTACTCACCCATCCGGGATTCACAACTTCCGCTTTTAGTAATGGCAGAACGACGTGACCCCCACCGAATACCAAAGAACCCGTGCGATAAAAACTATCGATGACTTTTGCTGACTCGTTCATCGAGCCCAGAATTGGAAGAATGAAAAGCAATCCTGCAAACAGAACCAGTGAAATCACACCTGCCCGATGACTTAACGGAACTCGAATCGAGGTTTGCGGAAGACTTGAAACATTTTTGACCAAGATCATGCCCAGCACCGCACCAAGTACGATCACACCGATTTGTGCTAACGCCGAAGAAAATGAAATGGCGATGGCTGCAGCGATCACCGCAATGGCAGCACGCTTAATATCAGGCGTAAGATTTTTAGCCATGCCCCAGATGGCTTGTGCGACCACTGCCACGGCGACCACTTTTAAACCATGAAGCCAACCGCTGGATAAATTTCCGCCTAAGGCTGAAACTCCGATTGCGAACACCACTAGTACAATCGCTGAAGGCAACGTAAATCCCAGCCACGCAGCGATGGCTCCGGGAATCCCCGCACGGGAAAGCCCAATGGAAATTCCCACTTGGCTGCTCGCAGGTCCTGGTAAAAACTGACAAAGCGCTACGATATCGGCATAGGAATGGTCATCGAACCATCTTCTTTTTTCGACAAATTCTTCACGGAAATATCCCAGATGGGCAATCGGTCCGCCGAATGAGGTGAGCCCTAATCGCAAGAAAATCCAGAACACTTCAAACACTTGTCCCAGATAAACTCCGATCCTTAAAAAACTTTTCCAGTCAGACCCAATTGCTTCTTCAGATCACGACTGTACCTAAGATGTCTTGGTTTGGCTTCGCCACTTTTAGCACACTCGATTTGGCGCTCGACCATTTTATCAAAAACATAAAGCAAGTCATCATGTCTGCGGGAATGAATATAAAATCCTAACGATTCGCCGACAAGTTCGATTGTTTGATGAATCGCTTCGATCGTAGAATAGCAAAAAGACTTAGGCTGCTTGCGCACGCGAAAATTAGAAGGTTTATCAGGAGAAAAACAAATGCGTTGAATGGTCTGCAAATTCGTACTTTGACGAATGGTTTTAACCGCTGTCGCCCAGGTCCCATCGATTACAAACAAAGTTAAACGTTTTCCTTGAGGCACCAGTTCGGATTTTTCAGAGACACTCATCTCGCTTAAATTCGCAGAGTTTTTCCCCGGATAAAGCATCACACAATGACGACTCGGATCCTGTAAAAGCTCGTTCACTTCCGGATCATTGGTATAATCCTGCCCTCGTATCAAAAAAGAATTATCTAACACCAAATACGACATGCGTCCCGTGGCGATTCTGCGTTTCATCTCGATCGGATGAATCAAAATCACCACATCCATTCCAGGATCAAAGGATTTTACATGTTCGCAGTAACAGCTAAAAGATGGCTGCACACAAGCATCACAAAGCTCCCGATAAACGGGACCGGTGTTTTTTAGTTTTTCTTTATTGGATAAATACGTTTGCAGATCCATCAAAGATTACTTCCCGCTGAATTCAGGGGATTTCTTTTCTTTGATTGCTTGCAAAGCGATGAAATGATCTTGAGTTCTTTGGGTAATCCCTTGATACGCGGCAGCTTGCTCCAAAACATTATTGGAATCTTGCAGGTACGCGGCCTTCATCAATTTCTTAGTCATTTGCATGGCAACCGGGGCATTGGCAGCGACTTTCTCTGCCACTTTTTCCGTTTCAGCAAGTAAATCGCCCGAAGCAAAATAGTTCAGAAGTCCCCACTTAAAGGCTTCCTCCCCCACAACCAAATCAGCCGTTAATGACATTTGCATCGCGCGAGAGTAACCAATCACTCTTTGTAAAAAGAAACTGCCACCGTCACCCGGAACCAAACCCAGCTTCACGAACGTTTCGCCAAACTTGGATTTATCAGAACCCACACGCAGATCGCACATCATCGCCAGATCACAGCCCGCACCAATCGCGGCCCCATTCACCATGGCAATCAGTGGAGTGGAAAGTTCTTCGATGCATTTTGGAATTTGCTGAATACCGTGGATATAGCGCATGCGAAGCTCGTTTGGCTCCCCCGCAAACATCCCGGTTTTATTTTCCATGGCTTTAACGTCTCCGCCCGCACAGAAATTTGCACCCTCGCCGGTTAGGACGACCACCCGAACTTCAGAATCAAAATCAGCATGGCGAAGAACTTTGGTCAAAGAATCGATCATCTCGTAAGTGATCGCATTGCTTTGTTCAGGATTATCCAAAGTCACCCACAGTTGATGTTTCTTTAAAGACACCTTCAAATGCGGGAAACTTTGCGAATAAAAAGACATTACTTGGATCCTATTTTTTAGGGAACAAGCCTTCTCGATTTTTGAAGACCTTTTTAAGCCAAACACCGAAGCTGTCTTCAGGTCCCGGCAAACGCTCCGGAACCATTTGGCCACGAGAATTTAACTTACTACAAAGTGCCTTCACTTCAGAAGGAGAATCCAACTCTTTATACTGGATGCCGTAACCATCACCCGTGGCTTTTTTGAAAACCACTGTGCCAAGGCCCTTATACGTGACACCTTCAAATTGCCACTCTAGGTTCACGCTTTGATCTTCAAAAAGATTCAAAGAGGTGCGAACGAACATACCACCTTTAGAGATATTGCTGATTTCGCCTTCAGAACCATTGACCATCACTGGATTCTTGAAAACGTATCGTGGAGCCGCTTCCCACCAGCGCATTCTTGGATCGAAGTAAACCTGGCGAACAGCTGGAACCACAAAGTAGGCAACAGCCAAAAGATCCACCACCAAAACACCCAAAAGATAGAAGAAGTTGAGCCAGCTCATGCTGTTGATGAAAGCCATCACGTTAGTGATAAAGATAATCAACAAGCAGCCAAGATAAGCCCAGTAAGACCAGCGTTTACAAAGGTAAATGAAGATCCCCGCCAGAATCGGCAAAAGAACATAAATAACCATGAACATCGGTGGAAGCACTTTTGTCCAAAAATACCACTGTGCTTCGAAGGTGCGTCCCGCTCGGACGGCATTAAAGATAAAGCTTCCAAGAGGCGCGATGATGTGAAGAAGTGCGAGTACGATGATGGCCCAAGGTTTTCTTTTCATATGACATTAATTATTAAGAAAGAATCGCATTCACACAACAAAAAAGAAAAGGGCTCCTAAATGGAGCCCTTTCTCAAGTAATCAAACTCTTATGTTTCTCGCCAAACTATTGTTTACAGAATGGAAGATCCGGTTTGATTTGGCAGATGATATCGCACATTGACTGATCGCCAATTGGGCAAGAACCATCGCCTGGGTTACCCGGGTTGCCTGGATCAGGATTACCTGGGTTTTGAGAAGCTTTTTTACCTACGTTGATATCCAATGTAGAAGCTGTTTTACCATCAGCATCAGTCACAGTGATAGCAGTTGTACCGTTAGAAGCCGCAGTGATAACACCGCTGTCGTTAACAGATGCAACGCCAGAGTTGCTGCTTGTGAATTTGAATGGTGCTTTACCGTTCAAGATCGCCAAGTTAACTGTTTCATTAGCTGCCAAAGTCGCTGCTGCTGGAACCACTACCATTTTCTTAGCCAAAACAGCGTCAACTGCGTTGAACGCATCAACACGGCAGTTACAAGCAGTTTGGATAGAAACTTTAGCACCTGTTGTTTGCAAGATCGCGCGGATCTGAGCACCCGTCAAAGAAGGGTCCTGAGATTTCATAAGCGCTACGATACCAGAAACAAGCGGAGTCGCCATGGAAGTACCAGACAAGTTGCCGTATTTATTCTTCGGCAAAGTGGACATGATATCTTCACCTGGAGAAGCTACGTGAACAGTCGCAGTCCCGTAGTTTGACCAAGATGGTTTCGCATCGCTAGGACCCGAAGCCGCAACCGTGATTGAGTTCGGGAAACCATTGTTTGCTGGGTAAACTTCAGTTGTATCGTTGTTTTTACCGTCATTGGCAGCAGCAGAAACGAAGATAACACCTTTATCGTCAGCGCGTTTGATAGCCTCAACAAGCGGAGCTGCTTGATTTCTTGGAATTGTAGCACCCCAAGAAGCAGAAATCACTTGCGCGCCTTTTTCAACTGCGTAGTCGATCGCTTTGATAGCGTCATTCAAATCTCCAGAACCGTTTTCGCCCAAGAAGCGAAGAGGCATGATAGAGATGTTTGGAGCGATACCAACGATACCACCATCAACCAAACCAGTCGCACCGATAACACCAGCACAGTGAGTACCGTGACCTGGGTTTTGGTAAGACGTTTTGTCCATTGGGTCGTTGTTTTTATCTTTAAAGTTGTAGCCTGCTACCATATTTGGAGACAAAGCTTCGTGAGTGTAGTCAACACCAGTGTCGATAACTGCTACGATGATGCCTTTGTTACCTTTGTTACCAGCACGTTGCCATGCTTTTTCAGCGTTAACTTTGCCCATCGCCCATTGTTCACGCAATGCAGCCGTGTCAACTGAGTGAGTGAATGCTTTCATTCTTGCATTCGGTACTACGTATTCGATGCCCGGTTGAGACAACAAAGTTGCCAAAACTTGAGCTTCTTGTTTTTTCATGATGTCTACTTTAACCAAGCTTGCGTTTTGATTGTGATCCATCACGTTCAAAGCAGAAGCCGATACCAAAGACATCGAGTTCATCATATTTAGAGCGCTCGTGTTGTTGTACTTAACCAAGTACTCGCCAGCAAATGCTTGCGACCCTACCAACATTGCACCCATTAGTAATGCACGTTTCATATTTCCCTCCGTGGTTATCGAAAATCATATTCGGATTTCTTACGAAAAACAGATATTTTTTAAACTACAGCTTATTTTAATGACACGCGTGATCGAAAGTTGAACACAGCAATGAAGCTTACAAGAATATTGCGGGCTGATGATCAACATTGAAACTCGAGGCATCTGTGAGCTATTTGCATTCTATTATTTTAGGTATCGTTGAAGGAATCACCGAGTTCCTCCCCATCTCTTCCACCGGTCACATGATCATCGCAAGCTCGATGATGGGCATCGAAGAAAACACATTTACCAAAGCATTTGAGGTCATCATTCAGTTCGGTGCGATTTTGTCAGTTCTGGTTTTGTACTGGAAACGCTTTTTACCAAACTGGGGTTTCTATAAAAAATTGTTCGTGGCTTTCCTGCCGACTGCCATCATTGGTTTTTTGGCGAAGGATGTGGTTGAGCACCTTTTGGGTAACGTACAAGTTGTTGCATGGTCGCTGATCCTGGGAGGCTTAGTGCTCGTGTGGTCCGACAAGGCATTCGCTCACCTGACAGCTGTGGGTCGCACCACCAACGATCTGACTTATAAAGACTCAGTGAAGCTGGGTTTATTCCAAGCGATTGCAATGATCCCGGGTGTTTCTCGTTCCGGCGCAACGATCATGGGTGGTTTGACGTTAGGAATGAATAAAAAGGAAGCGGCCGAGTTTTCTTTCTTCTTAGCCGTTCCAACGATGGCAGCAGCCACTTTGTATAAACTTTTAAAAATCTATAAAACCATCGAACCTCAGCAGATTAATATTTTGCTGGTGGGCCTGGTGGTTTCATTTATCGTGGCCATGATTGCGATCAAGTTCTTTATCGGCGTTGTCAGTCGCTATGGCTTTCGTGGTTTTGGTTACTACCGTATTTTGCTGGGTATCGTGATCCTGGTTTTGATCTATACAGGTCATGACCTGCAAATGAACTAATTGAGGTGATGTGATGGAAAAGTTCTTATTTGAAGGTACACAGTGGTTTTCTGCCGAGTTCACAGCCCTGTTAAAACATACCTATCTGGTGATGCCTAACTGGAAGTGGATTATTTTGATCGGCGGCATCGTTGCCGGTTTTGCCCTTCGTCCCATCGTTCAGTGGTGCTTTAAACAATTAAAGACCCACAACCCGATCGCTAAAAAGTTCGTTAAAAGCTTTACGGCTTATTTCTTTAGATTTGAAATCGAACGCCCGTTGGCGTGGATCTTTATCATCATTTTGTGGTTCGCAATTGATGATGCGATCGAAGTGACTGGAAAATTTGAAACGTACTACGAGTACATCCTAAAAGGTATGCTGGGTTTCCATGTGATCCGCCTGGTTTACTATAGCGTGGACGCTTTGGGTTTTGTCTTTGCCGATGTGGCTGCAAAAACTGAAAGCAAAATGGACGACAACCTCGTTCCATTCGCAACAAAAACGATGAAAGCCCTGGTCGTCATCCTGGGTTTCTTGTTGATCCTGCAAAGCTTCGGTTTAAACGTGATGTCTTTGATGGCGGGTCTGGGACTGGGTGGTTTGGCCTTAGCCCTTGCCGCTCAAGATACTGCTGCCAACCTTTTTGGTTCAGTGACAATCTTGATCGACAACCCTTTCCAATTGGGTGACTGGGTGAAAGTAAAAGACATGGAAGGAACAGTTGAGGAGATTGGCTTTAGATCCACTCGCATCAGAACTTTCTATAATTCCGTGATCACGATTCCAAACGCCATGATGGCGAAAGAAACCATCGACAATATGGGAGTAAGACCTTTCCGCCGGGTTCGTCAGATCATCGGCATCGCTTACGAAACGCCTCCAGATAAAATCAAAGAATTCTGTGATCGCGTTCGCTACGCCATTCGCCAGGAGTCTGTTGTTGTACCAGATACCGTGACCGTGAACTTTAACGGTTATGCGGATTCTCAGTTAAATGTTTTGGTGCAATTTCATCTTCAAGTTTACACCGGACCTGAAGAAATGGAAAAACAACAAGCAATCTTTATCGAGATCCTAAAAATTGCAGCGGAGCTAAAAGTAGATTTCGCCTACCCAACACAAACAGTTTACTACCGCGGCGGCGGCGAATCCGACCAACAACAACTGCAACAAACATCTGTTCAGCCCATGTAAAGAAAAAGGGACCTATCAAGGTCCCTTTTTTTATCTACGTTTCTTAATAAGAAAATCTACTTTATGTGCTATCCAGGGAACTATAAAAACCCATTGCACCACGGCGATGAAAAATAAAGTCAGCATTGCAAATAAACCAGAGTCGAAATCGCGCAAATAAGGAATCTCGCTCCACATAACGGAGAAGCATTCTATGACAAACAAAGAAACAGGAAAAGCCAGGGCTGCTAGCAATAGAGCTGGCAGGATCACACCTTCAAGCGACATCCAACTCCAAACTGCGGCCCATACTAAAATACCAGTTAAAATAAATAAACCGGCTTTTTGAAATAACCCCAACTTTTTCAATTCAAATATTTCTGTAAAACACTTTTTAACGACGGTAAATATCGACCACGTCTTCTGCCTCTCCTCAATTAAAGCGAAACCGCCTACTAAGTTCAAAGTCTCATCAACTATTTTTAACCACTGACCGGTTTCAACCGTTCTGTTGGGCACACTGACGCCAATTAGCCTACAATTAGCGATTTTTGGGATTCGAGAGTTTTCTGTTCCAACTTTCTGAGTCCTGTATCCAATAATCTCAATGTTGTGAATTGCTGGTCTAATGATGTTCTCCGAAAGATTCTCACTGTGGAAAATTTGGACATCATTTCCGGTGTGAATGCCGAGTTCAAAAATAATTGCGCTTTTCTTTCTTCTTAACGGCTGGATCGCTGAAGTAATCGCCATGCGAATTTCACTTTCATCTGAAACTGTATGCTGAATGACCGTAGCACCTAGAGCTTCGCATAAAGCTTCCGGCGTTATGATATTCGAATCAACTGCTCCCGTGCCAACTACAACAAAAAGACTAGGGCCATTTGGTCGCACGATTTTAACTTTTCTACACTTCTGCATTTAAATATCATTGTGTTTATGGATAGAAAACGCAACTTTTTAGCCCTCGAGAATAAAAAAGGGACCATCAAGGCCCCCTTTCTTTTTATCCGGCATTCTTTAAGATTCTCTTCTTTCGCGACTCGATCACTCCATCAATCAAACCCAACCCCTTAGCTTCGAGAGCGGTCATATTATGATCGCGCTCCATCAGCTTCGTCAGTTGTTTGGCGCTTTGACCGGTGTGTTCGGCGTAAAGGTCGATTAATTTCTTTTTCGAGCGCACGAGTTCACGCGCGTGGATTTCAATATCACTCACCTGCCCACCGATGCCGCCTTCTCCTAAATGCGGTTGATGAATCAGGATGCGGCTGTTGGGCATGGAAAACCTTTTTCCGGGTGCGCCTGCCGAGAGCAGGAAAGAACCCATACTGGCAGCGACACCGATACAGTAAGTTGCGACATCGCATTTGATATAATTAATCACATCATAAATCGCGAGCCCCGCCGACACCGAACCACCGGGTGAGTTAATATATAGATGGATATCCTTATCAGGGTTATCTGATTCCAGAAATAGCATTTGTGCGATCAGTGCGTTTGCAACTTCATCCGTTACTACAGAGCCTAAAATCAGGATGCGGTCTTTTAATAGGCGCGAGTACACGTCATAAGAACGTTCGCCGCTTGCGGTGCTTTCAATAACATAGGGAATTGTGGCCATGGTTTCTCTCCTTTGAGTGGACGTGAGTAGGAAGACTTCGTTTGCCTGAAGGATTATGTTGCAATCCGCGTGCGCAGAACTGCGCAAGAGAAAAGTGATTCAAGATGATTCACTGAATTTGTTAGCTCCAAACAAAGCGAAAGAGACCTTGCCACGCTCACTCATGGAATACCGCGGGTCAGACTTTTTAGGGCAGCGACAGAGCCGCTCTTGGGCTCTTATAAACTGTCGCAACTAGCTTTTGCAGGTTTCAATAATCACCGATAAGTTATCTGTGAAAACCTTCATGATATTTTCCATTCTCATTTTGATACAGAGCCCGGCGAGTGCGAAACCAGCACCCTATCCGGTGACCTGTGAAAACCTGGATGCCTGCCCAGAACCCGTGGTGGGACTTATTCAGGATGGAAAATCAGTTTGTACCGGAGTTTTGGTTGCTGAAGACACCGTGGCGACGAATCTGCATTGTATCCCGGAAGACATTCGTCAAAACGATGCTTCTTGTAAGGGCCGCATTGTTGTGACCTTCCCCGCTTCTCGCAGCCGGGAAGAACAACATGAAGATTGTGAACAGATTAAATTTATTTCTTCGCCGCTCAAAGACACCCCCCTAACTCCAGACTGGGCGATCTTCAAATTAGCTAAAAAAGCTCCCCGCATGCATGCGCCGATCAACACCAGCGGCTTTTCTGATGGTGAGACTGTGACGATGTTTAAGATCGACCCGACTGACAAGGGCACCGGTATCTTACGTAAGGTCACTTGCCCCGCGATTCAAAACTCTTTGGCGAATCCGTTCTTTACCGGAGTTAAAAGTCCGATCATCGCGATGGTTCCTTGCGAAACCATGAAAGGTAATTCCGGATCCCCATTGATGACTTCTTCGATGGAAGTTAAGGGCCTTTTAAACTCAATGGGGACTGCCGCGGATGTGAATCTTAAGAAAGCCCCGTTTTATCACGTAAGCTTTGGCTCTAACTTTGCGTGCTTGAATATTCCGGGGCTCGCAACAGCAAGCTCGCCGCATCCTGACTGCAATAAAACGATAGTTTCTGAAAGCATTCGCGGAGCCACTGCAAGCCTGATCAGTCGCTTTACTGATCCTTTGATGAAATCATTCAACGCCGACGTCAACGCGGAACTTAATAAACTTCACGCGCAGAGCAAATACGTGGTGTTGTGGGATGTTGATCAAAAAAACAAAGCCTTCGACGGCATTCAAACTCGCGTGAGTGACGTGACCTTTAAACCTTCGTGCATCAACTTTAAAAAAGACAAGCTGCGCGCGAAGCAAGGCTTACAACACGGCCTGGTGACTTATAATTTGGAATATCTGGAATGGGGCTTAGAGATTCATCTGGATGACAGCGGCAGGCCCCGTGCCGATTTAGTTCCCAAAAAAGCACAGTCGAACTTAGTCTTCAGCCCGGCTCACCTAACAACGGGTCAGCCAGTGAACTTTAAACACGGCAGCCAATCTTATACTCTGCCATTCTGCGAAGATGTAAAAGACAAGAAATAGCTAACAAGCTGATTAACGCACCTCTTCTTGGTAGCGCGGAAATAAAAAACCCCGGTTCATCACCGGGGTTTTTATTTTAAGCTTTAAAACTTAATTACTTTTTCTTTTTCTTAGCTGGAGCTGCCGGAGCCGCCGCTGGTGCATTCAAGTTTACACCTGCTGTGCTTGCTCTGATTTTAGCGGCTTCAACTTGAGCTTCAGCGGCTTCAGATTCCGCTTTCACTGTTTCAGCGCGGATCTTTGCGTCTTCAGCTTTGTTTTTTGCATCTTCCATGCGAGAAGAAATTTGCTCTAGCTCTGCTTTAGCTTTTTCAGCTGCTGCTTTGTATTTAGCAAGCTCTGCGTCAGCTTGTTTCGCTGCAGCTTCGTTATCTTCGATAGACTTTCTTGCACGAGCCAACTCTTGGGAAGCTTTAGCTTCTTCAGCGCGGTACTTCATGCGGTTGTCTTCAAGCGTTTGTTTTGCTTTTGCAGCTGCTTGCTTAACTTTTTCTTCGTCTTTTTTGATGTCGTTCAACTTTTTGCGCTCGTCTTCAGCTTGAGAGTTCAGCTTTTTAGCTTCTTCTGTAGCCGCTTTCAATTCGCCTTCAGTTTTTTCAACCATTGCTTTTGATTGCTCTTGTTGAGCTTTCAAACGAGCCATCTCTGCTTCAGCTTTAGATTTTTCAGCTTCGGCACGAGCAATGTCTTGCTTGGCTTTAGCATCACGAGCTTTGCTTTCAGCAACGGCTTTTTCAACCAACAATTTAGTTTTAGAAAGATTTTGAGTCGCTTTTGCAGATTCAAGTTTCGCTGCATCAGCTTCTCTCGTAGCTTTCATACCCGCTTCAGTCGCGTTAGCTGCCTGTTTCTCAAGATCTTTCGCTTGAGAGTTCATTTCGGAAGCTTTCTTTTCTTCAGCTTGTTTATGAGCTACAGCTTCTTCAAGAACCTTTTTTTGCTTTTCAGTTTTTTCCTGAGCGGCTTTGCTGCGAGCGATCGCTTCAGCTTGTTCTTTTTCAGCTTTGTTTTTATCACGATCGTGACCAGCTACTTCAGCCTTTAGCTTTGCGATGTCGCGCTCGGCATTTGCTTGATCTCTTTTTGCTTCTGCTTCAGCGTTACGTGCTTTAGCAATAGCAGTTTGTGCTTCAGAGCGTGCCTTATCACGGGCTTTACGTTCTTCTTCCGCACGGCGTTTCGCTTCGGCAGCTTCAGCCTTTGCGCCTTCAGAATCCGCAATTGCCTCTTCGGCTTCAATTTGTTTGCTGTCGGCTTGTGCCATGGCTCTTGTAGTCGCTGTCGATGTGATCAGTGCTGCAACAAGAAGAATTCCCAGTGATTTAGAATGCATGTCTGTCTCCTATAGATGTTATCTAACAGGAACTTAGGATATATGCATTTTGGGCAAAAAAAAAGCGACCAGGATGGGGGGGGAGGGTCCTGGTCGCAAGGGGGGGTTGCTTTAGTACTAGAGCAATGGAGGTGCCAAGCGAAGATTATGTTCAAATCAAATTAAACAGCCCTCGGTTCACTACCACTGTCGAGGTTTTAGACGAAGAGCGCCCTTTGTCGGCCCAACTCCTAGCCTTCCTACTGGATCAAAAAAAACTCGGTCTGACTGGACTCGACAGAACTGACGGCAGAATTTCTACTTATAGAAGATGATCTCTCTCAAAACGAAACAGACTTTTTGTGCTCTGCTGCTGAGTATGTGGGCAACTCCTGCTCTCGCCTCTTTTCATATCGTCATTGACCCGGGTCACGGGGGTGTTGATAAGGGAGCAGTTTACAATTCGATCCGTGAAGCTGAACTCGTTTTAACGGTCGCTCAAAAGCTGCAAACTCTTTTAAGCAAAGATGAAAACTTCACTGTCACCATGACTCGCGAAAAAGATCGCGCCATCTCGCTCCCCGAGCGCGTGAAAACAGCTGAAAAAGCCAATGCAGATTTGTATGTGAGCCTTCACGCCAATGCAGCCTTGGATCAACGGGCTCGCGGAGTGGAATTTTTCTTTCAAAACAATATGCCTTCTGATGAAGACAGTCTGTTTTTAGCAAATCAGGAAAATCAAGCCATCATGAATGCCCGCGACCTGCACACGATTTCTGGGGGCGACGAACTTTCCAAAAAAGGGGATATCGCTGCGATCGTTGAAGACCTCCGCCGTCAAAACCGCATGTTCTCAAGCCTGCGCCTGACGAAAGCGCTGACGACGATCTGGGAAAACGACGAAAACGCTATGCAGGCTACAATCAAACAGGCTCCCTTTTATGTGATCTCCAAGACCTCTATGCCTGCTGTGTTAATTGAGATTGGCTTTATTTCGAATCCGCGCGAGGCCAAACGCCTCCAACAGAAGGATTATCAAAAAGATCTCGCCGAAAAAATCTATAACGCCCTCGTCTCATACAAAGAAAAGATGGACAACTCCTCGGCCAAGAACTTAAATTAGGGGCCTCTAACCATTCTATAGAGGCTGATCAAAAACATTCAGATGCAAGGCGGAGGGAGCGAACCGCAGCGCAGGCGTACTCCTGGTACGTCGGAGCGAGGACCGCACCCGACAACGCCGCAGATGGATGTTTTTCATCAGCCGCTTCAAGGAGTACCTATGCGCAGCGACGGCCGTCTGTTTGATCAATTAAGAAACATTAAAATTACACCGAATGTTGCTGAATACGCTGAAGGCTCTGCTCTTGTAGAATTTGGTAAAACTAAAGTGCTTTGCACTGCAAGCTACGAAGCGAAAGCTCCGCAGTGGTTGGTGGGAACTGGTGCTGGCTGGGTGACAGCAGAGTACGGTATGCTTCCTCGCGCGACTCACACTCGTAACAAACGCGAAAAATCTTTGAACTCGGGTCGCACCCAAGAAATCTCTCGCTTGATCGGTCGTTCTTTGCGCGCCGCTGTTGATTTGAAACAATTGGGCGAGAAACAAATCATCATCGACTGTGACGTTTTGAATGCCGATGGTGGCACGCGCACGGCTTCGGTCACTGGTGGTTACGTGGCTTTAGCACTCGCTCTTAAAAAGCTTGCGGCGGTCAGCGAAATCAAATCCATGCCATTGATCAATTACGTTTCTGCGATCAGCGTGGGTCTTCACAATGACAATATTTTGTTAGACTTAAATTACGACGAAGACAGCGCCATTGGCACCGACATGAACTTTGTTATGACTGACAAAGGGACTTTCATTGAGGTTCAAGGCACAGCGGAACACATGCCATTCACTCGTCAGCAATTGAACAAGATGATGGATGTCGCCGAAAAAGGTTGTCGTGAACTATTCATTCACCAGGCAGCGATCGTGGGCGAAGCTTACCGTTTGGCTGGCGTTTAAATAAAGGAGTTTGTAGATGGAACTTTGGATTGCAACTGGCAATAAAGGCAAACTTACCGAATACCGCATTCTTCTAAACGAAGTGGCGGATCTAAACCTTCATCATCAAGGTGAAATCGCCTCCTTCACTCCCCGCCCAGAAGACGGCAAAACATTTTTGGACAACGCCCGTATCAAAGCTAAAACTTTGCGCGCCGTTAAAAACAATGTTTGGGTTTTAGGAGAAGACGCAGGACTTGAAGTGGAAGGCCTTAACAATCTTCCAGGCATTCACTCCGCTCGCTATGCAGGCCCGAAAGCTTCTGACAGCGAAAACGTTTCGAAACTTTTGAAGATGATCACTTTGAAGCCCATGGCAAACAAGAACGCGAAATTCGTTTGCACGACAGTTGTCTACACGCCAACTGGTGAGGAATGGGTTTTCACCGGCGAGATGAAGGGCACGATCGCTTCAAAACCTGCCGGTTTGCACGGTTTTGGTTATGATCCTGTGTTCATTCCGGAAGGACAAACGCAAACTTTGGCAGAACTGGCGAGCGGTTTCAAAGCGCAACACTCTCACCGTGCTCAAGCCACGAAACAATTCTTGGCGAAACTTAAAGAAACTGGAAATATCTAAAAAAATAAAAAGCCGATCGCAAGATCGGCTTTTTTGTTAAACGCGCTAAAAAAATTTTCGATACGTTCAAACTGAAACGCGCTGAATTCGGTACGTGCAAAAAATTAATTTTCTAATACTGTCCGGGAGTCGCTACACAACGGAAGCCGACGTTTTGAATACTGATGCCCCACGAAGCTGGAGCCTGCACCTCATTGGCTGTAATGTCGCCAATATTTGCAGTGAAGATTCCCACGGTGCCTCGGTTGTTAACACAGTTGGCTCCCCCGCGAATCACTTTACCCGAACTGCCCCCGAATAAATTTCCCATAAAAACATCTTTCTTAGGGGTATCGGTCATACCTGTGAAATCCAGCATCGCTTTCGAGCCGGGTTTCACGTCCCAGTTATTGTTATGATAATTACGCCCATACGGTGACGACAAATCAGGAGAGTAGGAATTGCCATAAATAGTGTCGCTCACCCACTCCCAAGCATTGCCGCCGAAGTCCCAAATCACTGAACCGCTCGCAAGAACAAAGGTACGGCGTTCTTCGTCTTTGCTTTTTCCGGTTCCGTCGTAAGGATTTGCGGTGTTACTTACAGCGATCGGCTCGCTCCAGCCAGAGTAATAACCGGTATACAGATTTCCGGAAAGCTTGACTCCACCCGTCCAGTTTTCTCCGCGATTATAAATCTCCAGAGCTGTCGCATTCCACTCTGCATTCGTCGGCAAGCGGTACGTAATCCCGAGAGCTGTACAGGCAGCTGCAGCCGTTGCCTTCGTCGCAATCCACGGCTTACCCGAAGCCGTGGATACCGCAGAGCCGGAACTTTGTTTCATTTCAAATTTAGCGATACAGAACGCCGAAGTTCCCAGCGAAGAATTCGCACCTACCAATTCAAAATTCGTCGGACACTTCATCACAGGAGCTGGTGATGGCGAAGGACTTGGGGAAGGTGATGGTGAAGGGCTCGCTGTAGGAGATGGCGTCACCGTCGGCTCAGGTGATGGACTTGGCGAAGCCGTCGGAGAAGGCGTCACGGTGGGTGCCGGTGTGACCGTAGGTTCCGGGGAAACAGTTGGTGATGGTATGACAGTCGGTTCCGGAGAAGGGCTCGCCGTTGGAGAAGGCGTGACCGTCGGTGACGGTGTCACAGTAGGTTCTGGTTCCGGCGAAGGAGCTGGCGAAGCCGTTGGCGACGGAGTAACCGTAGGAGCCGGTTCCGGGTTCACTGTCGGAGCCACAGTTGGTGACGGTGTCACGGTTGGTTCTGGAGAAACAGTTGGAGAAGGTGTCACAGTGGGAGAAGGAGAAGGCGTCGGCACTGGCGACTGCGATGATTCATCTGGAGGCGCTGCAACTGCTCCACCGCTTGAGTCTCCGCCCGAGGAACAAGAAATTAGAAGACTTGTCAAAGACGCATAGACAAGACCCGTGATCAAACTCTTCATTTCAAAGTTCCTTTATAAGATTCAAGATTTCTTATGCTGTTACGTCTTATTTTTACCGCTTCTTGACATTTTTCAGAGAAAGTTTTGCGTTCGAACACCAAATGTAGACCAAGGCCTTTGGAGATTGGGCTAGCACTCTACTCCCCCGTCTGACGAATGTGAGCCATCCGCAAGTACGATTTCTTCTTACCCGCTGCGGCCAAAACCCGCTAAAACTGCTTATTTCTTCCGCTTTTTAGAATAAAAAACGTTCCTAACTTTACTCTGTAATAACGGTTTGTTAGTGTCCTCCAAACATAACCCTATTCCGACACTGTCGGGTCAACTCTGGAGACTTGAGTAATGATGAAGGGCCTTAAACTATTTACCGCTAATTCCAATCCTGAGCTGGCAAAGAAGGTGGCTGCGGCTGCCGGAATCGAACTCGGTTACTCCGAGGTCAGCACTTTCGCCGACGGCGAAATCCAAGTAGAAATTCATGAAAGTGTTCGAGGTCAGGATGTCTTTGTGATCCAAAGTACATGCCCTCCAGTGAACCAAAGCTACATGGAGCTTTTCGTGATGTTGGACGCTCTTCGCAGAGCTTCGGCAGCTTCCATCACGGCCGTGATCCCGTATTTCGGGTACGCACGCCAAGACAGAAAGGTCGCTCCTCGCGCCCCTATCTCTGCGAAACTAATGGCGGATTTGATCACGACGGCCGGCGCTGACCGCGTGGTTTCCGTGGATTTGCATGCGGCTCAAATCCAAGGCTTCTTCAACGTTCCCGTGGATCACTTGTTCGCGATCCCTACCCTGGCTCGTGCTTGGCGCGAATCCCACGGTATTGGCTCTGACTTTGTTGCAGTGAGTCCCGATGCCGGGGGAGTGGAAAGAACCCGCGCCTTTGCAAAACGCATCGAATCCTCCATGGCCATCATCGATAAACGCCGTTCCGGCCCCAATGAGGCAAAAGCGCTTCATTTGATCGGGGATGTGACTGGAAAAACTGCCGTGATCGTGGACGATATGATCGATACGGCTGGAACACTTACACAAGCAGTTGACAGTCTCTACAAGAATGGGGCAAAACGTGTGTTCGCTGTTGCAACGCACCCTGTTTTATCAGGCCCTGCCATCGCCCGTTTGAAGGACAGCCCGATCGAAAAAGTTTGGGTGACCGACACGATTCCGTTATCGGAAGCAGCGAAAACCTGCGGGAAAATTGAAGTGGTATCCGTAGCTCCAGTTTTGGCTGAAGCGATCAAGCGTATCCACGGAAATGATTCTGTCAGCAGCTTGTTTGATTAAAAATTACTCTGACGAAGTCGGAGTGCAGAACAGAAATGCTCCCACAAGGAGCGATTACTAACAATCCTCTATCGGACTAGAAGGAAGACAAAATGAAAAACAGAATCGAACTAAACGTTGAAGCTCGTCAAACTGGTAAAGGTAACAGCCGCGAATTGCGCGTTAACCGCCAAGTACCAGCAGTTATCTACGGAGCTATCTCTCCAGTTAACGTAACTGTATCTGAAAAAGACATGGTTAAGTACAACACTCGTGCTTACGAAAATGCTCTTTTCAACCTAAAATCTACTGAGAAATCTGCAAACGGTATCGTTGTACTTGTTAAAAAAGTTGACGTTCACCCAGTTTCTCGTCGCCCACAACACGTTGATTTCTACGCTCTTGATCTTAAAAAAGCAGTTCGCGTTAACGTTGAAGTACGTCTTGAAGGTAAACCAGTTGGTTTGTCTGAAGGTGGTATGTTGAACGTAGTTAACCGTCAAATCGAGATCGAAGTTCTTCCAACTGAGATCCCAGAATTCTTCACAGCTGATATCTCTAACTTGGCAGTAGGCGACGCTCTTCACGCATCTGACGTGAAAATCACTGGCTCTGCTAAATTGATCTCTTCTGCTGACACAACTATCGCAGTTGTATCTGCTCAAGAAGAAGAAGCTGCTGCTGCTCCGGCTGCTGCCGCTGCTCCAGCTGCTGCACCTGCTGCTGCTGCGAAAGCTGCTCCAGCTGCTGCAAAACCAGCTGCGAAAAAATAGTTCTAAACTGTTGCAGTTCCAAAAAGGCGGCTCCCTCAAAAGGGCTGCCTTTTTTTTTGATTACGGCTTAACGAGGTATTTATGTCTTCATGGTTGGTTGTAGGTCTTGGAAATCCTGGCGGAGAGTACAAACTCACTCGTCACAATATCGGATTCATGGCTGTGGATTATTTCATGCAAGGCCTGGGTAATCCCTCTATTAAAAATCAATTCAAAGCCGAAGTGGCGCAAGCAACGTGGCAAGGTCACACTCTCTTTTTCTGCAAACCCCAAACCTACATGAATCTTTCTGGCGAGTCGGTGCAGCCTTTGATGGGCTATTATAAAATCCCTCTGGATCACCTGATAGTGATTCACGACGACATCGACCAGCCCTTCAATCAAATGAAGATTCATAAAAACCGTGGTCACGGCGGACACAACGGAATCAAAAGTATCTCGCAATTGATGGGAACCCAGGACTATGCCCGACTCAAACTCGGCGTGGGCCGCCCGGAAAATCCGAATTATCCTGTTGCAGACTACGTTCTGGGGAAATTTACGAAGGAAGAGTTCGATAAAATGCCGGACTTCCTGAACAAAGGTATCGACGCAATTGAGAGCATCATTCTAGATGGCATTCAAAAAGCTTCGACAAAATTCAACGGGTAAGCTACATTTCCCCGTGTTATAATTTAGTTCTTTTAGGAGTTACACATGGCTTTACAAGTCGGTATCGTCGGTCTTCCGAATGTTGGTAAAAGTACGCTTTTCAATGCGTTGACTTCAGCTAAGGCTGAGGCTGCCAACTACCCTTTCTGTACAATCGATCCGAACGTGGGCGTTGTAACAGTTCCAGATCCTCGTATGGATAAAATCACTTCCTTCATCAAGCCACAAAAAGTAATTCCAACTACTATGGAATTCGTGGACATCGCAGGTATCGTAAAAGGTGCCTCTCAAGGTGAAGGTTTGGGGAACCAATTCCTTTCTCACATCCGTCAAACAGACGCTATCGTTCACGTGGTTCGTTGCTTTGACGACCCAAATATCGTGCACGTTGCGGGTTCTGTGGATCCAATCCGTGACATCGAAATCATCAATACAGAGCTTTTGCTAGCGGACTTGGATTCAGTTGAAAAACGTCTTCAACGTATCGAAAAACAAGCTAAGAACTCCACTGACAAGAAATTGAAAGCGGAAGTTGAAGTCGCTAAGAAAGTTCTAGAAGCTTTGGGTAAAGGTCTTCCAGCTCGTTCTGTTACTTTGGACGATTTTGAAGCGTCTCTTCTTAAAGAAATGCATTTGTTGACTGCTAAACCCGTTCTTTACGCTATGAACGTTTCTGATTCTGATTTCGCAGCTGGTGGTAATGACTGGACTAAATCCGTTATCGCTCGCGCTGCTGAAGAGAACAACAAAACGATCATGATCTGTTCTGCGATGGAAGCAGAGATCGCATTGTTGCCACCTGAAGACCGCGCAGACTTCTTGGCGGCTTTGGGTGCGGAAGAGCCAGGTTTGAACCGTTTGATTCGCGAAGCTTACACGCTTTTGGGTCTGCAAACATACTTCACTGCCGGTGAAAAAGAAGTTCGCGCTTGGACAATTCGTGCAAACACGAAAGCTCCACAAGCAGCGGGCGTGATCCACACGGATTTCGAAAAAGGTTTCATCCGTGCTGAAACTTATCACTGCGAAGACTTGTTCACTTACAAGTCCGAGCAAGCGGTCAAAGACGCGGGTAAATACCGTGTCGAAGGTAAAGAGTACGTCGTAAAAGACGGCGACGTTTTATTCTTCCGCTTCAACGTTTAGGTGCCAGGCACCTTTTGCTTCACTCACTGCATAAAGGCTCTCACTCGAGAGCCTTTTGTTTTTTCGATCACATCACATTTTCTAATCACAAAAGTTAACAAATATTCCCATTTACCAAAAAGGTGCCTGCCACTTTCTGGGGATGCAGTGCGGACGGCCTTGACCACATCTGCTGTGCGAACCTACAGTCACTGAACTCGTTCGTTGCTCAGGAGAATTTATGATTCAAAAGATGTTCAGTACGTTGTTGTTTGTATTTGCGCTCTGCCCGATTCAATCTGCCTTTGCCGCCAAAGCCACTGACGGTGACATTCATAAAGGTGACTATCGTTGGTTGCAGTTCAATCTGATGCAATCAATCGACAACAAGATTCCTTTCGAAAATCAGCAAGACACATATTTTGAGATGGAGTTTGGTGGACGCTCTGGGATCGTGGATCTTTATGGTTATTTGGATATCTTTGATATTTTGAATTCTCCAAACAGCGATCGTCATGGTGATACTTCTCAATCTTCAACTCAAGACGATAACTTCTTTTTCAAATTCGCTCCCCGCTTTTCTTTGGATTACATGACCGGCCACGATCTGACTTTGGGTCCGGTGCAAGAGTGGTACGTGGCGACTTTGTTCAACGTGGGCGACCGTGCTTTGTTTGAAGAATACATTGGTTTTGGTTCTGATATTCAAATCCCGTGGCTGGGTAAATTGGGTGCGAATTTGATGGCTCGTCACGTGCGCGAAAATTATGGCGCTTCTGATGAGGGCGAATGGAATGGTTATATCCTTTCAACGAACTGGTTTAAGCCCTTCGTGAATTTCGAAAACCAATCCTTCATCACTTGGCAGGGTTACCTGGATTATAAATTCGGCGCTGACAAGATTGCTGACGATGTGAATCGCACAAGCTGGTCGCTAGAGTGGTTCAATGGTATTTACTGGCACTCTAAGCAGTATGCTGCAGGGTACGGGCTGAAGTACTATCAGAACATGGCTTTGTTCAAAAGCGGTGGCTTTGCCGGGGAAACTTCGGGCTTTGGTCACTACTTGGATCTGACTTATAAGTTTTAAGTTCAGGATCACAAAATCATTTAGATACCCAATAAAACGGCCTCTGATAACGGGGCCTTTTTTTGCAATTAAGGATTTGCAATATCCACTGCCGCTGCGGAAGTGGATATTGCAGCTTCGTTAAGAATACTTTTTTAAATCTTGAAACAGCTTTTCCAATTACTGGAAAATGGTTTTCCACTTCACTGAATAAAAAGACTTGCGCCCGCATCGGGGCGACTAGCGTTCGAACGACGTTCACCCGGATTACGACTGCTCCCGATTATCGATCAAGATGTGAAAGCTCCAGACCGTCAGGAACAACACCAAGCTTGGGAATAAAATCAGGTGCGGAAAGCTTGAAAGAGTCTTCCATCCTTCACTCACCAAAATACCCCAACTGGTATAGGGAGGATGAACACCGATCCCGATAAAGCTCATAAAGCTTTCATACAAAATGTTGGTAGGAATCTGCATCGCCACCAAAACCGACAAAGTACTTCCGATATTAGGCAGGATGTGACGAAGTAAAATATGCGGACGATTACCACCGACTGCGATCGCGGCTTCGACAAAGGGTTTGCGTTTCGTTTCAATGACCATGCCGCGAGTTACCCGAGCCATGTTAATCCAATGGGTAAAGGAAATCCCCACACACAATCCGACCAAAGCCGCCCACTGCGGATCTGCGATGGGCAGAATCACCTGCACGCTTAAGCACAATACGGCTACCAAGATGAAACTTGGAATTGCCATGATGATGTCACAAAAACGCATCATCATCCGATCCAGCACGCCTTCAAACCACCCAGCGACTGAGCCATAAGTGAAACCAATCAAAAACGTTAAAATCGCGCACACAACACCGACGGTCAAAGACACACGCGCACCCAGCAAAACTCGCGCAAACAGATCACGACCCAAAGAGTCTGTACCAAACCAATGAGCCCAAGAAGGTGCCAGCAGAATTTGATCCACATTTTGCTCAAAGCCTTGGGTGAAAACAAACGGACCGATCAACACCGCTAAAATCAAAACGCTTAAAAAAGAAATCGCCAGAATCACCGAAGGACGTTTCATCACATCTCCTCCTGAATTCTTGGGTCCACGGCGCGCATTAAAATATCAATCACGGAATTCACGATAATCAGCAACGTGCCATAAAAAAGCGTCAGGCCAACGATCAATGTGTAATCGCGATCACCCAATGCCATAATGAACTGCCCGCCTAATCCTGGAATCGCAAAAAGCATTTCTACCAGGAACGAGCCCGACAACAAACCCACAAGCAAAGGCCCCAGATAACTTAAAAATGGAATCATCGAATTGCGAAGCACGTGGTGAAGCAGGACATCGCCCTCCTCCACACCTTTGGCTTTGGCAGTGCGAACGTAGTCTAAGCGATAATTCTCTTTTAAGGATGTTTTCAGCAGACGAACCAAAGAGGCCATGGGACGCAGACTTAAAGTTAAAACCGGCAAAATATAATGTACGGGAGAAGTTAAGAAAGCCGTCGGCAAAAGATTAAAATAGAAACCAAACAGGTAAATCAGCAAGGGTCCCCAGAACAGACTGGGTAAAGAAATAAACGTAATCATCAACTGATCCACTGTCTTTTCGAATAAGCCCCCACTGTAACGCTGAGATAGCAGCGCCAAAGCAAAAGCCCCAACGATAACCAGCACCAATGAAATCAGATTCAGACTCAGAGTATTGCTAAAGCCATTGGCAATCATCGTTGAAATTCGCAAATCAGGGTGAGCCATCGACACACCCAAATCTCCACGAACCAAGGAAGCAAAGTATTTAGACACTTGGGCGACGGTAGAATCCTGAAGCCCCCACTGCTCAGTCAGGGCCGCACGAACCGTCGGATGAAGAGCCGCCTCATTATCAAAGGGCCCGCCAGGCAGCGCCTTCAGCAACAAAAAACTAAGCGCCACTAGCACCGCCAGTGACGCAATAATCTCAATCGCCTTATTAAGTAAAAAACGCACCCAGTTGTTAATCAATGCTGCTCTCTTAGACGAATACTAAATGTCGTCCCAGTTTTCTTTGCCAACCAGTTCTGCATTGACCTTAACGGGCACCGCTTCAGATAGGTATGGGAAAAGATCCTTTTTGTTGCCGTACAATTTTGCATAAACATACGCGTTGGACACAACACGTTTTACATAGTTACGAGTCTCAAGGAATGGGATGTGCTCGATGAACTCATCCGTTTCCAAAGTACCGAAAGACACCAACCAGTTTTTCACTCTGTGAGGACCGGCATTGTAGCCAGCAGCCACCAAAGGAATCGTATTATCAAAGCGGTCCATCAAACGTTTCAAGTAACGAGAACCGATTTTTACAGCCACATCTGGTTCTAGCAATTGCGGTGGTTTAAAATCTTTATCACCCACCAACGTCGCGACTTTATATCCCGTGAATGGCATAACCTGCATCAAACCCAAAGCACCCACCGGTGAAATCGCATCACGACGGTAAGAACTCTCTGCTCTCATGATGCCCCAAACAAGCTCTGTCGGAACGGTGAACTGCTTTGTGTATTTATCAACCGAATCAGAATACGCGCGTGGGTAAGCAAGCTCCCACATCGCACGACCGCCTTCAACACCTTGAGAAGCACGAGTCGTTCCGAACGTCACCTGAGCAATATACGAAGAGCGGTTAAAATGCCCTGCCGTCGAGTACTCAGACATCAAAGTTTTCAAGTAATCGCGGTTGCGGGTTTTCTTTTCGATGTCATAAAGGTCCCAACGAGCCCACTCGTTTTCACCAATGATCATCAAATCGCGCGCACGCTCAAAACGCTTCATCAAAATCGGAGAAGAGAACGCCACAGCTTTGTCGCCGCCTTCGGAAGCTTCATCACCTTCTGCTGGAGCTCCATCTTCACCTTGGGCTACTTCCACAGACTTATTGTCTGGGTTTGCTTCCACTTCAGCTTCTTCGTCACTTTCTTTTTCGTCATCAGCAGAGTACTGAGTGATCATCAAGTTTTCTTCAGATTCAGAATCATCACCGCGGAAACTGATATCATCCACATTTGGCATCAAGAATTCGCTCGCAGAAAAGCGTGCGATCATGCGTGGAGTGACCGGCAAATTCGTTGTTGCTACTTTTTGCAGTGGAATCACTTCCATCTTTTTCAAACGAGCCTGCGCGGCGATCGCGTAATAACCCAAAAGAGGATCTTTGGATAAAGACGTCATCTTGTTACGGGCTTCAACCATCTTACCTTGGCGGAACAGACTCATCGCCATCCAGTAATTCACACGGTCATTCGGGAAAGTCTTCCACGCGCGCTTGTTATTGCGCTTTTCGCTTTGCATTTCCGCGAAGGCTTTGTAGGAACCCGCGTAATCGCCTTTCAGATATTTCAACCAAGCCAAATGCCATTTCGCGTCCTTTGACAGACCCGAAGTTGGATAAAGCTTCATGAACTCTTGGAATCTGCGAGCTGCCCCATCATAGTCCTGGAACTGATAGCTAAGGAACGCTGATTGGTAAAGTGCCTGACGACCTGTCTTAGAGCGCGGAGATAATTTGTAAGCAGAGTAGTAAGAGCCCACAGCCAATTGCACTTCACCCGCACGAGCAGATGCTGATGCGAACAGGATCAGATAATCGAAATCGCGTTTTTTCTCTTCATAGTAAGGCTTTAAAAGATCAACCGCTTTAACCAGCTCCCCTTCTTGCATGTAGAACTGAACTTGCAATTTATCTGCAAGATACTTGTCGACTTTAGCAAGATTGCTTTTCATCGCATTGATTTCTGTTTGAGCGCGGGAATCAAGGCCAGCGAAAAGCAGGTATCTGACACGTGTGCGGAAGTCTTCCGTGCTGGTAGCACAAGCGGTTTCTTTGCCTTCAAATTTTGAAGAAGCTAAATCCACTTCCCAATGCGCCACTTTAGAATAAGCCGGATGTTTTTCGTAAAGTTTTACCAACCACTTACACATCAAAGCGCGCTTACCCAAGCCCTGCTCTGCCGCTGCCAGGTTGTAAATGACTTCCGGATAGGATTCTGTATTGCGAGTGCGCTTTTCAAGCTTAGTGAAAATGTCGGCTGCTTGTTTGTAATTCTTTTTTTCAAGCGCGATTTGACCCATCGTCGTTTGCACGTCGATGGTCATTTTCACATTGGGAGAAAGTTTTTGGATTTGCTCAAGCTCTTTGTAAGCTTCATCCAATTTCGAAGTTTTTAGGAAAGACTGCGACAAATAATAACGCGCATACTCTTCCATTTCAGATTTATTTTGAGCAATCGTTTGAAACGTAGGGATGGCCTGCTCGTATTTACCAGATTTAAATTGATCTAATGCTTTCTTAAAAGAATCCAGCTCGTCTTTATTAGACTGAGCCATCGCCAGAGGCGCTGATAGCAAAATAGATAGCAAAACAGATTTGACTGTCTTAGTGGTCCGCATCCCGTCACTCCCTCGAAAAGTGCGCTGTCCGATTGATTTCTTCTGTGTTGGCCCGTCGTCGCAGTACGAGTTGTACGGCTTCCTCCGGTCCGCCTTGAATAAATCAATCGGACAGCGCACTAGCAATGATGGCATCATCCTTGTCACCATCATTTAACAATGATACCGAATATCTATGGCAAAATCGAAAAATAAAACTGTCTATACCTGTCAAAATTGTGGAGCCCAGCGACCTCGTTGGGAAGGTAAGTGCTCGGACTGCGGCGCTTGGAATTCTTTCGTCGAGGAATTGCAGCTGGAAGAGCCTAAAACCAGAGGATGGTCGACAGGAAGTGTCGAAAAAACGAGCACTGCTCCTGGTGCAGGTAAGCCGGTTTCTCTAGACCAAAGCCTCGAGGCCATTAAATTGGATCGCTTTGATACAGGCTTTCAGGAGCTGAATCGCGTGCTGGGCGGCGGTCTCGCGCGTGGAAGCTTCGTGTTATTAGGTGGATCACCGGGCATCGGTAAATCGACTTTGCTATTACAGATGGCCGGCGGCTTAGCTGACGATAAGCGCAAAATTCTCTACATCTCCGGCGAGGAAAGTGTATCCCAAACTGGGTCACGGGCGCATCGCTTGGGGATACGCTCCCCGCTCATCGAAGTGGGTGCTGAATCAAACCTTCACAATGTGATGGAACTCGCTCGTCATAAAAAACCAGATGTCTTGGTCGTCGATTCGATTCAAACCATGTACTTGTCTGACTTGCAGGCTGCACCGGGTTCAGTTTCCCAAGTTCGCGAGTGTGCCGGGCACCTGATGGGTCTTGCCAAACAAGACGGCATTGCAGTCATTCTAATCGGTCACGTCACGAAAGACGGTACGATCGCGGGCCCTAAAGTTTTGGAACACATGGTGGATTGTGTTCTTTCCTTTGATGGCGATACTTCTTACGACTTCCGCTTGCTAAGAACTTTGAAAAATCGTTTTGGTGCGGCTCATGAGCTGGGCGTGTTCCAAATGAATTCGAAAGGCTTGGAAGAGGTTTTAAATCCTTCAGAACTTTTCCTGGAAGAACGTGGCGACCAACTGATCGGTTCCGCGGTTTTTGCTTCAATGGAAGGAACTCGCCCACTTTTATGTGAAGTGCAAGCGCTGACCCTTTCCACGAATATGGCGATGCCTCGTCGTACTTCGTTGGGTATTGACGTGAATCGTCTGCATCTATTGACGGCGGTTTTGGATCGTCACTTGGATGTGCGCCTTTCCAGCAATGATATCTTCGTCAATGTTGTGGGAGGTTTAAAACTGGTGGAGCCCGCTGCCGATTTAGCGGTGGCTGCTGCCATTTTATCAACGGAAGGCCGTCGTGATCTTGACGCTAAAACTGTTTTCTTTGGAGAGATCGGTTTGACAGGCGAAGTTCGCGGAGTTTCATTCGTTGAAAGCCGAATCAAAGAGGCTGATAAACTCGGCTTCCAACATTTCGTGATTCCGTACTCAAACAAACGCCACTTGGCGGATTTGAAAATTTCTGGTGATAAGAAAATTTCTTACATCAAAAACGTCAAAGATTTGAGCCGTCTGATTTAAGCGCGGTCCTAACGGACGGCGCCGGGTTCCGAGGTCGTCCCCGTCGTATCGTTATCAAGCAAAGGCTGCACCTGTTTTTCGCGAGCACGGGAAACTTGGGGCAGCTTTTCTATTTTTGCGACCACTTGTTTACCCCAGGCAGAGGCATCTTTGGGCCCATAATGAATGCCGTCACCTTTTCCTGCGGAATACTTCGTAAGTTCAGAACTGTCGATAAAGGCGCAGTTGGCTTTTTCAGCGAGGGCCTTGATCTCTTTCACCCCGTCAGCCAAGTTCAGCTTCAGGTTCTTATTGCTCGTATCCGGCGGTCCAATCCAGATACACTCGCTGTCATTCTTTTTCACAGTATCAAGCAAGGCTTGGATCGACTTTTTTTCACTTTGAATATTCGTCGGCGTTGACAATATGTTTGTGCCCAAAGCGATCACTGTCAGGTCTGGATGTAAAGCACTGAGCTCTTTGGGCAAAGAATCCACCTGATGCTCTTGCACGCGAATTTCTTTACCTTTGATATCTCGTCTCCAATATCCGCAGTTCGTGGATTTGAAGTTCTTCCCCTCGACCATCCAGGTTGAGGGAGATGATCCGCAGCTGGCAATGGAGGTGACGTTCTTGGAAACACTTCGAAGATACTTATCAATCTCTTCGCCAAACTTACCATAACTGTGGGAATCCCCGACAAACACGGTATTAAAAGCCATTCCGGAAGAGCTACCTAACGCGATCATAATGGATAAAACGTATTTCATTTTCATGGGTCCATGATAAGACCGCATTCTCGACAAGTTCAACTCCCTTGCGCGCCGTCCGCAATTCTGTGTACAATTCTTGTATAAAATCAAAAAACAGAGGCGATACGGATGTCAGCACTCGAGCAGTTGCACAAACAGGAATACAAGGCCGGCGAATTTATTTTCTTTCAAGGTGACGTGGAAAAGCATTTCTACATCATTGAAACCGGCACAGTAAAAATCTGCACCATGGATCGCGCGGGTAAAGAAGTTGAAATCAACCGCATTGGCGACGGTGAATCCTTTGGTGAGTTCGCACTTTTAGACAATGCTCCCCGTTCCGCTTCCGCCAAATGCGTAACCGACGTAGTAGTTGTGCGAGTTTCTGAAGACGGATTTCAAGAGTTATTAAACGACTTACCGATATGGGCAAACTGTATGCTCAAATCCTTCGTGGGACGCTTGAAAAAAATTATGGATGAACAAAAAGACAAACAAGATTAGCAAAAAAGCCCGCGACCAAGCGGGCTTTCTTTATTCCTGAACCAGGCGCATAAGCATATAGACATTCGCAGCGATGATAACGGCGCAAATACTCCAACCCACCGTTTTAAACTTTGCTGACAAGGCCCACTCTTTCATAAGTGTTTTAGAACCCGCAAACATCAACAGAGGCACCACCGCAAAAGGCAGCTGCAAGCTTAAGATCACTTGAGTCCCAACCAGCAATCGGCCGACCGCGTGCTCACCCATGTAATGCACACCAATCCATGCTGGGATGATAGCTAGCACGCGAGCAATCGCGCGACGAATCCATACCGGCATATGGAAATGCATAAAGCCTTCCAAAATAACTTGTCCCGCGATAGCTCCGGTAATCGTCGAGCTCTGTCCGGCTGCAAACAATGCTAGGGCAAACAAGAAACTCGCCGCACTTGCGCCCAACAACGGACTTAGTAACTTATAGGCATCCTGGATCTCAGTGATTTCATAATAGTGGTTTAAGTGAAAAACCGAAGCTGACACAATCAGGATCGCTGAATTAATAAAGAACGCGATTCCCAAACTTAAAATCACTTCCCAGGTGATCATGCGAATCGAATACTTAAGATCCGCCGGAGTTTCTTTAACCACCCGACTTTGCACCACAGCTGTGTGCAAGTATAGATTATGGGGCATCACGGTGGCCCCCATAATTCCGATCGCGACGTACCAAGCATGAGCAGTATTAAAGGAACTTGGCTTAGGAATATAACCATTCAGAACTTCTAACCACGGTGGAGAGCTTAAAAAGACCTGAACCACAAAGCAGAGTAGAATCATCAACACAAAACCCAAGACAATCGCTTCAATCCTGCGCATGCCTTTACCCTGCAATATAAAGACAAAGACCATGTTAAAGGCCGTGAGCAGAACACCGGTCTCGACGGAGACTCCCAGAATCATATTGAATGCAAGCGCAGTTCCCAGAACTTCAGCAATGTCTGTGGCAATGATCGCGATTTCAGCTAAGACCCATAAAATATTTTTTACCCAAGGACGATACTGATCGCGGCAAAGCTCCGCGAGATCTTTTCCCGTCACTACGCCCACGCGCACACAAATGGATTGCAATAACATCGCCGCGATAGATGAAAACAGGATGACACAAAGAAGGTTGAAACCAAAACGAGAACCGGCTTCCAGATCGGTGGCCCAATTGCCGGGATCCATATATCCCACCGCAACTAAAACACCGGGGCCGATAAATTGAGCGAATTTTCTTTTTGGAATCTCAACGTTCATGACTTCATTCTCGATGTAGTCATGACTATTGGGTAGGGCTTTTTAAATTTATTTCTGTGACGGATACTTAATGAAAATCTCGCGCTGCAAATCCACCATCAGACTTAACAATCGGCTTTCCATGCGTGTATCAATATTTTTAAACTGCATACCTGCGATCTGGATTCCATCTTTGCTGGAAGAAAAGCGGACTTCCAACTCGAATTCGATAGGACGACGAATCCCCAGTCTTACTGTGCCACGGATGTTGTCACCTTCCTTAAATGCCGGGATGTCATTCGCCATGGCGACTCGCACTCCGCCAGCACTGATATCCAGGATTTTGCAGTCGATGAAAAACTTTTGCGCATTATGCTGCATAAGATTGAAGACGCCGTCGTATTTTTGCGGAAGATCAATCCGCGCATTCGCACGTCTTTGCAGTTGGAACAGATCCCCGTCAATTCTCAGGTGCGCCCACCCTGTGGAAAACACCAGATCCGTACGGAAAAAATAGCGCTCATTTTTAAACATGAAGTTCACCACGACCGATTGGTTTTTAGTGAACATCTGAGAATTAGAAGTGTGATGACAAAGAAGATCTTCGTCTCGTTCCGTTTGCACGGCGATCAGATTAAAGAATGAATCGTCATCACCCTTAACCGAGATTTGAATCTTGTCGTGAGCCAGTTCTCGGAAAAGAAATTTCTTCTCCGAGACGGGAACTTTCTTAAAGATATTTTGACCTAGTTGCATTTTAAACTCTGTTCAAAGCCTCTTGCCAACGAACCTTGCGTGCATTGCGTTCGTTGGTGGACATTTTAACTTTAAATTCTTTGTCAGTTGCCCAGATTTTTTTAATTTCTTTAATGTCTTTCCAAAAACCACAACCCAGTCCCGCCATAAAGGCCGCTCCTAATGCCGTGGTTTCCAGATTTTTCGGGCGGATGACATTCACACCTGTATAGTCCGCTTGCATCTGCATCAGCAGATCATTCGCAGCAGCCCCACCGTCCACTCGCACCGAGCGAACTTTTTTACCCAGGTCCTTTTCCATGGTGACCAGGATATCCACATTTTGCAATGCCATGGCCTCCAAAGTCGCGCGAGCGATGTGGGCCTTTGTCGTTCCGCGGGTCAAACCACAAATCACACCGCGTGCATCGGGCTGCCAGTGAGGCGCACCCAACCCCGTCAGTGCCGGAACGAATTCCACACCATCCGTCGTTTCGACAGTTTTAGCCAAGGTTTCAATTTCCGACGATTGTTGGAATAACCCCAATCCATCGCGAAGCCACTGAACCGCAGCTCCACAAACAAAGGCACCGCCTTCAAGGGCATAAGTCATGTCACCGTCTTTAAGTTTCCAGGCAATTGTCGTCAGCAATCGGTTTTTAGATTTCACGGCTTTTTTACCAGTGTTCAGTAAAAGGAAACTTCCCGTACCGAATGTACATTTCGATTCACCGACATCGTAACAAGCCTGCCCGAAAAGAGCCGACTGCTGATCGCCTAAGATTCCACAAACAGGAATACCATCAGGCATAAAACCCAAACCACGAGTGGTACCGAAATCAGCATTCGAAGGACAGATTTCAGGAAGCATACTTTCTGGTACACCGAAAAGTTTTGTCAGTTCCTCGTCCCACCATCCCGTATGAATATTCATTAACATCGTACGAGAAGCATTCGTCACATCCGTTTTATGGGATTCACCTTGAGTTAAACGAGAAAGCAAATAAGTATCAACAGTTCCCGCCAATAATTCCCCATTGCGCGCCCGTTCTTTAGCACCCTTGACGTTCGCAAGAATCCACTGAATTTTCGTCGCCGAGAAATAGGGATCCAGCACCAAACCCGTTTTTGCTGTGATCATTTTCTCTTTTTTGTTTTTCTTTAATTTTTCACACTGCGCTTGAGTGCGTCGGCATTGCCATACGATGGCGTTATACACCGACTTGCCGGATTTTTTATCCCACACCATGACTGTTTCACGTTGATTGGTGATACCAATTGCTTTGATGGCGGAGGCTTTGATTTTCGCTTTTTCAATCGCAAGACGCATAGATCTTTGGGTTGTGAACCAGATGTCCTCAGGATCGTGTTCCACCCACCCTGGTTTAGGGAAAATTTGTTTGAAGGTTTCACGAGCCTCAGAAACGAGACCTCCGGCTTGATTGATTATGCAAACCCTGGAGCTGGTTGTTCCTTGATCAATCGCCATGATAAAACTAGAAGACATAAATTCACCTCAAAAACTATCGATGAAGCAACATGGGGCCTGAGAATTATCATGATGAATTTCTTGCAGAAACCCAACGAAAAAATCTTCGGATTGAAGAACCTCGACAAGGACACCTTGATCTTTCGAGTGCTTCCCCGTTTTCTGCTTGAGATTCTTCGCAAATACTTCCGCATGGAAATTTTAGGGGCCGAAAATATTCCCCGCCGTGGCGCCTGCGTAATCGCTCCCAATCATTCCGGTTATTCCGGATTCGATGCCTTTTTGCTTGGGCACATTGTGCAAGAGGAAGGCAAACGTGTTCCGCGGGTTTTAACTCATCATTTTTGGTTTTTAACAGAGACGACTGCGATTCCCGCTCAAAAAATGGGTTTTACGGAAGCGACTTACGAAAATGGCGTGAACTCCCTTAAAAAAGGAAATGCCATTGTGCTTTTCCCCGAGGGCGAGGCTGGAAATTTCAAGCCGACATCGAAACGTTATCAGCTGCAGGAATTCAAACGCGGATTTGTGCGCATGGCTTTAGAAACTCAAAGCCCTATCGTTCCGGTCGTGATTCTGGGAGCGGAAGAAACTCATATCAATCTTAAGAAACTAAAATTCACCAAATTCCTAAAAGGTTCGGTGATTCCGCTGCCCTTGAATATCATTCCGCTACCAGCAAAATGGCGCATTCGATTCTTGGAACCGATTCACTTGCCTTATAAACCAGAGGCGGTGGAAGATGCGGAACTAGTGCATGAAATTGCCCAGGACATTCAAGAAAAAATGCAGGCAGCAATCGAGGAAGAAATCCACAAACGCGGAAATCCGTTTCTCTAGAGGTAACAGTTCCCTTTTCGGAATGCAGTGCATTCCGAAAAGGGAACTGTTACCTATTTTGTTACCTATTTTTTATTGGAATCTGGGACGTCGGATCCGACGGCATTCAAAATTAATTGCCATTGAGCCGTCAAAACGCCGGGCTTATCAGTGTTACGACTGACAAGTTGACTGACGAGCAAAGCTGCTACGCCTGTTGCAATGACGAGGAGGAGAACGTACTCCACCACGATCTGACCGCGTTTATTCATGTAAATAATGATATCAGAGTTCTTGGATTGCGCTAGGACGAACTAGACTAGCCGGCTGCCAGTTGTTCATCGTCATACGCAATGTATCGACTAATAGATCCAAATTCTCATCTTCGAGCGGTCCACGTAATCCGATGACGACGTCTTCGCCCCATTTTTCGCATTCCAGAGGATTTTCTGTTTTAGCGTTTTCGAAGGAAAGTTGGAAACTGTCAGAAGTTGGGTAAACCATCACCAGGATGTTCGCACCGGAAGCCTTGGCCGCTTCTTTGGCTTTCGCTGTCTCGGCCGACAACTGCTGTTGAATCATGAAGTAGATTTTCAAAGCTAGAGCTTCGTGAAACTGAGCAAAGTAGATTCGAACGGGCCCATCAAAGATGGCGCTGTTAAACGCAGGATTGAAATACTTCGACTGCATTAATGTCGTGTACGATGATCTCATCTTGTTGCTCCCCCCGGATACACCACAAGACTAGAAAGAAAAGAGCTCCGAGTTCAAACAAAAATTTATAATCCATGTAAGATTCTTAAATTTGTGACGCATTGGATTATTTAAGACTGTCGAAAATCTTCTTTCCTCGAGAGAAAACAGCCTTCTTCGGACGCTCTCCCACAGAGTAGAACAAGCAATCCCAGCTTTGATCAATGCACAAAATGTCAGCAGACTTGCCAACTTCCAAGGAACCAATCTCCTTATGAAGATTTAAAGCATGAGCCGCGCCGACCGTATATGCGGATAGCACTTGTGGCAGAGTCATCTTCATTTCAAGGCGCGCGAGCAACCCCACCAGGTTCAGTTCTTGGGTTGGAGAAGTACCAGGATTGAAATCCGTCGCCAAGGCCACGCGGGCCCCCGCCTCGATCAACTCTTTAGCTTTGGGATAATTTGTTTTGGTATAAAGATCCGCTGTTGGCAACATCACACAAGTGACATTGGAGTTTGCAAGATTCTTGATTTCCTTATCAGTGATTTGCAAAAGATGGTCACCCGACAGGGCCCCAAGCTTAACGGCAAGGTCAGCACCGCCAGACAAAGTCATTTGATCCGCATGAATCAAAATATCAAAGCCCAGCTCTTGAGCTTTGCGCAGGTATTTTTCAGACTCTGCCAGAGGAAAAAAGCCTTTTTCAATAAAGACATCCACGCGAGAAGCCAGTTTCTTTTTCTTCACCTGTGGCAAAACCACGTCGCCCAGATGTTGCAGATAACTCTCGTAAGTTTTAAATTCTGGAGGAAGCGCATGGGCTCCCAGGAAAGTTGCGACTGTACGAGCACCCTCAAGTTTCTGCACACTTTGTAAGACCTTAAGTTCGTCTTTTAAGTTCAGCGCATAACCTGATTTGATTTCCACAGTGGTCACACCTTGAGAAACAAAGTGATCTAATCGTTCTTGCCCGGTGCGCGCCAGTTCCGCGACGGAAGATTGGCGAGTGTTTTTCATCGTCGACAAAATACCGCCACCCTTGGCAGCGATTTCTTGATAAGAAACCCCATTGTTACGCATTTCAAATTCCGCCGCGCGATTACCGGAATAAATCAAATGCGTGTGACACTCGATAAATCCTGGCAACACTGTCAGACCTTTGGCACTGACTTCTTTGATTTTACTTTTCGCGAATTGCTTTGGAACTTTCCCCGAAGGCCCGATCCATTGAATGACGCCTTTATCGATAAGGACCGCCTGCTTTTGAGAGATTGCCAAATCAGCTTCAGTCACACGGCGCCCCTCTTTAGAAGCCGCCCCTGCCATCGTCAACAATGTCGAAATATCACGAATTAAAATCATAGGATTAAGTAAAACACGAAACTTAAAAAGGTAACAGTTCCCTTTTTGGAATGCGCCGCAGTCGAAACTTACTTAAGCTCTCGGATCACCTTAGCGGGATTTCCCACAGCTAAAACATTCGCCGGAAGGCTTTTGGTAACGACAGAACCCGCCCCCACAACCGTATTGTCACCAATAGTAACGCCAGGACAAATGATGGCATTGCCACCCAGCCAGACATTGTTACCAATGGTGATCGGATGAGCGGCTTCAAGCCCGCTTTTTCGAGTTTCTGCATCCAAGGGATGAGTCGCCGTGTAAAACTGAACTCCCGGAGCGATCTGGCAGTCTTCACCAATCGTGATTTTATTGCAGTCCAAAAAAACCGCATTGAAATTGATAAACGTGCGAGCACCAATAGAAGTATTACTGCCATAATCAACATGAAACGGAGGACGAACCGTCACTCTCTCTCCTACGTCATCAAAGATGTCTTGCAAAAGAGCTGTGCGTTTTTCGGTGTCGGCGGGATTTGATTGATTGTATTCCAAAACTCGCTGCTGCACTAAAACTTGCTCCGCTTGCAGAGCCGCATCCGCGATATACAATTCACCTGCCAGCATTTTTTCTTTTTCAGTTTTCGCTTTTTCCACTGTCACCTCACACTAGGTGATATCTCACCCTTATCAAGGCGGCACCATTAAAAATGCATGACTGTGGCAATGCAGAAACTGAGGAATTAGGCAGCTATCGAGCCCTTGCTTTGTCTCACTTTATTTTTAATTTCATTCTTAAGAAGCAAGTAAAGGTTTTGTTCAAGGGATTGAACCAACGTGGTCAGTTTATATCCTTGAATACCTAAAACCTTTCGCAAAGGATCACTGAATACGGCCACTGCGATGCTACAAACCGTTAACAACAGGCCGACTCCTAAGGTCGCTGCCACGACTTGTGTTTGCGTGGGAGCTACCGGAAAGGCACTGTAAAATGCCGTGCCCAGTTTCTTCCCGAAAAAGAAATGCTCCGCCGCATCTTTGTTCGCAACATTACGGGCGATTTTTGAACCCATCCCCGTCACACCCAAACCACCGTCATTAAAAAACATCTTACCGACACATAAAGTAAGAACTGTGGTGATTAAATCCGTTACCAAAACCTGGGCGGAGGAGAACTTATCGACCTCTTCTTTATAAAGATCCGACATTTTCTTTTTTAAGTGCGCGAGTTCATTGGGTGAAAAATGAGATTCCAGGTTCAATTCTTTTTGCAACTTCTGAAACACATCTTCTTGAGAAGAAGCCAAAAACTCATCCAGTAAAATTCTTTCGGAAACTTTTTGATAGCGAGTTTTAAAACCCGAAGGGACTTTTTTAATCAGGTGATTGCCGTGGGACCAACCCAGCTTATCCGCGATTTCAATTCCTTTTTTAGCAGTCAAAAAAGGTATCGCCCACAGAGCGTTCAAAGGATAAAAAAGCAGATCCAGCAAAACCGACTGCCGCTGAATTTTCACAGCTTCATTTAAACTAAAGTGGCGATTGACGAAGCCCGCCACTTCATTCTTTTTCTGTTCGAAATGTTCTTCCAAAATTTCGTCGATGGTTCCAAGGATGATGTTTTTTTCTGCGTTCTTCATTGCTTCCTCAAAAGAGAGGAGCCAGTGCTTGGCTGGCTCCATTTGAATCATTCTATTTTCGATTTTTCTTACAGATCCGATAACTGACTTTCATCGACGATCGGTTCTGCTCCGTCCACGACCGGTGTATAATCCCAACCGTCGTTTGAACCATCGTTTTCATCAGGAGTCGTAATGATCTCGACCGGTGGCTCTGGTGTTGCAGTCGGAGATGGCTCAACTGATGGAGACGGAGATACCGTTGGAGACGGCTCGACACTTGGTGATGGCTCCACAGAAGGCGATGGCGTTACTGTTGGTTCCGGATCAACAACCTCCGGCAACTGTTGTTTTGTAACCGAGATCAATTTCAATACTGGTTTTAACAAACAACCGCCGTTGCCTTGCAAAACCACTGATTTCATTGCATCAAAATCCAGCGTCACATTATATTGATTGCCCGCTTCAAACTGCACTTTATTAGTCAGGATGATTTTAACACCCGTTTTTTGTGCGCTGGGAGTTTTAAGCTCACAAATCGAATCATCACCTTTAATTATATAGTGACCAGATTCTTTCAAAATCAGTCTGATTTGCTGAATTTGCAACCCATGCGGAGCTACGATTTCCTGCAATGGCAGACTGATACCGTTTTGCAATTTGAGCAGGTCCACAGAACCCATTCCTTTTGCCAGAATCAAACGGCCTACTTTACTTGCGCCGGCAACAACCACTTCCATGTGATCAATGTCGACAACGACGGATTTAATTTCCTTATTAGGAGCATCGACCAATTTAAAGTTTACCAAAGCTTGTCTTGAGGAATCGATTGAAAGAGATGATGCGACTTCGGAGTTTAAATTCGTTGCAGAATTTGGACTACAAGAAGCTATAAAAATCATCCCGGCTGCGATCATTAACTTATTGAACGACGTATTCATGCACCCTCCTGGCGAATGTCTTAAGCACAGGAAACACTCTACCCCAGCTATTTTGGAGTCGCCACAAATGCTCTTCTTGAGTCATTCATTTCGAGAGGGTGACCAAAACATTGTCACTTTAAAAAACATTTTCCCCTCTGGGAGGTTGAAATGCTTAGCTAAAATTTGGGGGTTGATAAGGCAGATTCTTGGAAAGCTTCGAGGCCTACATTTACAAGGTACGAAGAGGAGAGAAAAAAATGAATGTGTGTCGAGGTTGTTCGGGAGGAAAAACGTTGAAAGCAAGGCGGCCCCTGGAGGGAAGCGCTCAAGCATCTGTCTTACCAACCCCAAACTTTAGCTAAGCATCCTTCGATAAAGCTACGGCCGGCAAGGCCCCGTGGACCTGTCCGCCGTAGCCTTGGCGAAGGTGATTTATTGTACTTTGATCGAACGGCTTTTTGCGTTTTCTGCTTTTGGCAGAGTCACTTCAAGCACTCCGTCTTTATAAGACGCTTCGATTTTGTCTCCAGCAACATGCACTGGCAGACTGAATGTGCGTTGGAATTTACCCCAAGAGCGCTCGGAGTATTTCTTATCCCCCGCCTCTTTGATTCTTTCGCCTGAAATAGTCAGAACGTTGTCTGCCATTTCAATTTTAATGTCTTCTTTTTTGAAGCCTGGCAAATCCGTCGTCACGATATAAGCGTTTTCTTTTTCCTCGATATCAACAGAGGGAGAAAAATCCACTGTCGAACGAGCTGCAGGCGAATATCCACGATCCATGTCGCTGAAAAATTCTTCGAACTGACTGAATAGATCGTTGGTTGGACGACGAGCTGACCAAGGTGATAATGAACGCATTGACATAAAATCCTCCTAATAAATTCAAAATTACTCTGACTTTGTCAGAGAGCTTTTAGCTTAATACTGAGGAAGCTTCCGGATCACTTCTCACACTCAATATGGAATCGATCGGAAAACTGTCAAGGCGGGTGCAAAAAAAAGGAGGATTTCAAAAATCCTCCTTTAAAAACTAATTCTAAAATTATTCTACCCAGACGAAGTCTGGTGGGTCATCCAGCTATTTAGCTTTACCTTGATTTGCGACAGCTTCCATCGCCGCCTTCACTTCTTCAGGATCCCCAACAAATTCTTTGCCGATCACCTTAAGATCTTTATCAAGTTCATAGACCAAGGGAATACCGGTTGGCATGTTCACGCCCATGATCTCATCCGGCGTCATATTTTCCAAATGCTGGATCAAAGCTCGCAAACTGTTCCCGTGGGCTACAATAAGCACTTTTTGGCCAGATTTGATTTTAGGGGCAATAGTTTCGTTCCAAAGTGGAAGGAACCGAGCCACCGTCTCTTTTAGGGATTCTGTGCTAGGCAAAAGGCTTGCGGGCACATTTTTGTAACGCGGATCGTGCGAAGGATGACGTGGATCATTGTTTTCCATAGCCGGTGGCATAACATCGTAACTACGACGCCAGATCTTAACTTGGTCTTCGCCATGACGGGCCGCAGTTTCAGACTTGTTAAGACCTTGAAGAGCGCCATAGTGACGTTCATTCAAGCGCCAGTCTTTGTGGACAGGAAGCCACACTTGATCGATCTCGTCCAAAACGAAATTGAGGGTTTTGATAGCTCTTTTTAGAACGCTTGTGTAAGCAATATCGAATTTGAAGCCTTTGTCATTGAGAGATTTGCCTCCTTTTGCAGCTTCGGCACGACCTTTTTCGGAAAGATCAACGTCTTGCCAACCTGTGAAGCGATTCTCTTGATTCCAAACACTTTCACCGTGTCGAACGAGCACTAACTTATACACGCTTAAACTCCTTCATTTTCAATAAAATAAGAGCTAACATGACCGTGCATCCTTGAACATGAAAACTCTCGCTTTTTGCTATGCATTAACACGTTACAAACGCGCGAGTTTTTGGAAAAAACAAGGTCTGCCTAAAGTGAGGAATTTCGTCGTGAACAACAATGGTATCAACAGTTCAAATCTTGAATACATTGAAGCACTCTATGGTGACTTCAAAGCAAAGCCTGAAACACTAGCTCCCGAGTGGAGAAGTTTTTTTGAAGGCGTTGAATTTGCACAATCTGGCAAATTCGGAATGTCTGACAAAGAGCTTTCCGTTTTCCAGTTGATTCAAGCTTACCGCGCTCAAGGACATCTTGAAGCGGATTTGAACCCACTTTACAAACCAACAGCTAACGAAGCCTTGAATCTTAAAACGTTTGGTTTGAGCGACAAAGACTTGAACGCGAAATTCCAAATCGCCGCGATCATTGGAAAACAAAATGCTTCCTTGGGTGAGATCATCGCTCATTTGCAAAAAGCATATTGCGGTAAAATCGCACTTCAAGCGGCGGATGCGTCTGCTGCTGAATACAAATGGTTGCAACAAGAGTTTGAAGGTTCTTCTTTCAAACTCTCCCCTGAAGAAAAGAAAACTGTTTTGGCTTCTTTGACGAAAGCTGAAACTTTGGAAAAATTCGTACACACACGTTACGTGGGAACAAAGCGTTTCTCTGTTGAGGGCGCTGATTCTATCCTTCCGATGATGGACACGATCGTGAACCGCGGTTCACAAGTGGGCATCAAGGAACTCCACATGGGTATGGCTCACCGTGGTCGCGTGAACATGCTGGTGAATTTCTTCGGTAAAGGTGAGGAATACGTTTTCGGTGATTTCAACGGTCCATTGGAACTTGAAAAAGCGATTGAAGACTTCGACGGCGACGTAAAATATCACTTGGGCTATAAAACTGAAAAGAAAGCTGCCAACGGTTCTTCTGTTAAAGCGACTTTGGCTTACAACCCTTCTCACTTGGAAACTGTGAACGCAGTTGCACTAGGTATCACTCGTGCAGCTCAAGACTTGAATGCGGGCGACAGAAAATCTGCTGTCTGCATATTGGTTCACGGTGATGCGGCTTTCGCAGGCCAAGGTATCATCCAGGAAACTTTGCAATTGGCAGCAGTTCAGTCCCATACAACGGGCGGAACGATCCACATCATCATCGATAACCAGGTCGGCTTCACAACAAGTGCGAAAGATGCACGCTCCACTCGCTATGCTTCTGATCCGGCGAAAATGACTTTCACACCGGTTCTGCATGTGAACGGTGACGATGTTGAATCATGCGTGCGTGGTATGGATATCGCTATCCGCTACCGTCAACAATTCGGCAAAGACGTCGTGATCAACCTGATCTGTTACCGTAAATACGGTCACAATGAGGGTGACGAACCTGCATTCACTCAACCTTTGATGTACGATCTGATCAAAGCCCACGCGACTGTGCGTGAACTTTACGCGCAGAAATTGGCGGGTGAAAACAGCGTTGATAAAAAAACGGCTGATGATCTTTACCAGCAAGCGATGGATCGTCTGCAACAGATTTTCGAAGACACTAAAAAGGCTCCACCGAAACTTAAAAACTTTAAGTTCGAGGGCAACTGGTCAGGTCTGCGCAAAGGTGTTGAAGCCGATGCTGACAAACCTGTGAACACGTCTTTCGATTTGGCAAAACTAAAACAAATCGGTGAAAAAGCAGCATCTTACCCTGCAGACTTCACTCCCCATCCAAAACTTTTGAAGCTTTTGGAAGGTCGTAAAAACATGGCTTCTGGAAAAGACCCCGTGGACTGGGGTATGGGTGAGCTTTTGGCTTACGGCTCCCTTCTTGCTGAAGGTAAGTCCGTGCGTTTGACAGGCGAAGACTGCGTTCGCGGTACTTTCACTCACCGTCACGCGGGTATGTACGATGTAAAAACGAACAAGGCATTCTTCCCTTTGGCTGATACGAATCCGAAAGCAAAACTTTTGGTGGCAGAGTCCATTCTGTCTGAATACGGCGTGATGGGTTACGAATACGGTTATACGACGTATGATCCAAATTCCTTGGTGATGTGGGAAGCTCAGTTCGGTGACTTCGTCAATGGCGCGCAAATCGTGATTGACCAATACATCGCGGCTGGCGAATCCAAATGGCAGCAAATGTCTGGTTTAACGTTGCTACTTCCGCACGGTTACGAAGGCCAGGGCCCAGAGCATAGCTCTGCCCGTCTTGAGCGCTTCTTGCAAAGCTGTGCGATGTACAACATGCAAGTCTGCAACCTGACGACGCCAGCGCAGATCTTCCATGCTCTTCGTCGCCAAGTGGTTCGTGATTTCAGAAAACCACTTGTGATCATGACGCCAAAATCGTTGTTGAGACATCCAAAAGCTGTTTCTCCAATTGAAGACCTGGCAAATGGTTCCTTCCAACCGGTTCTAGGAGACACGACTGACAAATCCAAAGTGGATACAGTGGTGTTTGTTTCCGGTAAGTTCTATTACGAGCTTTTGGAAGAGAGAGAAAAATCTAAAAAGGATAACATCGCTTTGGTACGTCTGGAGCAGATTTATCCATTCCCGGCTCGTCAAGTGGCGGAAGTTCTTAAGGGATACCCTAAGGCTAAGACACTTATCTGGGCTCAGGAAGAACCGAAAAACATGGGCGCATTCCAACATGTTTACTTCAAATTTATTGAAGTGGTTCAAAAAGCCGGATTGCAACTTCGTTTTGAGTACGCGGGTCGCCCTGAAAAGGCTTCTCCGGCGGTGGGTTCTATCCACAGACACAAAGCGGAACAAGCTGACATTATTAAAAGCATCTTTAGCTAAAGGATAAGCAACATGAAACAAGAGATTAAAGTTCCCGCAGTGGGCGAATCTATCACCGAGGCGACGATCGGTAGCTGGACGAAAAAATCCGGCGACTTCGTTAAGCGTAATGAAGTTTTGATGCTTCTTGAAACAGACAAAGCAAGCGTTGAAGTTGTCGCGGAAAATGATGGCGTGTTGACGATCCTTCCCGGCAGCGAAGCGGGTGCGACCGTTCTGATTGGCGCTACAGTTGCTACCTTGGATACTGACGCTAAAGCTGGCGCAGGTGCTTCGGCTCCGGCGGACAAGCCAGCAGCGGGCGCAGTACCACCTCCTCCTCCAGCACAACCGGCAGCGCAAACTTCTGCTTCTCCAGCACAGATGTCTTCTGCTCCGGCAGCATCTGGTGGTTCAAATCCAAATCTTTCTCCAGCGGTGCAAAGAATTGTGACTGAAAACCAAATCGATCCTTCTCAAGTTGCCGGCACGGGTAAAGATGGCCGTTTAACTAAAGGTGATGTTCTTGCAGCCACTCCAGGTACAGCAGCAGGCAAAGGAGCCGCTCCAGCAGCAGCTCCTTCGGCAGCACCGACAGCTAAAGCAGCGGCTCCAACTGTTGTTCCTGTAGCGACAGGTCCTTCGAAACAAGGCGATAAAAAACTTGTTCCGATGACGACGATCCGTAAGCGTATTGCTGAAAAATTGAAAGAAGCGCAAAACACGGCAGCACTTCTTACGACTTTCAACGAAATCGACATGACGAAAGTGATGGAGCTTCGTGCGAAGTACAAAGATAAATTCAAAGAGAAATTTGGTCTAAATCTTGGTTTCAACGGCTTCTTTGTCAAAGCCTCTGTTGAAGCTTTGAAAGCCTTCCCTGCGGTGAACGCATGGATCGTGGGCACGGACATCGAATACCACAACTACTATAACATCGGTATCGCGGTATCGACTGAAAAAGGCTTGATGGTTCCAAATATCAAAGACGCAGACACATTGTCTTTGGCTGGTGTTGAAGTGGCTGTTCGTGATCTGGCTGCAAAAGGTCGCGATGGTAAGATCTCTCCAAATGATTTGGGTGGCGGTACATTCTCCATCACAAACGGTGGTGTGTTCGGCTCCCTTCTTTCAACTCCGATCGTAAATGCGCCTCAATCAGCCATCTTGGGTCTTCATAAAATCCAAGACCGCCCGATGGCCGTAAACGGTAAAGTTGAAATCCGCCCAATGATGTACGTGGCTCTAACTTACGACCACAGAATCGTTGACGGCAAAGAAGCTGTTTCCTTCCTAGTGAAGATCAAAGAGCTTGTTGAAGATCCAGAAAGACTTCTTCTAGAAATTTAAAAATTTACGAACTCAAAAAACCCCGCCACAAGCGGGGTTTTTCTTTTTGAAAGGCGCCTGCCGGTTTTTTGCAAAAGGTGCCTGCCGGTTTCTGCAGAAGCACCGCGAAACCGCAGCGCTTCCACAAAAGGTGCCAGGTCCTATTTACGTATGCAGCGCATACAGGAATAGGACCTGGCACCTTTTTGACGAAAAGTTCTTCGTTATTTCAAATGCTGGCGATTGTTCTTTCGAATCTTTCGATGTCACAGTTAGAAGTTTTAGAAACCCGCGGTTAACATTCGCGGGTTTTTTTATGAGTGGCGCTTGGAAGTGCTGATTACTTTGGATTCCAAGTGGCGCTTTTGTCTTATTCATTTACAGATCTGCTTCACATCAACACCTTTTCACCCGTGGAATTTTGCCTGCGTAAAAACTTTCGACACATTCGCCTAGACTAAAGCCGCGAAACAAACGGCCGATAACTTTCCTCGTCTGGGAGGATATATGTTTTTAGATTCACGAATTCTATTGATGGGATTGGTTATGGGCGGACTTGTCGCTTGCAGCCCTAAAACAACTTACGAAAACTTTATTTCCGATCAGGGATACATTCCTTTTCAACAACCACTCTCTCAAGTTGGTGTCGGCGCGTTGCTAGCGGGTTCACCGGATCAACTGCGCATCATCTCTCCTTCAAAAACGTGCTTTCCTACTTCATATAATGGTGCAGACACGCAGCTTTACCAATCGGTTGATGCGCAACTGCCAGAGATCTCCAAAAAGATGTCGATCAGTGCTGGCATGGATGCAAACTTCTTGGCAGCCAGTGGTACTCCCTTGTTCCGACTTAAAACAAGCTACACGCAGCTAAAAACATTGGATGTGCACATTGATGGCGCTTCCATTGAATACTTGGATGAAATCGCTTTCGGTATGTGGGTCTATAGCGGTATGTCGGAAGCATGTCGCGCTTATCTGCAAAACGGTGGCAGCTTTATCCGCCAAGCGTTGCGCGTGGATAAAATGCTTTTCCAATTCAAAAACTCCAAAGGTGGCTTGATCGCGATCAACACGGATAAGATCAAAGAGATCATGGATTTCGAAGTCGATGTGAAATGGGAAATCGTCGACAACTATACGATGTCGATCACATCTCCCAAGTATGTGGGTTATCACTTAGCCAAAGTAAATCCACAGTCACCAGGCTCCATCTCTTACATCGCTAGTGATCTAACGAAAAAGGGTGAGTTCGATTTCAAACCTGTGGAAAGCTACACAAGCTACCAAGGAATGATGTCCTCTTACTAAGATTATTCCTTCAAAAATTTAGGGAATTCTTTAACGAGCGTGTCCATCAGGGCACGCACGCGTTTTGACATATAACGATTCGAAGGCGTCACGATATAAGCATCATGACCGGATTCCAGGCGATCGTTGACGACCACTTCCACCAACTCTTTGCGACGAATTGATTCCGCCACATCCCAATGCGAACGAATGGCGATACCGCCACCCGACTTTGCGACTTCAGTTAAGAACAATCCATTGTTCGAAATGATCGACGAGGAGCTGGCGATTTCATTTAGCGAAAGCCCGCTTTTCATAAACTTTCTATGTCGATGAATGCCAATCATCAAAAGAGGATGCTCTTTCAAATCCTTCACCGTCTTTGGTGTCCCGTGTTCTTTCAAATAGGCGGAACTTGCGACCATCTTCAAATAGTTCGGTCCCAACCTTCGGGCAATCATGGTGGAGTCTTCTAATGTTGAAAAGCGGATGGCCAGATCAAATCCCGCCTCAACCAAGCGCTCATAGGTATCACTGAAATGAACATCGACTTCGACCTGGGGGTGCTCTTTACGAAACTCCGTTAGGATCTTAGCGACCGGTCCCTGTGTTAAACCCCAGGGCATCGTCAAATGAATCAGTCCTTTCAGTTCATCACTATCAGAAAATTGTTCTTCCATCTCTTTGATGTCACCCAGCAGACGACGAGCCTGCGGCATCAGTGTCTTACCTTCATCCGTCAAGGCCACCGCGCGGGTCGAACGTTGAAACAGCCTCACCCCCAGATCGTCTTCTAAACGTGCGACACGCTTACTAAGAATTGAAACCGGGATGTCCATTTTGCGCGCAGCTTGAGTGAAACCCTGCGCATCGGCGACGGATAAAAAGGCCACAATGTCTTCAATATTCTGAATTTTCATTTTTTCTATTTTAGAAACAATGTTTCTCAAAAACAAGGTCTTATCATCGCATCGGAAAAGGTCTACTCTGAGAGCATCAGGACATTTCACACAGAAAAAGGAGCCCTTCATGAAACTCAACCACCAGGATTTGGCCATCTCGATTTTGCGTATCGCTTTGGGGATTAACATTTTCCTTCACGGGATCGTGCGCTTTGGCCCGAATTATTCCAAGTTCATTGCTTGGATCACAGAAACATTTAAAGATGCTCCTCTTCCCGCTTGGACGGTTCAGGCTTTCGCCTATGCGATCCCTCCCTTGGAAGCGATCATCGGTTTACTTCTGATTCTGGGGCTTTTCTTGATGCCGACAACAATCGCGGGCCTTGCACTGATGATAATGTTGATGGCAGGAAGCTGCTTGATCCAAAACTGGGAGATTGTCGGCATTCAAATGATTTATATCATGCTTTACACAGTTGTTTTATTTTTCCTTAACTACAATCACTACTCCGTTGACGTGCTAGTGAGAAAAAAATAGGTGCTTTATGAAAAAGAATAAATTGGCATTAGTCACAGGCTCCACTGCAGGAATTGGTTTCGCGATTGCACAAAGCCTGACGAAAAAAGGCTTCGATGTGATCATCAATGGTCGCACGGAAGAGCGCGTGAATAACGCAATCAATGAACTTATCAAATCTGGTGCAAACAAAGCTTCCCTTCACGGAGTAGCGGCCGATCTTACGACGACGGAAGGAATCAATAAAGTTACAGAATTATTCCCCGAGGTTGAAGTTCTGGTAAATAACTTTGGTATCTTTGAACCCAAAGAATTTGCAGACATCAGTGATGCAGACTGGGAAAAAATGTGGAATGGAAATTTCATGTCGGGCGCACGTCTTTCACGCTTTTATTTTCCGCGGATGCTGAAAAAGAATGCTGGTCGTGTGATCTTTATTTCCAGCGAGTCCGCTTTGCAAATTCCGACGGAAATGATCCACTACGGAGTTTCTAAAACGGCACAAGTGGCTTTGGCCCGTGGACTTGCCGAAACAGCAGCACGCACAAACGTCACAGTGAATTCTGTATTGGTGGGGCCAACGAAATCCGAAGGTGTAGGAACATTCTTAAAACAGTTGGCCGAGAAAGATCATATCTCAGAACAGCAGGTTGAAGAGGGCTTCTTTAAAACAGCTCGTCCCACTTCAATTATTCAGCGTTTTATTCGCCCTGAAGAAATCGGAAATGTCGTGGCTTTTCTTGCAACTGACGAAGCTTCTGCCATCACAGGCTCAGCAATGCGAGTTGAAGGCGGCCTTCTAAAAACAATGGTTTAGATTAAGATTAATGGAAGTTATTGAACACTGCGGAACCAATGCGGCCCCGCAGTGCAGTACAAAAAGGGAACTGTTACCTAGATCGCTGTCAGCGGGGTAGGCCTGCGAATTTAAGGACTTTCCTCGAATAGCCGCGCTTTATGACCGGAATCATAAATAGCTAAATATATTGAGGATATCTCGCGCCTCAAAGTGCGCCGCAAGCCGACATCAAATCAAATTAAGCCCTAAGCCTCGCCTAAAACGAACCTTACTTGGTGACCGGGAATGCTAAACTAGGTATATCTTTGAGAGTAATAAAAAGGAAACTACATGGCAGACAATCAATTTGATCTTATTGTTATCGGTTCAGGTCCCGGTGGTTATGTGGGCGCCATTCGTGCAGCTCAATTGGGACTAAAAACTGCAGTTGTCGAAAAAGACAAAACTTACGGAGGCACATGCTTAAACGTAGGTTGCATCCCCTCTAAAGCTCTTTTGGAAAGTTCTGAACACTATGTAGCAGCTCAACATGACTTCGCTGCTCACGGTATCAAAGTCCCTAAAGTTGAATTGGACTTAGGCACGATGATCGCTCGTAAAGACAAAGTTGTTAAAGCCAACACTGATGGTATCAACTTCCTATTCAAGAAAAATAAAATCACTGGCATCAACGGCTTCGGGAAAATCCTGGGAGCTGGTAAAGTTGAAGTAAAAACTGACGACGGCAACACACAAGTCTTAACGACGAAAGCGATCTTGATTGCTTCCGGCTCTGTTCCTGTGGAACTTCCTTTCTTGAAGTACGATGAAAAAAGAATCGTATCGAATACAGGTGCTTTGATCCTTCCACAAGTTCCTAAAACGATGATCGTTGTAGGCGGTGGTGTGATCGGTCTTGAGCTTGGCTCTGTATGGCAACGCCTGGGTGCTGAAGTGACAGTGATCGAGTACACAAACCGCTTGGGTGGCCCTACAGATCAAGACTGCATGAACGTGCTTAAACGTAATTTGGAAAAAGAAGGTATGAAGTTCCTTCTTTCTACAAAAGTAACTGGCTCTAACGTTGTCGCTGACGGCGTGGAAGTGACTTACGAATCTTTGACGGATGGTAAAGCAACTACGGCGAAAGCAGAGGTTGTACTAGTAGCGACAGGTCGCAAACCATTCACGAATGGCTTGGGTTGTGAAGAAACTGGCATCCAAAAAGACCCCCAAGGTCGTATCATCGTTGACAATCACTACCAAACGTCTGTTCCAGGCGTATACGCGATCGGTGACGTTATCGCCGGCCCAATGCTTGCGCACAAAGCGGAAGAAGAAGGTGTTGCCGTTGCAGAAATGCTAGCGGGCGGCGCTGGTCACGTAAATTACAACACAGTTCCAGGCGTGATCTACACTCACCCTGAAGTCGCAACTGTTGGTATTAACGAAGAACAAGCCAAAGAAAAAGGTATCGAAATCAACGTGGGTAAATTCCCATTCCTGGCAAACGGCCGTGCTCGCGCGAAGGGTTTCACGGAAGGTTTCGTGAAAATCATCGCGGATAAGACCACAGACAAGCTTTTGGGCGCGCACATGGTGGGGCCGGGCGTATCTGAGCTGATCCACGAAGTGATCGTATGCATGGAGTTCGGTGGCAGCAGTGAAGATCTTGCAAGATCCTTCCACGCCCACCCTACTTTGTCAGAAGTTGTGCGTGAAGCCGCCCTTGCGGTTGAAAAACGCGCTCGTCAGATGTAAGAGAGTTCCAAATCCAAGGCCTCTGGGATTTCCCAGGGGCCTTTTTTATTTTAAGGACCCGGCTTTATTAAACCCAAGAACCGCTTTCATAAGGTGAATATCGAGATCAGCAACATCTGCAATCTGCAGTGTAGCTTTTGTCCACCTGTGGAGCGCGAAAAGAAAATGATGAGCCTTGAGGTCTTTGAATCCGTCATCACGCAGGTGGCTCCCCTGACCGATCAGGTGACTTTGCATTTAATGGGCGACCCCTTGGTTCACCCCAAATTGGCTGAGTTCCTGGATATCTGCGAAGCTCACAAAGTCCCGGTGTTTCTGGTAACCAACGGTGTTCTGATGAATGCCGTGAAAGAAGAGCTTCTGCTTCGCCCGATTCTGCGCCAGGTGAATTTCTCCCTGCACAGTTTCCACGATAATTACGGCGACAAAGACCCGACCATTTATTTGAGTAAGATCTTTAAATACACTCGCCGTGCGATGGAAGAGCGTCCTGAACTTTATATCAATTATCGCCTGTGGAATTTGGATGACCCGATGGGTACCGGTCAACAAAACCGCTCGATGCTTGATCGTGTTTGCACAGAGTTTGGTTTCACTTTCAATCAAGACATCGATGTTCGCAGAAATAAAAGTGTGCGCATTCAAAACCGCCTGCATTTACATTTCGATACCGAATTCACCTGGCCCTCAGTGGACCTTCCCATCCTTGGAACTCGCGGAACGTGCTATGGCCTTTCCAGCCATTTTGGCGTGCTTGCCGACGGCACAGTCGTTCCCTGCTGCCTAGACAAAGAAGGTAAGATCCCTTTAGGCAACGTCAAAGAAGCCAGCATCGAAACCATCCTAGCCTCCGATCGTTCCGTAAAAATCCTAAAAGGTTTTAAAGACAACAAGCTCGTCGAAAACCTCTGCCAACGATGCCAGTACATCACTCGATTTAACTAAAGCTTCCCGCGTATCATCCATATATTAGATAGATTCAATCGAAACGTTCTAATTTTCAGAACTCACAAAATTTCCTATAAGCACTGCAACAACCACTCACTTAAGCAGGAGAATATATGAAATTCGTCATCGCACTATTAAGTCTCGTAACTATCACTACTGCCCAAGCTCACGCAGGAAATTTCACATGACGGGGTTGGCTATACCGAACTGATGGGAAAGGCATGGACCGCGCAACCGAAATCTCCCCTGACGACGGCCAGGGATACATCGCCAGCGTTGATGTTTCAGTTCACCCCGGGTTTATTTACAAAGCCGTTCCGAACAATACCGGCGGAATGGAACTTTCGATCGAAAACGAGATCTACGCTGGTAAAACCGTAGTTTTAGCACAAGCAGAAAACGCAGAATCACTGCGAGTTCGTGTTGATCGAAAATTCAACGCCGCGATTATTTGCGAACAGCAATAACTGACTTCGATTTATTGGAATGTTGTTATCCAAACGTTCTAATTTACGCAAATTTTCACTCGTTCTATATCACCCGCCATCGGAGATAATTATGGAAACGTTAGCAGCACGCTTAAAAAGAATGCGCACTTATAAAGACATGTCAGCCCAACAAATCGCAGACCTCACAGGCATTCCCGTGACGACTTATCGCGAATGGGAAAACGGGCGTCAGATCCTGGGTGAGCCCTATGAAAAGCTATCAAAGGCCTTAGACGTGACTCTGTTTGAACTGATGACGGGCCGTAAACCTAAGAACGCCGATCTTTTCCTGAAACTCGAAGAGCTGGAAAAAAATTTACGTGAACTACGCTCTGAGCTTGGGACTTTGTTAACTTGATTTTCACTTTCAAACCGAGGGCCCTCAATATCCTGTAATATTTTTCCAGGGCCCTTCGCTTCAGGGGACACTCGGCAAGATCATTGGACAAATTGTCCTCAGCCGTGGCACTCTCCGGCCTTATTGTAATTGGAGATCCCATGGAAGAATATCAAGGCGTAAATCACGTTCCCCCACGTCCACCTAAATCATTTCGCGTGACGATTGAGCTTCATAAATCGGCAAAGCGCTTGGATGTGGTTTTGTTGAACGCCCTTCGCAATCAAAAAGAAAATTTGAACCTTTTCAACATCACTCGCACGACTTTCAAGCAGCTATTCCTTGATGGTCGCATCGTGATCAAAGGCCAACGCGCTAAAGTTTCCTCCAGCGTTGCTAAAGGCATTACTTACGTAGATATCCTTGGCTACTAATGACCATCTTCCAGGCTTGCTCTAGCATCGCTAGCAGCAAGTCCTTATAGTCCCAGCCGATTCCTCGGGCGGCAATAGCAGACAGACTGTCTTGATTATCCCGCCCCGGCCTTCCCGGCCCCGTCATATTCGGTTTCATATTTAAATCAAAAAGCAGATATTCCCTGGCAGAATTTTGACGGCAATCAATTCTGATAGGCGCATGAATTTCCAACAGAGTTCCAGCCCGCTCACAAGACCTAATCGCACTCTGAATCGAAGGCTCCTGAGCTTCAACGGGGGAAAGTAAAACACTGTTCGCAGTCACCGCCACAACGCCGTTATAGGGTGCCACGCCGTCAATATGGTTCACCCGACGCACGGGCGGCAAAGCCCAGGGAGAGCCCTTCACGACGGTCTCCCCTTGAATACGATAGGTTCCGGCAGGCATCACTGTGATCGTGATCTCTTCTCCAGGTAAAAACTCTTCAGCCATCAAGGCATCCCCGAATTCGCCCGAAGCCTTCCATTTCTCAACCAAAGCTTTTAAGGCTGGAAGTTCTTTTACGACCTCTACTCCCTGGCTGCCTCGGCCCCGAATGGGTTTAATCATCATGGGAGTGGCTAAATTAAGCGACTGCCAGTTTTCCAGTTGGACGACTTCTGAAGAAGCCACCGGCAGCCCGCGCTCTCGCAAGAGTTTATTGGTCGCGAACTTATCGTCGGCCGCTTGCACATCGGATGGGCGCTGTCCTACAAATTTTACTTCAGGAAATTTTAAAGTTTCGACAGGATGGCCCACGTACAAAACTGTGTTAAGCCAAAAAATTCTGGCTCCAGCCTCGTAGGCCTTTGTAAATCCCGCTTCGTTATCAGGGAATACCCAGTCTTTATCATTTTGAGGTTCTGGAAAGGCCACGGGTGTTGCAACGAACTGCCCGCTCTCTTTTAATGCATAAGCGATATCTGCACCGCTATCACTGTAGCCACCGGGCTTGAAAGGTTTTTTAATTCCGTCGATGGCAGGAGGCGGTTCACTTTGAAAAAAGACTGCGACTTTACTCATGCCCTGATTCTAGCGTCACGCGCCTCGCGATGGCGAATAAAAATATTAAAATCGCCCTGACAAAAAGAGTTGGGGTCCCAAGTATTGATAGTTGAAATCCCCACTCCATTTACTTCCCTGAACATCGACGCCGACATAAAACCAATTCAAGGCAGCTCCTGCGCCCACGTACGTAGTAAACCACCAGTCAGTTGAAATCGTGGCATTCACGATATTCCCCTGCATGGTCATATTCGATGCCCCGATTTTATAAGCAAAGACTCCCAGATTCGAACCGACACTCCAGTTCTCGAAAATATAATATTTTGCATCTATCCCTAAAAGCGGCAACGGGGCATTGGCCGAGGCGGTCGCTTCACGACTTCCGCTGATACCACTCAGTGAGGCGCTCCCGTCGGCTTTAAAATTGATCTGCGACCACTGCACACCCGCACCCGCAGCAACCTCCCAAGTGGAGTTTTTAATAAAAGCATAGGACCAAGCGATGGGAATCACTGTGAAATTGAAATTAGTATTTACGGTCGCGCCGACCGGATAAATTTGATCGCCGATTTGAATTTGTCGATCAATAACCCGAGTGCCCGTTCGATTGAAATTAAATACTCCCAGAGTTAAGCGATTATGTTCAGACATCCGCCACATAGCATCTGCGCGGATCGTGGTTTCTTCCACATCGAGACCCAGATCTTTTTCAAGATTTACTTCGTCACCGCGCCCCAAGGTATTGTTATCCACGCGCAGCTTGGTATCAAAGGAGGGAAGAAAATATCCCAGATGGAAGATAAACATTTCCTCTCCGGGCACAGGCTCTGCATGAGCAGTTTGGAAAGAAAACTGAAATACCAAAGCCACGAAAACGAGCAAGATCTTAAACGACCGACCAGTCATGGAGATTCCTTGGAAATAATTTGTTTTAAATATTTCCACTTAAACTGAATTCGAGTTCAAGATGTGATTCTGCAGGACAAAAAAAGGGACCCATCAGGTCCCCTTTAAGTTTCAAATTCACAATGTTAACGGCCTTAGCGAGCGACTTCATCCATTGTCGTGTTCACATAGATTTTGCCACCTTTGATAGACTCCAAGGATTGTGTCAAAAGTGCGCGATCCATTTTGTACGACTTTGCATTGCAGATGCCATGAACCAGATCATCATAGTTTTTGCAAGGTTTCGGGAAGCAAGAAAGTTCGAAACCCACCGAGCTCACAAAGCTTGTTGCGTTCACAGAATCCAAAGTTTTCCAGGCATTGGCTTTTTTGTTACGGAAGTAAGCAGCGATAAGATTGACCTGTTTTTCATTCAAGTGAGAGCAGTAGAGTTTCTCACCGTCTTGAGCGCGCTCGTGATTAATCACAACAAGTTTCGCGTTAATCGTGTCTACCAAAGTGTCGACGAATTCTGGCGTGCTGGGTGCAGCAAAGGCTGAAGAAGAAACAGTCATTGCGATCATCAAAATAAGCTTTTTCACTCTAAACTCCTCGTGGGGATTAAAATTTTATCCCCCGAAGAATTAACGGATTTAAGCGAAAACCACAAGGGCATTATCTACACAGTACCGTGAGGGCAAACCATGCAGGCTTCACCGCAGGCTCCATCGGCTCTATATCCGCCGTGGGCTCATATTGATTTAAAATATCGTTTTCATAGCGAGTGCAGTCACTTTTTTTGAAATTTTTCTCGGTTGGTACGGAGTCGAAAACAGCCAACATTAAATCCATATAGGCTTCATCTGCTGCCGTCTGCGGCATATTATTTTCACGAACGACCTTGATTTCATCAGTGACACGGCGGATAGCGCGAAAACGCTCCTTATTGCTCTTAGCAAGGCTCATTTCCTTTTGCAAAAGCTCGACATAACTATCGACTTGAGCGCGCAGCGCCCGACCGCTGTTGATCGGAATCTCTCGAATGGCCGCATTTGCCGTCCCCACCAGGAACACAAGACTTAAGGTCCACTTCAAGTTTTTCATATCTCCTCCAGAGTGCTGACCGAAAAAGCAACGGTCGACTTCTTCATTTTATGACTCAGCAAACGAATTTCAATACGCACTCGCCCGAGTTTTATGACACGTCACCGCTAGGGAAAATGGGCCTTGGCCGCAGGGCATTTTGTTTGAATCTTAAAAACCGGCAATGTACCGTTTTCTCGCGCAATCTATGGAGTCATCATGCAACGTTTGATTTTGCTTCTTGTGGTTTTGGTTTCTTGTAATTTTGCCCACGCTGCTGTGTGGACGGATGTGAACGCTTGGTCACCGGCTTGGGAAGACCGCTTTTCTGAATGGGTTGAAAACAACTGGCAAATCGATTTCTTTGCCCGAAAAAAACTTCCGAATGGCCAAAGCAATCCCTATTACGGTTTACGTACGGATTGTGCTGACACGGTTTACTCCATGCGTTTGATTTTCGCTTACGAAAATAAACTTCCTTTCGTGATTCAAGATCCCACGGCTTACGGGCGCACGATTTCAAATCAAATGAAGCGTTTCGATAAGCAGCGTGAAGAACAACGTGTGAAAAACTTCCTGCTGTATATCTATGACATGGTCAGCACGAAATCAGTCGCGAACGACACCTACCCCGTTGCTATTTCCCGCAACACCGTTCGTGCCGGCTCCTTGATCCTGACAACGGCTGTGAACCATCACTCTTGGACAATCAAAGAGATGCTACCGATTGGTGTGCCTCACTTGGTTTATAACTCCACGGTAGGTCGTACTTCCGGTTCGACTTTGCAAGAGCGTCAGTCCTGGCCAAATCCTGAATGGGTTTTTGAAGGCGACCAAACTCCTGCGGGCGGCGCGGGCTTCCGTTACTGGAGACCGGTGGAGTATTTAAATCAACCCGTTTGGAAAGTTCCTGGTTACAGCGAAGAGCAATACAAAGTGCCATTGAAACGCTGGGTGAAATACGCTCAAGGCCGTCTGCAACTTCGTCGCGAAACCGATGAGCAAATGATGGCGCGTCTGTTGAAAGTGACTTGCCAAGGCTTGGTGGGCCGCGTGAGTGCGGTGAACGATGGATTGAATGCTTTACGCTCGACCCGTGGTTGCATGAAGTATGAAGATTATGACACTTATTCCACTCCCAGCCGCGATCAGCGCGTGTTTGATGATTACGTGACTTTGCGCAAAGTTTACCGCGAACTGGTTCTTGCCAATAATGCTTCCGATTTAAGCCTGGACATGCGAGTGCGCCTGAATAAAATTTATCCTTTCATCGAAGAAAGCATGGCTAGCGAAACTCGCAAAATGGCGCCAGTAGGCGTGGACGGAACTTCGGTTTGTACCACGGAAGTTATTTCGGGTCAGTATCTTGACTTAGCTGAGTTCAAGCGCAGATTATTCGCGGGACTCATCTCAAACAATCCAATGGATGAAGCGCAATACCGCTGGGGTCAGCTTCGTGGACCTTCGCAGCGTGCAAGAAGCTGTAAGTCATGGGATGTTTGGGTTCCAAATCTGAAACAGGATTAAAGGAATTATGAAAGAAATTAAGTTTAGGCACTGGTTTATTTGGGCTGCAGTACTTTTCATCTTGGGAGTAGCTGCGGATTATTATTTCCTGCATATCCTTTTTCACGAAAAACCAGTGAACAGCGGCGCAAACTCTTCGGTGATTTCTGCAGGAGAAAGCGCTTCTGCACCGAATACCGTTGTAACGGGTTCAGAGGCAGGAACCGCAACAGCGACACAAACACCTGCGGCTGTTTCTGGCAAGGATACTTTCAACGATTCATTGAAAGCCTGTGCCCCAGAAATCGCAGCCCAAGCGATCGCAACACCCGAAGCATTAATCGAATACTTGCGTAAAAGCCTGGGTGTTAAATCTGAAGAAACGACGTTGGAAAACTATCACCTAGATCAACCCGACGGCACGAAACGTCGCGTGCATGTGATCGGTGCTGATAATACGAATGCGAAATCCAAAAAGACTGTGAAGTTCTATAAATTGGATGAACAAGACCTTCCGGAAGAAATTCCTTTAAAAGCTGACGACACCGTTGAAAAGCTTTTAGCGACAGGCAAAATCACCCGCGTTGAAAAAAAGATGGATTTGAAGTTGAAAGACGGCTCATTTGTTTCTTTGGAAATGCATGATAATAAAGTTTTCCAGTTCCAGTTTAATAACCACGGCAAGGTTCTTTCTTGCCTGGGCACTGACTGCCAATGCGGCGGATAGACATTGGAAATTTGAGATTGGAAATTAGGGAATGAGGAAGGGAGCCGTTGGCTCCCTTTTTTTGGAAAATTCCAGACTCTGTTCCTTAAATCCGGACAGTTCGAAACTGATTGTTCATTTATCACTCTCAGCGGGCGGTCCGTTGGCCTCTTCCTTGCTTTAAAGTGTCGAAAGCTCTTTAGCGAGGATATTATGAAAAAATTCACTATCTTTATTTGCCTGACACTACTCTTAGCTTCATGCAACGAAACCACTGCCCGTTCCGCTAAGCCCCAACAAATACCCGAGCCTAGGCAAAGTCCTTCTCCGACGCCGAAGGCCTCACCAACACCAACGCCATCGCCGTCTCCAAAAGAGGCTGAGCATAAGAGTACGGCTCCTGTACTTCTTGAAAAAACCAAGTGCAAATTTAGCTTTCCAACTGACACGCAGAAAAACCAAGTTTACATAAGCCAGGATTGCAAAACAGCATTTATCGTTCCGATTTCTTCCGCGAAGCTTGATATTGTCCTACTAGGAGGGTCAGACGATTCTGTTTGCGATGACATTAAAGAAGAAGTGAATCGAAGCAAGAAAGATACTAAGTATTACACCGAGTACTACACCAAGAAACTCGAAGAACTGGAAGCGGAACTAACCCACGCTCTGGAAGATAAAAAAGAAGATATCAAAGAGCTAATCGAACAATACAGAATTGAACTACGCCAAGTCGTGGAAAGACATGAAAATAAGTATCACCGAACGGCAGCTATGCTAGTTCGATTTATAGTTTGTAATGCAAAAACAATAAATCTCAATGTCGAGCCATATTCGGCGGCAAATCCACACTTAACAATTGCAGCACTTCAGATGGATTCTTCGGTTATGGAATTGGCCCATAAATCCCTAATTGACGATCACACTCCTGTCATTCGCGTTCAAATACCTACTCTAGGACATGAGAGTTATCCACCGTTCGGCGCAACAAACCCAAGAGCTACCTATGCCTTTCTGAATGGCGCCCTCTCAGGAACTGCGTTAATTTCCTCAATGGCATTTTGCACAGACAAGGCTTCAAAGAGTCAGGAATTGATTGCGGCGAAATACCTTAGCATTAAGATACTAACCAGCGCTCATGCAAAATATGAAACTGGAGAATCATTTCGCATCGAGATCACTGAACAGTTGAATTAACGTTTGAGAGGGTTCGGGATTTATCCGGCCGGTGTCCGAGAATCAAGTCTTGGGGGCCGGACTAAAATCACTCAATTCACTTAAAATCGAATACGAACTCTAAAACCACTGGTATCCCGTTTGCTCGATAGCCTCTCGTCAATCTGACGAGGGGGCTCTATGAAGACTTTCTTCATCATCGCACTGGTACTCTTGACTCAGCAAAGCTGGGCAAAATTAGGTGCGTGTCCTACACATGCCGCAAATGACCCCAAAGATTTGCGGATGATTGAATTTCTCAGAGAAATAGAAGGCCGCTACGAACTTGGTAGCTGTCAAATCGAAATTCAGGTCTGCAGAGTCGCAAAAACCTCCCGCGAAATTCATGGTACCATCATCGCCGACATGCTCGTTGTCGACAAAACTGGCTTTGAGCGCTATGTCCCCTTTTATATTCCTGAGTTCGAATACTCAAAAACACATCAATTAGAAATCCAGAATTCGCGAATGCTGCACTATCGATTTCGCGACAGAAACTATGACGATGCCACGGGCCGCGACGAACGCTGGGCCGTCGAGTTCGTAAAAACCCCTGACTTGAAAAAGCTGGAATACATCGAAGTTGGATACAGCAGCCAAAACCAACGAATCAAGAAGACATCCAAGAAATGGATTGTCTGCGGCACTCAGAGAGAAAAAGAAGTTAAATAGTTTCCGAACCTATACAAAGGAGATCACCATGATAAGTAAATTGCTCGTAGGAACCGTCCTATCTTTGAGCATGGTCCAACCCGTTCATGCTGCAGCTGAAGAAAGTCAGTTCGCAGTACTGAAGCCAGAAAAGGCCTGCCAGGTTAAAGCTCCCTCCTTGGAAAACCAAGCCCCGATCTATTTTAGCAAAGACTGCAGCACTGCTTATGTTTTACCTCAAAAAACAATCAAGGCTGTTAAATCTTGGGCGAAACTTCCGGGGGCCGCGGATCGTTTTTGCAAGGAAATCCTTAACAAAAAGTCTCAGTCATTTGATTACGATGCCAAAATTGCAAGCCTGAATACGCAGCTTGATGAAGTGATTTTGAAAATTACGGATGCGCCTGTTGATAAAAAAGACCTTTACGAACTACAAATCAAAGAGATCCGAAAACAAATTGCTTACTATACAAAAAGAAAAAACGACATATTTGGAATTTACGACCTGATGCCTGCTTTACGAGTCAAGTACACGCTTGAAGATCGTATCATGCAAAACGTCGAGGCTTACCGCGTGGCAAATGCGTTGGCTGATGGCTCTAACGGTCCAACTAAGTTCACACCCGCCTTAATCACCAACTCCACGTTGGTTATTTCAAGAAAATCATCAAAGACCACAGTCGGAAAAACGATTTTGAATGTGGATTTCCCCAGCTACCGAGTGCCTGCAGTTTCAGGGGTCACCTTGGATTCCGAAGCAACTTATGTAGCTATGAACGGCGGATTGACGGGTTTGGTGGATATATCGACGTCTGCTTATTGTAACAGCAAAGACAACCGCGAGGATCTGGAAAGACTGGTCAGCGAAACGGTAGCATTGAATCTGGCCTATAAGGTCAACGTGCAAACCGGTATCAAGCTGGATGTGAATGCTACAATCAAGACGACGGACTTCCTGAATAACATCGACAGCTATATCGAGAGAGGAAAATACACTCGCAGAGACTTCACCCAAGGTGTGATCGCGGGAGGACTTGATAATTCTCTCAGCATCACGATTGACGACAAAGGCCGCCCTTACAGTTTTGACGACTACATGCAAGGCACTGCTGACGGCGAAGAGCTTTCACCTTTCGCTCGAATCATCAACAAAAGTATTCAACAGTACTTCACTCGAGCAGAAAACAAGTTAAAGCAATTGGGTATCTTCAGCGAAGAACCAATTGCCGGAGCTCCTGAAATTCAACCAGGCACAGATGATGTGGCCACGGGTACAAGACAAGTTTGCTCCAGCAGTTCAGGATTCTTCGGCATTGGCGCCTCCAGAAGCTGTAGCACCCAAACGATCTATACCAGAGTGGATCGCAATGGCGTGAGCGCGCTTACTAAAGATATCAAAGACGATTCTTGGATCACTGAACATATCACTTTAGAAGCAAATCAAACAACGACTGTGGATCACACATCCGGCTTCAATTAATCGGAGAAATATATGAAAATCGTTACATTCATTCTATTATTCACGGCGGCTGCGAACGCTCAAGCAACAGATTGGGGCTCACTTGGTAAGTGGGCGCCTTCTCTAAAAAGTGAAAGCGTCTATCTTGATCCGGATACTGGATTACGCGCCGAAGTTTATAAACTCCCTACGGGAGCCTCTCGCTTTCATCGTCTTTACGTCAGAAACATTCCGATAAAGGTAGTTGTTGATGCGAAACGAAACTCTAAAGCTGGCGATCTTTGTAAAATGTCGATCTTTCTTGGAAAGCGCTTCAAAGCGAAATTGATTATTCCCGGAGATGGTATTTCTCCTGCAGCCCTTGCAAAGTTCTCAACATTTGAAAACTCTGTGGTGGTGGGTGAACCAAAAATCAATCTGACTAAAAACTATGGCTATTGGATTTCAAACGATACTGAATACCGCGAAAATAAAGGATCGTTAGAAAGTGAAATTTCTATGATCAGTGAAAAAATTCGCGAATCCCAAGGTCAAGAAATTCAAATCGATCTTTCGGATAAGAACGCTTTTGCATGTGACCTTATGGAACAAACTGTTCAGTTTTCGATGGTAAGAGATATCAGCTATGAAAAAGCTCTTCCAGATCGCACAATGTGGATCAAGCAAAGCGCATACACTTCCATTTACCAACAGTTCTGGAAAAACCACCCCAATGTGGTCAGTAACAAGAACACTCCGAAACAAAATGAAATAGCCGAGGCCTTCGCGCTGGGTGTGGCTGCTCGGTCCGTGGTTGCCACATCGGAAATGTTAAGTTCCTCCGAAAGGATTCAGACTTTCCTGAACTCGGTGAAAGCCGATTACGCGGCTCTGAATACGGTTCAGAAAGCCATGGCGAAGGAATCTGAATTAATCAACAACTGGGGAATGAACATCGACTACGTAAAACCTGAAGATCCCAAATACACTTTAAACTATGTAATTGGTGAAATGTTGGATGTAAGCATCGGAGACTAAAATGAAAAACCTGCTTGGTCTCATTTGCATCGTTTCCTTGCTAACGGCTTGTGAAAATTCTGGTACTCCCCCACCTGGAAATCCACAGATACAGGAGCAGTCCTTGATTTTGAGCCGCTTGTACAAATCTTGGAGTCTGCAAATGAATAAAGTGCAGTGGCAGGATGCCCATCAGGAGACTTTGCCTATTGCGCAGGCCTATGTCCTCGGTTCAGTCATATTCCAATTGGATAACCAACCCAAAGCCGAGAGCATTCAATTGCTTTTGGACGTCTTCCCCAAATTATCGGACCCGAGAAGTGATTCTTCTGAGATGTTGAAGCTAGCGAAAGAATTTTTGAAAAAGGAAAATATATGAAAAAATGGATCCTGTTCGCATCGATCTTTTCAAGCTCAGCATTTGCCGTTGGTCCAAGAATTTCTACGTCTTGCGAGATAGCCAAAAGCATACGCATTCCACCAAACAGCGGTGGCTACTTTTTAACGGCTGATTGCAAGACTGCGTATGTACTTCCTCCGGCTCAGGCAAATCGCAAAATCACCGGGGTCACCAGCGGCAATCTGGGACGATGCTCTGAAATCAGTTCTTTAAACAAAATCATGGCCGAGCTGAATAGACAAACAGCAGAAGCCATCAAGGGCAAGGTCAACGAAGAAGCCTTGAACACGATTCGCGAAACTCGTGAAAAAATCAAATCCGATTATGGGGACCTGGCTGCGGCACTTGGTGCCTCTGTTGAAATGATCTTTGATATGAACATCGAAAAAAATGTTCAACGTTTTCGCCAGTACAACACCACGGTTCCCGTCAATTTCGTGGCAGTTCCGTTAAAGGAAGTCAAACTAGCTTGGAACCAGGCAAAAAACCAAGACCCTGATATGCGAATTGCTTTTAACGAAGACCTGCCGCTTCCCCCCGACAGCAATGTCGGGGCCGGAAGCTACTCTGCCCGTTTAGATTTGAGTCTGTTTGGTGCGTGTAAACTTCGCGATCCATTCACACGGGAAATTCCTGCGCACATCGATTCCCAGGTGTTAGCAGGCCTCATCACTCCTACTGCATTCTATAAATACGAAGTCGGCGCAACATTTGGTTACACAGCCACCTACAACAAAGGATTGCTGGCAAAAAAAATTCGCGAATCTTCATCCCAAGGTGGCTTCTTTAAAACAAGCACCGCCTCCTCGTTGATCGAAACTGCGGAAACTTCAGGCTGGTTTTCATTGACGATGAGCTGTAATGACTCTCGCGTTTGCGCAGAGGTGAAAGCACAAACGGCATGGGATATTAAGCAGAGACTGATGCAAGAAGTTTTAAGTGACATTTCAACTGTAAGACTTGGAGTGGCTCTGCCGCCGGTGGAGTCAGGCACTCCAGGCAAAAATGGTGCTTCGGCAGCGGCTGAAGGTCTCAGAAAATGCGCTCATCCATATTGTCAGGCCGGAGCGATTGTCCTGGATATCGCGAACTCAACTTTGGGAGGCACTTCGAAAACGGATTCCTACATATCCGCGAATAACTCAAAAGGGGAAGAGTCCGTGGAAATCACGACACCTGTCATGTTCAGTGGATCTGTGGGCTTTTCAAAAGACTAAGGATGATTTATGAAACGGTTTCTTTTAAGTCTTATCTTAATGTGTTCTCAGTCAGCTCTCGCCGACAATCTTGTCGGCGAAATTAAAATTCAAACAGCTCAGGTGCTGAATGAGACACAAGAACAGACGAGTTGCCGAATGTATCGCAAAAGGATGGATTCCTTTCTGCAGCGCTCGAATGAAGCCGCCGTCACATCGGCGATGAACAAGGGAAACTTGAGTCGGGAACAGATCAACCGTGTGTTGGATATTATTCAACGCGGTGACGTTCCTGCGGAAGTGCAAAATGAAAACATCCTTTGGACATTGGACTTTGATGTTTCAAAAGCCGCGAGTTTTCTAAGCCACCCCTTGTTCGTACAAATCGATTCGACTTATTTGCAATTCGAAACGAATCAAAATTATTTTCCTGGTCACTTTAACGTCGCGATCAGCGATGATAAGCAAAATGTCAGAGTCACCTACAGAATGACCTATGCGGAAGCCTGCTTGGCTCCAGTGAATATTCGCATAAAGTTCTCGGCGGATGCCGAGAACTCCATCGAACTAAAGGCACTATTGAATAGGAATTTGATTTAATCCCCGGTGGAGCCACGGATCTGGGCGTTTTGGAAGCGGTTTTGCTCGGCCATGACCATGTCGCTGATTTCGCGTTTAAGGGCGTTGAAATCGTTGGCGGCTGGGTTTCTTGGGCGAGGCAGATCTACGATCAGGTCTTTTTTTACGGTGCCTGGTCGGTAGGTCATGACGACGATTCGGTCTGCCAGGTAAATCGCCTCTTCCATACTGTGAGTCACAAAGACCACGGTTTTTTTGGTTTCCTGCCACAGCTTAATCAGCTCGTCTTGCAGACTTCTGCGGGTTAAGGCGTCCAAGGCTCCGAAGGGCTCATCCATTAACATGATCGGCGGATCCAAGGCCAATACGCGCGCGATCGCGACACGTTGGCGCATACCTCCCGAGAGGTCTTTTGGGAAACGCTTGCGGAATTCTGTTAGTTTTAATTTTTCTAGCAAAGATTCCAAGGTCTTTTGGATTTGCTCTTCGGGCACATTCTTTTTGATGCGTAGACCGAAGGTGATATTGTCTTCGACCGACATCCATGGAAATAACGCATACTCCTGAAAAACCATGCCGCGGTCTGGGCCCGGTTCGGCGATCACTTTGTTTTCGACTAGAACTTGTCCATTCGTGGGTAAAGAAAATCCCGCGATCGCGTTTAAGAGCGTACTCTTGCCGCAGCCAGAAGGTCCCAGCAGACATAAGAACTGCCCGCGAGGAATTTCGATATTGATATCCTTCAGCGCGATGACGTCTTTACCTTCTTCGCCACCGACGAAGATTTTATCGACGCCTTGAACTTTGATTTGAGTTTCTGTATTTGCCATTATTCAAGACCTCGGTGCCAACGTAGCAAGTAGTTGTTCAATTTATCCACCACGGTATCGATCGCTAGGCCCAAAAGACCAATGGAAAACATCCCTGCGATAATTTTATCCGACCAGAAATATTCGCGAGCCTCCAGAATCCGGTAACCCAGACCCGAGTTCACTGCGATCATTTCTGCAACGATCATACAGATGAATCCCGTTCCGATACCAATGCGAATGCCGCTTAGGATGTAAGGCATGGCCGCCGGCACGATCACTTTTCTAAACATTAAAAAAGAACCCGCACCTAAATTACGAGCGGCGCGGATATAAATAGAATCCACGGCTCGCACTCCCACGATGGTATTCATCAGGATGGGGAAGAACGCTCCCAATGCGATCAAGAATACTGCTGGAGGATTTCCCAGCCCAAACCACAAGATCGCAAGCGGAATGTAAGCAATCGGAGGAATCGGACGAAGCACTTGAACCAAGGGGTTAAAGTAATCGTAAACCTTTTGGCTTGCTCCCATCAAAAGACCGAGTGGCAATGCCAAGACTCCCCCAATCACACATCCCAGGATCACGCGGTAAAAGCTGGCCCATAAATCGTGAACAAGCTCCCCGGAAAACATCCAGGATACTTTGGATACTCCTGATGCAGGATCATAGGCTTCTTGAGGCATCAGGTATTGATACCATCGCACAATCACCGCAGACGGTGCCGGCAAAACTTGCGGATTCACCCAACCAATGCGAACCACCAGCTCCCAGATGGCAACAGCCAGTATTGGCACCCAAATCCCTTTGATACGCGATAGGAAATCAATTTTAGCCTTAGCCATCAAGTCCCCTATTTCACGCCCAAAGATTTTTTCGCATCTTCAAGCAAATCAAGTTTCACCCAGTCCGTTGCCTTTGGTGGAGTCTGCATACGACCCACACCGAATTTTTGCATAAAGTCTGTGGTGATTTGAATGTGCTCTGCCGTTAAGTGATACACGTAAGGAGAATTGCCGATAGCGTCTTTAAAGTCCTGACTTGTGATCTGGCCTTTAAACATTTTTTCGACGACGAACTTTTCAGCCACATCAGGTTTATCCATGAATAGCTGAGTCACTTCGACGAAACATTTTACGAATCTTTCAGCGACGGGTTTTTTCTCTTTGTACATTTTTTCTGTCATGACCAGAGTACGAATTGGTTTCCCCATCTCTGTATCGTAGGGTTTCATCAATTCTGTGCCCCAGCCTTTGTTAATAGCTTGAGATGACTGCGGTTCACTCTGTGCCATGGCGTCGATTTGTTTTGCAGCCAAGGCCTGGTTCAAATCGGCAAAGGCCATATAAACAATCGTCACGTCTTTGCCCGGTTTATCAGACCAGGTCAGATTATTTTTCGCAAGCTCTGCCAGAAGCAATAACTCCTGTGCTCCCCCACGTGCGACACCAACTTTCTTGCCTTTGAAATCTTTGATCGAAGTGATCTTTGAATCTTTCCCCGCAACGATACGTGCGCCACCTTCAGCGAAACCTGCAATGGCATAGATGGGAACTTTGCTTGCTCGACCTGCGATCGCGGCATCTGCCGCACTGGCAGCGACATCGATTTCTCCGGCAATGATCGCAGGCATGATATCGATACCTTTTGCGAACACGCGCTCTTGAACTTTTAAATTATATTTACCGCAGTATTCCTGCATATAGCTGATAGCACCGTAGTGCGCGAATTTTAAATTTCCCACGCGCACAACATCGGGTGCGCCTTTGGCTTGAGCATTTGCGAAACTTAAGGGAGCTAATGAAAATGATGCGAGAATCGTACTGAGAATAATCTTGTGAGACATCATGAAGACCTCCAGTTTTTTAAACCATCAATTAATGGTCTGACTGATGGCACAGGAATGCAAACATGAATTAGCTGAGAATACGCAGCCTTTGTCTGAGAGTGAAATTATCAAGCAGAGACAATGTGAATATGAGAAAAAAGGCCGAAGTGTTTTTCACTTCGGCCAGTTAAATATCCCGTTAAGTAACAAATTTTAGAACTATTATGTTCTGCAGTTTTACAACCAACAGCTATTCACACCGCGCTCTTTTGCGGTTTGTTTTGCAAGGTCGTAACCAGCGTCCAAATGTCTGAAAACGCCCATAGCTGGATCGGCCGTTAATACGCGCTCTAAGCGGCGTGCTGCTTTTTCAGTGCCGTCTGCCACGATAACTTGGCCCGCATGTTGGCTGTAACCCATACCAACACCACCACCGTGGTGAAGACTTACCCATGTAGCCCCACAAGCAGTGTTAACCATGGCATTCAAAAGCGCCCAGTCACTGACTGCATCGGAACCGTCTTTCATCGCTTCTGTTTCGCGATTTGGTGAAGCCACAGATCCACAGTCCAAGTGATCACGACCGATAACGATCGGAGCTTTTACTTTGCCCTCTGCCACAAGTTGATTCAGCATAGCACCGGCTTTCGCACGCTCGCCGTATTCAAGCCAGCAGATACGCGCTGGAAGACCTTGGAAGGCGATACGCTCTTCAGCCATATCCAACCAACGCAAAAGATCTTTTTTATGTGGGAATAGTTTTCTCATCGCATCGTCAGTCACTTTGATATCAGCTGGATCACCAGACAAAGCCACCCAGCGGAATGGACCAGAGCCTTTGCAGAACAAAGGACGGATGAACGCAGGAACGAACCCTGGGTAATCGAATGCATTTTCAACACCCGCTTCTTGAGCACGTGCACGCAAGTTATTACCGTAATCGAAAGTCACGGCTCCCTTGTCTTTCATCGCAAGCATCCCACGAACGTGTTTTGCCATAGAGTCATAAGCTGCCTTCAAGTACGCTGTTTGATCTTTCTCGCGGAAAGTTTTTGCTGTTTCGACGGTGTAACCTTCAGGGATATACCCCACCAATGGATCATGCGCAGAAGTTTGGTCAGTCAAAAGATCCGGAGTGAAACCCTTGTCGATCAATTGGTGAATGACTGTCGCCATGTTGCCTTGAAGAGCTACAGACTTTGCTTCTCCTGCAGCCGTGTATTTTTTGATTCGCGCAATCGCATCGTCGATGTCCGTTGCCACTTCATCAACGTATTTAGTTTCAAGACGTTTTTGAATACGAGTTGGATCAATTTCTACTGCAAGCACGCAGGCACCAGCGAACACACCTGCAAGAGGTTGTGCTCCACCCATACCACCCAAGCCCGCTGTCAAGATCACACGGCCCTTCAAATCACCATTGAAGTACTGGCGACCTGCTTCAACAAACGACTCGTAAGTCCCTTGAATGATTCCTTGAGTTCCGATGTAGATCCAAGAACCCGCCGTCATTTGGCCGTACATCATCAAACCTTTTTTATCGAGCTCATTGAAGACTTCCCAAGTCGACCACTTAGGAACAAGGTTCGAGTTCGCAAGCAACACGCGAGGAGCGTCTTCGTGAGTTTTCAAGATACCGATTGGTTTACCTGATTGAACCAAAAGAGTCTCGTCGTTTTCTAGTACTTTAAGAGCTTCCAGGATTTTATCGAAGCATTCCCAGTTACGAGCGGCTTTACCGATACCACCATACACAACCAGATTTTCTGGATGTTCAGCAATTGAAGGATCCAAATTGTTTTGGATCATGCGGTAAGCGGCTTCTTGAAGCCAGCCTTTACAAACCATCTTGTTACCCGTTGGGGCCTTAACGACGCGAGACATGTGCTCTCCTTTAAAATCTGAAGAGCTAGAACCTAACAAAGGTCGCTGGTATTGACAATTGAGCGCTCTGCATCAATAGTGCGCCAATGACTCTAGAACGCAAAAGAAAGACCAAAGACCCTTGCCCCGTGTGCTTTTTAAACAAAAGCCGCTGCGTTTGTGCGTTCATTCCCAAACTGACCCTTAAAACTCGTCTGTGCTTGGTGGTTCACGCAAAAGAACTTAAGCGCACGACCAACACCGGCAGACTTGCGATTGAAGCCCTGGTGAATAGCGAAATGCGCATCCGCGGAGCCGATCAAAATGCTTTGGACTTGAGTGATTTGCTAACTCCCCAATATCGCACCCTCATGTTTTATCCATCGGACGATGCCAGAGAATTGACGGCAGAGTTTGTCGCTGAAGATCCTCGCCCGATTCAATTAATTGTTCCGGATGGAAATTGGCGCCAAGCCAGTAAAGTTCATTATCGTCATCATGAATTAAAAGACGTCCCGCGAGTGATGATCAAAACTCCGAATCAGTCGCCAGTACACATGCGCGCAGAAACCACAGCCGAGGGTATGGCAACATTGCAAGCCATCGCAGAAGCTATCGGAATTATCGAAGGCGATGCCGCCAAAGAACCTTTAATGAAATTATATCGCGCAAAACTCGAAGGCACGCTTCAAGGTCGTGGAATAAAGCCTGATCATTTCTGATCAGGCTTTGAATTGGAAACAAGAATTTTACTTCACATCAAAATATGGAATGGCAACTTGCTCACCATTGATCACCACGGACAAGTAACCTTTGGCTTTGCTGGTGTCGACTTGCGAAGCAGATAGAACTCGCGACGCCATCAACAAATCACCCTGCTCGTTACCACCGATGCCGGCTTTTCCGTTGTGCAAACTAAAGCGCTGAGGAGCTAGTGGACTGTTATTCGGAGGATTTTCAGCTGTCATGACGGGGTCAAAGCGCAAGCATTGCCCAGCCATAAAGCGATCCTTACCATTGGCTTTCATTAACACCATAACAATCGGAGTCCAGTTAGCAATCTTCACGAAGACTCTAGTATCTGTGGCAGATCGTTGCACAATTCGAACTTCAAGTACGGGAGAATTTCCTTCTGCCGACCAGCTGGCTTCCGCCAACTTATCCGTTTTGTGTTGCATATGAATGATAGCTTTTCCGCCCGTGGTTTTGCCACTGACCGGATTCATCAGTACCTGAGTGTCACTGCCATTGCCGTACTGTGTTTGACCAAATAGTTCAATTTCCCAACTATCACCCATGGTCGGAGTAAAGAAATTTCCTAACTGAAACCAAGTCGCCTGACCAGTATCGTTGCTCAGTCTAAAACGTGAAGTAAGGAAATTGTATTTTAGACTTCCGTCGAAGGCAGCACCAAAGGACTCAATTCTCGCCGAACCCATCTCCCATGCGCTCAACCAGCGGCTGGGCTCAGTGCCCTGCATGGTATTGTCAATACTGCTTCCAGATTGCAAATTAATCTGACGCGAATTCAAGCGCGACCAACGCGCGTTCAACGGTTTCGTACAGCCTTCAAGACTTAAGGCATCGATAATCCATTGTCCGTTGGAGATATCGCCTGGATTATCGCAGTGCTCAATCCACCCATTATGGATTATCGACTGAGTACAACGCGGCAAGTTTAAAACTTTTCCGCTTGTGCATTTTTGAACATTGAAGTTGGAAAGCTCAACCGCAGTGCTGTGATCCCAAGCTCCAGCTTCTCGGCCTGACCATCTAGCTCTAACAATATCATTTATACAGGCATTAGCGTAGAACTGGTCAATTTTGCAATCTAGCGTATCCATGAGACTTAAAGAAGCCCCTCCGACATTCTGAAAGCGCAACTGGGATCCACGGAAAAACTGTCCACCCTCACAAATATTATCAAAGAACCCTTGGTAATTCATAAATTTATCAATCTGTCCCTTAAAGATCAGATTTGAAAGCTCCGCTCTGCGCGCATTGACCTTAAACACTTGAGAAGTCTTGCCATCCGAGATTATCGTTGTTGCAGCGAAATAACCGAAATTTACACTCGCTCCCGCCAAACGGAAAAATGGAATCTCTGCTGTTCCCATATCCACGCGAGAGACATAGAAAGTACCCGCAGGAAACTGAACGCCCATTTGCACTAAGTTGTTAGCTTTTGACCATGCATACATCGCTTTGATCGCCGGTGCCGCATCAGTTGTGCCGTCGGCCTTTGCACCAAAATCAAAAATAGTCAGATTGTTGGGATCATTGATCACGCGACGCCAATAAAAACCATTGCCAGCAAAGACCGTTCCGCCATCATCTGTTCCGTTGGACAAGTAACCGATAAATTCGCCACCACCAACGTTTAGCCCCGAGTGGTAGCTTCTTACTGTCATCTTAGCGCCATTAATTGAAGGTCTTGTGGAACGCAGCTCTATGACTGACCCGATGTCCCCCTGAGCATAACTTGCTGGCAAAGCAGCTGCCTCAGCATTTCTGGAAATAGTAGCAAGTGACAGAGCAGTAACTAAAGAGCTGGCAGCGGATTGCAACATTTGTCTTCTTTGCATGGATCATCCTTATGTTAATTAAGATGTTTATTGAGGCAGCAAACGGTTCCCTTCGAAATCCCCCCGGATACCGCTCGAATTCCCCTTCAAGAGTTAATAGGATCCGGCTGTGACCGCCAAACCGCAATAGCGAGCCGTCGTAATCTCCCGGAGCAAACAAGAGCAAAAAGTGAATTATTTTGTAAAACTAAACGACGGCGATTAAAACCGCTCCCCGCAGGCGAATCCAAATTTTTCCGCCGCAAATTTCAGAGCACACTATTTAGTTTTTCAGGTCTGGCATGAATCAAATTCGTACATGGATTATAGTCCTATTGCGAACTCCAAACGCAACAAAGCCCGTCTTTTTTAGAGACAGGCTTATTAAATGGATTCCAAAACTGAAAGCGACCCGAGAGGGTCGCAGTATGAACATCTAATTTTAGTAAATTTCTTCTTCGTCAGAACCTTCGAAGAAACCGTTTGGTTGCAGACCAAATCCAGGGACGTTGTCATCCACTCGGCAGCTTACACGGCAGCTGGCATTGCAGCTAACCCAAGCGCTGTTGCCCGGGGAAATGTATCCAGGGGAGCAATGTGAAGAGCAAGATGGAATTCCCATCGTTACGCCACCTTTGATTGTGCATGTTGAACTTGCGTTGTTTTTTGCTGTAGTTTCAGCGCGAGATTGAAGATTGCGTGGGCAGAAAGAATCGCCACCTTTGCAGGAACCAGAAGCACTGCCTGTGCCAGTCACCCAAATCGTTTTTTTCGCAAACGCTGGAAGAACCAAGAAACTTGTAAGGATCAATGCCGTCAATGCTTTCATATCAACTCCTCTAGATGCCGCCAATCTAGCACCATTTTTGCGAGGGAATCAAAAGAAGCTATCGACTTTCTGCAAAAGCACAGCAAAACCCTTATCAGGTTCTGCGGTGCTTCTTGTTTAGGAATTTATATTATTAATCCAGTGGCGGAGGATTCGAGATCATTTCCTGCATGGATGAACCATAGCGCCCATTAGGCACGATCATGGTTGCTTTTCTCCACTCTGGAGTGGCAAGAATAAATCGACCCTGCCCTATTCCCGGCGCATAAGGCCAAGAGTTATTTACGGCCGCGGCATTCGGCCAATAGTCAGCGCCGACATTAACCAGATAGCGTGCTGAAGCGCGATCATCTGTGCCCGTTGCTTTATCCAGAATCAAGCGTGTGTCCATCGATACAAACACAGCACGCACGTCTTGCGGGACAATGGTATTTTGCGAACCATAGCCGTGGGCGAACTGCGGGTACTTCGGCTTAAAGGAGACTCCCCCGGTGGATTCATTTCGAGTTCCGCCATCGGCTGCGAAATCGAATGGATACTTCCACGTATCAGTTCCAGGTCCCGCATTGTTGGAGACCAGCTTCCACGTGCGAGTCGATTCGGACAGAACGTAAATTTTTAAATTACGATATTGCACACGTGTGTTCGTGGCCGTATTGCCTTCGGCTTCAAACACCTGCATCCAGGAATTCAACAAAGTACACCATGCGGGTTTCGTGTATGGAAACCAGCTTGGAATATCTGCAGCCGCCGGAGATTGCATGATGATTTCCGGTTTCTTTTGCCACTCGTAACGAATATCAGGAATTTTTGCTTCGTGAGACGTTGCCGTTTGACTGTTCACGACTTCCGTGATTGTCACCATCGGTGTTGCGGTAGGCGAAGGAGTCGCCGATGGTGATGGCGAAACTGTTGGCGTTGGTGACACCGTTGGTTTCGGAGTAACAGTCGGAGACGGAGTTACCGTCGGGCTCACCGTTGGAGACGGTGTCACCGAAGGCGAAGGACTAACTGTCGGAGATGGGCTGACTGTTGGCGACGGAGTGACCGAAGGTTTTGGCGAAGCCGATGGCGTGGGAGTTGGCTTAACTCCTTGATCGGATTCTTCTGAACTCGATGATTGATCCAGCTGCCAGGAATTGCCTGATGGAGCGCAACTGACAACCAAACTGCTCAGAGCGAAAAGTAGGGCCGCGATTTTTGATGGTGCATTCATCATTCATCCCCCGATGACCATTGTAGCCTATAATCGGAAGTCGCAAGTGCAAATTGAACCGCGGGCTGAACGCTATCCGCCCACGGCTAAATTAGAAGTGATTGACGTAAAAAAAACGCCATCAAATTGCAAAGGAATTTGGGAACATTAGGTTATCGGTGTCTCAATCAGAGACACCGTTTTACCACTCAAGTTCACCCACTGTTTTTTCGACGATGTTCATTAGTTCCCCAGAGATCATCATCGCTTTGATAGCTTCAACGTCTTTGTGGAAGATACGGTCTTCTTTTGCGAATGGAACTGTTTTTCTGATGTGATCATGCACAGCTTTAACGGCCGCAGATGGTTTCAAAGGAGCAATTAAATCAATCGCTTGTGCACCAGATAGCAATTCCATCGCAACAACGTGCTCTGCGTTTCTTAGAATTTGTGCAAATTTTCTTGCTGCAATGGTTCCCATGGAAACGTGGTCTTCTTTTTCAGCAGATGTTGGGATTGAATCCACAGACGCTGGATGAGCCAAAACTTTATTTTCGGAAACCAATGAAGCCGCCGCGACTTGCACGATCATGTGACCAGAATTCAAACCACCATTTGGAGTTAAGAATGGAGGAAGGTCACTCATTTGTGTCGAGATCAATTTAGAAATACGACACTCAGAAATACTTGCTTGAGAAGAAATCACGATACCCGCGAAATCCATCGCGTGTGCCACTGGCATTCCGTGGAAATTACCGCAGGAAAGCACTTTGTTGGCATCAGCAAATACCAACGGGTTGTCCGTCGAAGAGTTCGCTTCGATTTCCAAAACTTTAACAGCGTGACGGATACCATCTTTAGCCGCGCCGTGAACTGCAGGCATGCAACGAAGAGAGTATGCATCCTGAACGCGATGATCCTGGTGCTCATGCAAATGGCTGTCTCCGATTTCACTCGACTCACCCATAAGCTTGATAAGGTTGCGACCTGTTTTACCTTCACCCGCGTGAGGACGGCTCGCTTGAATCAATGGATCGAAAGGTTTTCTGGAACCTCTCATACCTTCAACCGTCATGGCTCCCGCAAGGTCTGCGATCCAAAGCAAACGACGAGCTTCCCATAAAGAAAGCAAACCGATGGATGTCATCACCTGACAACCATTGATCATGGAAAGACCTTCTTTGGCTTTTAGTTCAAGAGCTGTGATTTTTTTCTTTTCCAGAAGTTCTTTCACGTGAACAGGATTGCCATCAGCTCCCCAAGCCTCACCCTCACCGATGATAGTTAATGCCAAGTGAGAAAGTGGTGCCAAGTCACCTGATGCGCCCACGGAACCTTGAGAAGGTACAACCGGGATGATGTCGTTGTTCAAAAATTCCAAAATTTTATCAACAACTGTCGGACGAATACCACTGTGACCTTTTGCCAAGGCATTCGCACGCAAGATCATCATCGCGCGTGTTTCTGTTTTTGTGAAAGGAGCACCTATTCCCATGGAGTGAGAACGGATTAGATTTCTTTGCAGTTGTTCAATTTCAGAATCAGAAATACGAACGGAAGAGAACGCACCAAAACCCGTGTTCACACCGTACATCACTTCACCACCAGAAATACGGCCTTCGATATAGTCGCGGGACTTTTTCATCGCGGCGCGGGCTGAATCCGCCAACTCCACTTTCATGGAGGGTGTGTGCGCGGCTTTATAAAGGTTTTCAATAGTGATGTTTTCACCGGTAAGTTGCATGGCGAGCCTTTCAGGTTCAGTCTTAAAACGAGGCCCCGACTTTACCGATAACGCTGCGCCCAATCAAATAAAAAAGCCGGCTATTCACCGGCTTTTCATTCTTAAATCTGTGAGATCGAATTAGAACTCAAGAGGAAGAGAAACTGACAACATATAAGAGCTAGCTTTGTTGTCTGGGCTGTCGTCTGTACCACTGTTCGTTTCAACTTTAGTGATATTTTCGTTGATATACTCAAGGTTGATAGAAATGAACGGAAGAGCCGTGAAGCCCACACCCAATTTGATTGGGTTGCCCGTGAATTTAGCGTTAGAGCCGCCATCCATTTTCAATTCACTCGTGATACCGTAACCTACCCAACCTCTTAGCAAGATCGGAAGATCAATACCCGCTACAGCAAACAACGTATTACGTTTCATTGTTTCGTTGGAACCTGAGTCTGGTTTGTAGTTACCACTCACGCCCAAGTTGTAATCCGCACCCAACCACAACATAACTGGAGTTTTCCACGCTAGACGCGCACCCATATTAACCAACTCTGTTTTTGCATCAGGGTTGTTGTCGGTGAATTTACCCATTTCAAAACCCAAGTACGGCTCAATTAGAACCGAAGCATGCGCCGTGCCCGAAAGTCCCAAGAATAAAGCCAGAACGAGCCACATTTTTTTCATCGTCTTCTCCTTTTGTAACAACAAAAATAAATCTACTTGCTCTACAATTCTGGAATCACCTGAGCTCGAGGTCAAGGAGACCACTATGGCTAGACCCGTCTTTAGAGACGACAAAGAATATTATGAATCACTCCCCGCTAAACGCATCAGCACCGGCGCCCTGATATTTTATAAAAATCAGCTGCTTTTGGTTCAACCCAGCTATTCTGCGGGATGGATTCTGCCTGGTGGCACAGTTGAGGCCGAGGAATCCCCTATGGATGGATTGATGCGAGAAGTTCGTGAAAACTTGGGAATTAACATCACCCCGACTCATGTCCTGGCGATCGATTACATCTCTAACAAAGATGTGAAGGGCGAGTATCTGAGCTTTCTGTTCGGAACAATCGATTTAAGTGAAAAGCAGGCGCAAAACATCGTGGTGTCGATGATGGATATTAAGAATTTCAAATTCGTTGATATCGATGTGGCGTATTCAATGCTAGTCCCAGCGATTTCTCGCCGGGTTGCAAGTGCTCTAAAAGCCGTATCAGAAAATTATGTGATGGTTTATCTCGAGGACGGAAAAATCCCGCCCCGCGATTTACCACTTTAGGTGCCAGGTCCTATTTACGGACGCGCTGCTCCCGTAAATAGGACCTGGCACCTTTTTATTACAGAGCTGGTTTTAGTGGTGGCAATGTTGCCAAACCATTTTTAACTGCATCTTTTGTTACACCAGGAAGTTCTGAGATTACTGGTTTTACGTATTCTTTGTAGTAGCGACCAGGCACATTCGTTGTCGTGTACTTCACATTATATGAAGACATGAATGTGTTGTTGATCGAGTAGTTCATTTCCACTCCGGCACCAGCGATGTCTAAGATCGTTTGGAACAAGAACGGACTTCTTAACATTTCCTTACCGAAGTTCGCATAGGAATTAGCGAAGGCTTTGTCGTTGCGGTGAGCGTACATTTCCATGTCGCCTACTGCAGAGTACATTTTTTCTGCAGCATCATTCGCGCTCCATTTTAATCGCATATCACAGCTGCTCATTCCTTCGTCTTTACGACAAAGTTCCCATAAATCGGCATTGCGTGTGTACTCTTCAGCTTTTTTATTTACCAAAGCTTTGAATTGATATTCAGACATGGCAGAAATCTTGTGCATGACTTTTAAAGTCTGAGCTTCATCCAAAGTCGCTGTGAAATTTACTTTTGCATATTGCATGTCAGTCAAAGTCGGAAGATTGACATTTAAAACGCTTGCCATGCCGGTTTTTTTCACAAGTTCTTTGATCGCCGTGCGAATGTCTTTATGACTTGAAGATTCGTCGTCCGCGGACCATGTGTATTGGCCAAACAACACTTTCTCAACACTGCGATCTTTCAAATCTTTGACCTTAACAACCGCGCCATAAAACGCTTCGGTTGTTGACGTGTGCGTGTCGCCCAGCTTGCTGCGTTTTTCTTTCAAGTAGATTCCGTACTGAATGTCCGAATTTGTCTGATCATAGAAAGCTTGTGTTGAAGAAATATCAAAGATCTTTCCTGCAGACCAAGTCTTGTACGCCAAAATAGGAATACCAAAGAAAAAGTTATTCAACTTACCAACTTGGCGTTGATTGATTTTCTCCCACTTCACAACCGGGCCTTGCGGATTGTTTGCGGCATACTGTTGCACACCAGCGACGTTTCCTTTGATCAAGTCATTGTACGCTTTCGCGCCCATTGGGTCTTGGACATTGATCATATAGGAGATACCTTCAGAAACACTTTTAAATTTCGAAGTGCTGACTGTCGCCAAAGAAACTGACATCTGTGCTTGCAAGGTATCGATCTTGACATCGTCGATACGCACGTAAACATTCTTGCTATCCACTTTTTCTACGTACGTTTGAAAAGTACCTTGAGCGACATAAGTTGGACCGGCACCGATGGATGCAAAGCCAATTGACGAAGAAAAGATAATTCCACCATTGGAAGCATAAGTGACATTGTCACCTTGTGCCCATGTGTTAAAATCAGAGGCCTTGGTCGGCAATGACAAAGCTGGATAATTGCGAGCTTCTGCCTGAGTTCGTACGTTGCGCGTGGAAACCATGTCGCGGCCTTCGAAAGGAATCAAACCGATGCTTCCCCAGAAAGATTGCGCAAGGCCCGTGGCATTTTCGAAATAGAACATCAAATTCACACCGACACCCGCAGCAACGCTTTTATATTTCGTTACTTGAAAGCCACCGGAATAATCACCGGAAAGCAAAGTGTCGTTAGCTGCGTTGAATTCCTCTTTCACCGCTGAGGTCAAAGCCTTCGCCAGACGTGGATTGTACTCGGTCTTATTAACAACTTGCGTACCCCAGTCAAAGTTCAAGAAAAACGCCGGCAATAATTTAGCCTTTAATTTTCTTTTCGGTTTGTTATCACGACGCTCTGGAGCCGGAGCTGCTTCATTAGGCTCTTGCTCATTGTTTTGATTATCGGTCTGAGCTGGCTGTTCTTTTGCCGGCTCCTTTGCAGGTTCTTGAGCTGGCTCTTTTGTTGGTTCTTTTGTTGGCTCAGCTGTCTTCACTGGAGGTTTCTCCTCAGGTTTTGCCGGAGCCTGCGGTTGCGGTTTCGGAGTCGTCGATGGCGCAGGCGAAGCCGTTGGTTGCGGCGATGGCTGAGGTGTCGGCTGCGGATTTGCTGGAACACTTGGTGTCGGAGTCGGCACCGGTGTCACCGGAGTCGGAGAAGGAGTCGGCGTAGGTGCCGTTGGTTTTGAAGGCGTCGGCTTCGGTGGTTTTGGCGGCTTAGGTGGCTTTGGTGGCTTTGGTGGTTTGTGACCGCATTTGATATGATGCTTGTGGCCTTTACCACCCGCATGAGCTTCTTCGTGGAAACTCAAAGACATTCCAAGGACCGTTAAAACTGCAAGTGCAAGTTTCGCGTTCGACACGTTCTTCTCCCAGCAAATAATGGTTTTTTCGTTTATCAACTATGCGAACCATTAATAAGGGTGCTCCAGAGAAGTTCAAAACGGCGTAATTTTGACAGGGAAACACTACTGGAGTCGTAACCGGGTCATACAGTACAAATGCTTTATTCTTTCCATCCTTTTTTTAAAATATCGAATAACGAAGTGAGTGCGGCCTTGGGTTTTGATTCTCCCAAAGCACGATAAAATGAATCTAAGACAAAACGTGCAACGGCTTCTGCCTCGAGAGCACTGACTTTCTTTTTGCTTTCCTTTTGAATCGCTTTTGCCAAAGACTGCTCGTGGCGCATCCACATTTGCTTTGAATAAAGACTGAGTTCCGGCGTGCCATCAACCAGCTTCATAAAGATTTCGTACTGCTTTTTGTGATCCTTACTGATGAAATCAATATTCTTTAGCCCCATTTCCAACAAAGCTTCCAAAATGCCCTGCCCTTTTTTACGGTTCAAAACTGCGTCGACCAGCTCCTGCTCCATGTCACTGTCTTCGTCAAAAACCAGGGCTTCTTTGGTTGGGAAATAATTGAACAGAGTCGGCACAGAGACTTGCGCACGCTCAGCGATCTCGGCCGTCGTCACGTTGTGATAACCTCGCTCAATAAAGAGCAGAGTCGCCATATCAGATATAGCCTTGCGAGTTTGTTTCTTTTTCGTTTCTCGAAGTCCCATATTTACACGCCTCCAGGCCATCAATTCGATTTAAACGTCCTTTCGGATAATTTTACTTCATAAAATATTTAAGTCACTATAAAATTCTACTGGAATCGCTTACTCTACGACCAGACGTAAGGAGATATCCCATGCCTCAAATCACTCACACCCCCATTGCAATCATCGGTGCTGGCCTTGGCGGACTGACGTTAGCGCGTGTCCTACATATTAACGGTATTGCTGCGAGGGTTTATGAAGCGGAAGCCTCCCCGACGGCACGTACTCAAGGTGGCATGCTGGATATTCACGATCATAATGGGCAGTTGGCTCTTAAAGACGCCGGACTTTATGACCAGTTTTTAAAACTGATTATGCCGGGCGGCCAGTCTTCGCGCGTGATCAGCAAAGAAGGCAAAGTATTACTTCACGATCCTGATGATGGAACTGGTGGCAGACCCGAAGTCAAACGCGGCGAACTTCGTCAGATGTTACTTGAATCACTTCCCGAAGGCACTGTGCTGTGGGGACATAAGATTCAAACGATCACTCCCGTGGATCAGAGCAAACATCAATTGAACTTTGCCAATGGTACGACCATCACAACGGATTTACTTATTGGAGCAGAAGGTGCTTGGTCTAAAGTTCGTCCATTACTGAACGATGTGAAACCAACTTATGCCGGAACGACATTCATTGAAACTTATCTGCACGATTCAGAAAATCGTCATAAGGCCAGCGCAGAAGCTGTAGGCTCCGGTTCATTGTTTGCTACCACTCCCGGAAAAGGTATTCTGGCCCACCGTGAGCCGAATGGTGTCTTACATACATATATAGCTTTAAATAAACCAGCGGAGTGGTTTGCGAACATCGACTTTTCTGATAAGGCAGCACTAGCTCGTATTGCCGAAGAATTCGAAGGTTGGGCGCCAGAGCTTCGCGCTTTAATCACCGATGGAGAAACGATTCCCGTTGCTCGTCCCTTGCACACTCTTCCAGCTGATTATGAATGGAAACGCGTGCCTGGCGTGACGTTACTAGGCGATGCCGCCCACTTGATGGTTCCATCGGGTGAAGGCGCGAACCTTGCGATGTTCGATGGCGCGGAACTTGGTAAAGCTATCGTTGCTCACCCTGGCGATATCGAAGCCGCTCTCGCTGCATATGAAAAAGAACTTTTCCCCCGCAGTCAGACTGAAGCGCAAGAAGCCATAAAAATTCACGACATCCTACTCGGCGAAAACACTCCGCAAAGTCTTTTAGATTTTTTTGCGAACGCCAAACCCGCCGACTCACACGAAAGTAATCATGAATAATAACGATTCGGTTCTTTACGATGTCATTATCTCCGGCGCAGGCCCGGTCGGCCTGTTCCTGGCCTGCGAAGTGGCCTTAGCTAAATGCTCAGTTTTGGTTTTAGAAAAATCAGACACTGCTGATTCTCCTCTTAAAAAGTTTCCATTTGGAATGCGTGGACTGAATGCGCCCTCGATTGAAGCGCTGGATCGCCGCGGATTGCTGCAAGAATTTGAATTGCACAAACGCTTTAAAAATCCTCACCAAACCAGTATTACCGAAGGTCCGCGTCGGCAGGTCGGACACTTTGCGGGAATTCCTTTTCTGGAAGGAAACATCAATACTTCTCAGTGGAAATACCACCTGCCCAGCTCCCCGCCCGCAAGTCTGATGACAGAGATGGCAGAGATTGAAACCATCCTCACTCGTCGCGCCGATTCTTTAGGCGTGATCATCAAACGGGGTGAAGCTGTCACTGAATTTCGTCAAACTGAGAATGAAGTGACCGTTCAAACTGACAGCCACAGTTACAAAAGCAAATGGCTGGTGGGTTGCGACGGCGCTCGTAGCTCCGTTCGCAAAATTGGTCGATTTGAATTCGCGGGAACCGAACCCGAATTCACGGGATACTCGGCACAAGTCGATATCGTAAATCCTGAAGTCTTAAGTCCCGGCAGAGTCGTCACGGACAAGGGAATGTATCTGCAATCCCAACCCGGCTACATCAACTTGCAGGATTTCGACAAAGGATCCTTTCATAGTTCTGACAAACCGATCACACTTGAACACGTCCAAGAAGTTTTTCGTCGCATCTCAAACACGGACGTCACAATAAGTGCTTTGCACATGGCGACAACCTGGACAGATCGCGCTAGGCAGGCCACGAAATACCGCCATGGCAGAATCCTACTCGCGGGTGATGCCGCCCACATCCATTCTCCCCTCGGGGGACAAGGTTTAAATTTGGGTTTAGGTGATGCGATGAATTTGGGATGGAAACTTGCCGCCACCATTCACGGGACCGCTGCGGAAGGACTGCTCGACACCTATCAAACCGAACGCCAACCCATCGGCATGCAAGTTCTGGATTGGTCCCGCGCACAAGTCGCCATCATGAGCCCTGGCCCCTCAGCGCGCGCACTGAATGCCATCTTTCGCGATTTAATCAGCACCACCGACGGCGCCACCTACTTTGCCGGCAGAGTTTGGGGAATTCACACACACTATGATCTTGGAGAAGGTCATCCTCTTTTAGGTCATAGTGTACCGAATTTTGAATTTAATGATGGAGTAAAGATGAACGATTTTTTGCATGCAGGAAAATGGATTTCGATAAATTTCGATTCCTACCCCGTGAAGAATTCATTGGGACTTGCAGAGCTTCTGATCCGGCCCGACGGCATAATAGCGGAATTAAAAAAGGCATAGTAAATGGTAAAAAACAGCCGCTCCTCCACGAACTTCCCTGCGACAGCACCAGTTCAAGCAGCTCCGAGGTCGCAATCGTCCGCACTCCAATTTAACTGACATTCCATTTCCCTCTAAATTGCAGCGTAACTTGAACAGGAAATTGCATGATTCCACGGCTTTAGCAAACTTGACAAATTGTGCGGTATAGCGCACAATGGAGAAAATACGTGGTTTACCGCATATTGGAAACTGAAGACTTTCGAAGGTGGCTTCAGAAACAATCCCCAAAAACAAGGTTGATAATCACAGCACGAATTGAGCGACTTCAAGTAGATGGACATTGGGGCTTTGTAAATCGCTTTGATAATTTAATTGAACTGAAATGGACCTCAGGACTCCGAGTCTACACTTCACTAATCGAAGATAAACTTGTGATCTTACTCGCTGGAGGAAATAAAAATGGACAAAACAAAGACATCAAAAAAGCCAAAAGCCTCCTCCAAAAAATCACTCAAACATTTTAAACCCGACACTGCCATTCTGCTGAACAAAAAACTAGTCGCAGAAACTTTAGTTGAGTGCTTACTTCGGAATGACATTGATACATTTCAGGATGTGCTTGTATCCCATCTTCGCGCCCTTTCGAAAACTGATCTGGCCCAAAAAACTGGGCTTGGCCGCCGCACCTTGTATGATTTGATAGAGGGAAAAAAATTCGACCCACGACTTTCCACACTGAGCGCTATCTTGAGCAAAATAGCAGGATGATAGTTTAGCATTATCATCAATTCTTACGACATGCTGAAGAACCGCGGAGGTTCTGCGTCGCAACAAGAAACAGGACCTGGCACCTATCGGAGGGAAGCGATGGCTTGCGCGTAGTCTTTACCGAAGACGTAGCTGCCAGCAACGAAGACATCCGCTTCATGACAAAGCTTCGCTGTTTCGTCGTTGATACCGCCGTCGACTTCGATCAGGCAGTTTAGGTTTTGTTTGGAAATTTCCTGGCGCAGGCGAGAGATCTTAGCGATCTGCTCGTGCATGAAAGATTGTCCACCGAAGCCAGGCTCCACCGTCATCACCAAAACTAAATCGCAAAGATTCAATAACGGAATCACAGAATCAATCGGAGTTCCAGGACGCAAAGTAATTCCGGCTTTCGCACCGAGGGCTGTGATTTGGCGAAGAACTGATGCAGGATCTTTGGTCGCTTCCACATGGATCGTCAAATAGTCAGCGCCCGCTTTGATGAAATCAGCCACATATTTTTCTGGCTCAGTGATCATCAAGTGAACATCCAAAGGAATCGGAGAAACTTTTTTTAAGGCTTTCACAACCGGGATACCGATTGTCAAATTGGGAACAAAGTGCCCGTCCATCACATCCACATGGGCCCAGTCAGCTCCGGCAGCGGCGATTGCTTTCACCTCTTTTTCAAGGTTTGCAAAGTCTGCTGACAGAATCGAAGGGGCAACCATTTTAGCCAATGTGATCTCCTGGTTTCAAAGTGTGGCCTTTTAAGAAATCGGCGACTTTCATACGATTGCGGGATTCAGGCTGAACTTCAAGCAATTTCAATAATCCATCGCCCGTTGCGACAGTCACAGAGTCTGCGTCAACCGCCGTCACCGTTCCTGGTTTAGCTGAACCTGCTGCTGGCAAAGGACGCACAACATGCAATTTTAATTTTTTACCATCAAGCACTGTATAAGTCCCAGGTCCGTAAACGAAGCCGCGAACTTTACCATCGATGGATTTCGCCGACTTCGTCCAATCAACCAACGACTCGGCCTTGTCGATTTTAGGAGCAATTGTCACCAAAGATTCATCTTGAGGAACCGGCGCCAGATTTCCGCGCACATAATCCATCAACTCCACTCGCAATAAATCGGCACCCAAATCAGCCAGCACATCGTGCAACTGCAGGGCATGCATTTCCGGAGTGATCTTGACCCGACGAATACCGATGATATCGCCCGCGTCTAATTTCTTAACCATTTTTTGCAAAGCCACGCCGGACTCTTCATCGCCCGCTTCAATCGCACGCTGAATCGGGGCTGCCCCGCGCCAACGTGGCAAAATCGAACCATGCACATTCACGCAACCAAAGCGGAATGAATCCATAAAATCTTGAGTCAGGATTTGACCGAAAGCCACCACCACGCCGACTTCCGCTCCCCAGGAGCGAATTTCTGCGACGGCTTCAGGATCTTTTTTAAGGGATTCAGGAGTTAGAACTTTAAGACCGTGCTCAAGTGCTAAAACTTTCACCGGACTTGGTGTCAGTTGCATTTTGCGACCCGCAGGACGATCCGGCTGAGTCACAACGCCGACAACTTCATAATGTTCATCTGCAAGCAAGGCCTTCAAAGATGTGACAGCAAACTCTGGTGTACCCAGAAAGCAGATGCGGACCTTACTCACGCTCTTCGCCTTCGATTTGTTTCGAGCGAGCTCTTTCCAATTCTTCTTTCGTTGGATAGCCGTGCTTTTGAATTTGTTTTTTGATTTTATTGGATTTCACAAAGCTCAAGTGATCGATGAACAATGTGCCTTCAAGGTGATCCAACTCGTGCTGCATGCAAATCGCAAGCAACCCGTCGGTTTTCACGATGAACTCTTTGCCGTTCACATCAAAAGCTTTCATTTCGATGTAATCGTAACGTTCAACCGTTTCGTAATAACCAGGAACAGAAAGGCAACCTTCATCGAAAGTCGTTTTGCCTTCGCCCTTAACGATGGTTGGGTTGATCAACACCAAAGGTTGCTCAACTTGTTTTTCCAAATCAGTCATTTCTTGATCTTTATAACGGCGGCCCTTTTCGTCTTTAGGGCGAGTGTCGATGACGATCATGCGGCGAAGCTCGCCCACTTGCGGAGCAGCCAAACCGATACCATGAGCATCGTACATTGTTTCGATCATGTCCTCTTGAAGCTTTTTAAGCTCAGGTGTGCCGAACTCAGATAGCGATACCGGGTCTGCGACCTCGCGCAATCTTGGGTCAGGGAAAGTGAGGATTTTCATGATCATAGGGCCTCCAACGAGGCCCCCATTATATCAGCGTTTCAGCCTTTTGAGAAGGACCAAGGCCAATCCCGTCATTAAGATATTCGGAGCCCAAGCGGCTGCGACCGGAGGTATCGACCCGTGCTGCCCCAGAGTGATTCCAGACGAATACATCACGTAATAGGCGAAAACCAGCCCCAGACAGATACCCAGATTGATCATAGTCCCGCCAGAACGGCCTCTCCCCACACTGAATGGGAGTCCTAAAAGACTCATGACAAGCCCCGCAAAAGCAAAGCTGTATTTCGACTGATAGCCCACCTCATAGGCAATGGTGTCCAAGCCCGCATCTTTATTCTTCATGATGAAGTGCTTAAGTTCGCCCTGGGACATCATTTCAGCAGTTTGACCGGCACTTTGCAGATCTTTAGAATCCTCGGCCATCACGATACTTTTCGTTTTAAAGTCCGTGGTCAAAGGGAAGCTCGAATCCTTGGTAAACAAGGTCACCGTTCCGGCATTCAGAAGCCACTGACTGCCTTTGATTTCAACATCGTGAGCCGTGATCATTTGGATCAAATCCCACTCGTCACTAAAGAAGTACATCGTCAAACCTTGCGCACGATCGCCTTTAGCACTCAATGTTTTGATATTAAAAATCGCATCTTTCGTGCGGTACCAAATCTTATTGGTCTTAACCGTCGAAAAGCGATGCGGCTCTTTTTTTAACTCATAGTACAGGATGTAGTTCTTTTGAGTGTTCGCGCGAGGCACCAGTCGGTCGGTCATAAAATAACCGCCCAAAGAAATCAGAGTTACCCAGAACAACACCGGAACTGCGATCCGTAGGAGACTCATCCCTGCTGAAAATAACGCAACGAGTTCATTATTCTTGTTTAAGTTCGTCAGAGTCAGGATTGTGCCCAATAAACAAGCGACCGGAAGAAGTTTCGAAATAATGTCAGGAAACGAGTAAAGGTAGTAAGTGAAAATCGTCGTTGTGCTGACACCTTTGTATTCAGAAATCGTCGACATCGCATCGACTGCCGTGAACAACGTCAGGAAAATCAAAAGGCCACCCAGGAAGTAGCCGAAGAAAAGCCAAGATGTGTATCGATCAATTCTGTTCATTCTTAGAGTTTCCTTGACTCAGGTCGAAAATCCTATTTAACTTTGATTATGGCTTTACGCGTCTTACTTGCAGATGAGAGTTCCACAATCAAAAAGGTTATGCAACTGGCATTGTCCGACTTTGCGGTCGAGGTCAAAGCCGTTCCTGTAGGTCTTGATGTTTTACCTGTCACAAAAAGCTTCAAGCCAGATATTATTTTTGCAGACGTACTTTTGACAAAAAGAAACGGCTACGAAGTCAGTCTGGAACTAAAAAACGATCCTGAAACAGCCAACATTCCTGTCGTCTTGATGTGGAGTGGTTTTATGGAAATCGATGAAGGTAAAGTCGCAGAATCCAAAGCCGATGACCGCTTGGAAAAACCATTCGATGCAGAACACCTGCGCGGATTGGTGAACAAACTTGTTCAAAAAACTTCTGAAAATCCCGTAAGCCAATACCTGACATTCCCCGATATGCCTGACTTTGAAGAAATGCCGGCAGAGGGTGAAATGCAAATGCCTGCTGAAAACTCGGAGTTAAGCTTAGATGCCATTCCAGAGATCAGTGAAGACGAAGCTTTAAGTCTGGACATCCCGGGCGAGGAGTTCGCTTCCGTTCCTTTGACAACGCCAAAAAGCGAAGAAGACATGGATGAGAACGGTTGGGCCCATCAGGATTTAACAAAATTTAAACTGAACATTCCAACGACTGAGTCCGATGACTTTGCCTCTAAGTTTGTAATCCCTCAAGACGAGGATCTTTCAAACGCGCACATCGAAGTTTCAGGTAATTTCGAAGAGATCAGTTTTGATGAAAATGGCCCCGATTTGACGGAAAAGCCCACGACGGTTGCTGCCAAAGCTCCACCTCAAGCATTACCTGAGGATTCTTTCTTAGGAAAAGTCGAAAAATCTGTAAAAGATCAAATGATGGAGACCTTAAACAAAGGTCCTTCTGCAAATAAAGCGCAACCAACGGCTGCAGGGGGAAAACCAGCAGCGGCTAATGCTCAGGGTAAAACCCAATCCAAGGTGGACTTGTCCAGCGAAATGATGGAAAAGATTGTTCGTGAGGAAGCTCGCGAAGTGATTGAATCCGTTTGCTGGAAACTCCTTCCCGAGATCGCAGAACGTATCGTTCGCGAAGAGTTGAATAAACTTATGCGCGAAACCGAGAAATCTATCTAGTACCTTCTTTCGTTCACCTCACATCAAGGTACGCCTACATGTGAGGTTCTATGACACTGGTTGAATTAATCCGCGCCGCTATCAAAGAAGACATGCCTAATGGCGATGTCACAACTGAATCACTCGCATTAACTCCAAAAATTGGGAGAGCTCGTTTGAAAGCAAAGGAAGACCTGGTCCTTTCTGGAGCCGCTCCTTTTGAACAAACAATGCAAACTCTTGAACCAAACTGCCGCGTGAAATGGCATTTTGAAGAGGGCGATGAAATCCTGAACGGCCAAATCATCTGCACTATCGAGGGCGATCTTGTACAAATCTTGAAAGCAGAACGTGTGGCTTTGAATTTCCTGGGTCACTTGTCTGGGATCGCGACAGTCACTCGCCGTTTTGTAAAACAAGTTCAGCACACGAAAACGAAAATCCTAGACACTCGTAAAACAACTCCGGGTTACCGCGAGCTTGAGAAAAAAGCTGTACTTCATGGTGGTGGAGTCAATCACCGCATGAATCTAAGCACAGCTATTCTTATCAAAGACAATCACATCTCCGTCATGGGAGGAATCACGGCTGCGGTGAACCGCACACGTGAACACAGCAACCTGCCGATGGAAGTTGAAACACGCACATTGGCTGAAGTGAAAGAAGCTGTGGGCTTGAATGTGAAGCACTTGCTTTTAGATAACATGGATAACGACATGCTTAAGCAAGCCTTGGCATTGGTTCCTGAAGGTGTGCACACCGAAGCCAGCGGCAACATGAACTTGGCGCGTGTCCGTTCCGTTGCAGAACTGGGTGTCAGCTTTATTTCTGTCGGCGCTTTGACACATTCAGCACCGGTTGCTGACGTTTCTTTGATCTTTGCCTGGGAGGAATAATGACAAATGAAAATCCCATGAGCGAAATTCGCATCGGCGATGTGACGGCGAAATGGGCTCGCAACAATCACTTGCATGTGGAATACAAACATCAGCAGGAAAGCACCAACCTCACTGCCAAAGAATTGGCGTTCGAGGAAGACTTGCTGGAGCAACAGCTTTGTCTTTTCGTGACGGATCACCAAACAGCGGGTCGCGGTCGCGGCAAAAACACGTGGACTGATTCTGAACCGGGCTCTTCTCTTTTGAGTTCTTGGTCTTATCTTTTGCCAATGAAGCCGCAGCCGACAGCTGCTTGTCTGGTGGGACTCGCGGTTTATCGCGCGTGTTCAGCGACGTGGCCATTTTTGAAATGGAACCTTAAAGCACCGAATGACATTTACATTGGTAACAAAAAAGTGGCGGGAATCCTTTTAGAAAATGTCGCGCAAGCGGATGAGGTTCGCTTCATCGTAGGCTTAGGTGTCAATGTGACGTCTTCTCCTAAGTCGGTGGAAACTTCGACAAGCATTTTGGAATCTTTGCCCGAAGGCGCACCTTTATTGGGTGAAGACTACACCGCATTCTTGGATCGCTTGATGTTTGAATTAACGGATGCGGCTTCTCACTGTGATCAACCTTTAAGCACTACGGAGCAGTTGTCATTGCTAACGGCTTTGAACTTGCATCCTTTGCTTAAAGAAAAATACACGGCGATGGAAGCCGACGGCAGCCTTTATATTGGCAAGAAAAAGATCAGCTGGATGGAGCTTTAATGGCGACGACGTTTACTCCTTTTCCTGATTTGGGGAATGCTGTTCCGGAGTTTAAGCTTCCGGCAGTTGATGGAAAAACTTATTCTTTAAAAGATTTCTCCAATGGGAAACCTTTGGTGGTGATGTTTATTTGTGCTCACTGCCCTTATGTTCAGGCAGTTGAAGAACGCCTGATCACTTTGGGGGCTGATCTTAAAAAAGATGGCGTGAACGTGGTGGGAATTTGCTCTAACGATCCTAAAGATCATCCCGAAGATTCTTTTGACGCTTTGGCAAAACGCTGGAAAGAAAAAAATTACTCTTTCACTTATCTGGTCGACGAATCCCAAGACGTGGCCAAAGCCTTTGGTGCGGTTTGCACGCCGGATTTCTTTGTCTATGACGGGGGGTTAAAACTTGTGTACCGCGGTCGCCTGGATAATTCGTGGAAAGATGCCAGCAAAGTCACTCAGCGTGAGTTGTACGATGCGGTTCAAACTTTATTAAGAAATCAAAAAGTAACTGAAGAACAAACAGCTTCGATGGGCTGTTCAATCAAATGGAAGTAGTACAATGAGATATATGTTAGTTTTCGTCGCAGTGACGATCATTTCTTTCGGTGTTTATCTAGCGACTTACTTGGGCGCATTCAAAGGCGTGCAAATTTCTGAAGTTCAACAAGGCCCGTTTAAAACCATTTTCATTGAGCACGTAGGTCCTTACCACAAAGTGAACAAGGTCATCGAGCGCGTTGAAAAATTCATGAAAGAAAAAGGCGTTACGTGCCAACGCACTTTCGGCGAATACCTTGACGATCCTCGCCAAGTCGAGGAAGCACGTCTTCGCTCTAAAGTGGGCTGCATCATCGATGCGATGCCAGCTGGAGCTCCAGAAGAAATGAAAGAGGGAGAAATTCCGGCACGCTCTTATGTGCAAGCGGTGTTCACGGGCTCGCCAGGGATTGGGCCTTTGAAAGTTTATCCTCGCGTAGAGGCCTATCTTTTAGAGAAAAAATTAGAACAAACTGGAGCTGCTGTTGAGATCTACGAGATCCACTCGATCACTGAAAAGGCCGCTATGACGACGACCTACTTGTTCCCAGTTAAAGCTAAATAATAAAAAAGCCGCTTCAAAGAGCGGCTTTTTTTTGATCTTTATTTAGGCTCTTCAGCGATACGTTCGCGAAGCTTAACCGGTTCCGTTTTCTTAGACTTACGCATTTTAATGTTTAGCATCTCGACACCGACCGAGAAGGCCATAGCGAAGTAAACGTAACCTTTCGGAATGTGTACTTCCAAAGATTCCACAATCAATGTGAAACCGATCATCAGCAGGAAACTGAGTGCCAGAATCTTAAGTGACGGATGAGAATCCACGAAGTTACTGATGGATTTCGCAGATACGATCATCACACCCGCAGAAATAACCACGGCTGCGATCATCACGCTGATCTCACTCACCATACCGACCGCTGTGATTACAGAATCCAAAGAGAACACGACGTCCAAAAGCAGGATTTGAAAAATCACCGCATTAAAGGAATGCGCCACATGATTGGACTGACTCCCCTCGACGCCTTCAAGTTTATGATGAATCTCCATCGTACTTTTTACGATCAAGAACAGACCACCCAACAGAAGAATCAGATCACGACCTGAAATTTCTTGGCCTAAAACTGTGAACAGCGGAGCCGTTAAACCGATGATCCAGCTTAACGAGAAAAGCAAAATCACGCGGGTGATAACCGCAAGACTCAAACCCATCACACGAGCTTTATCTTGCTGCTCTTTCGGAAGCTTGCCGGCGAGGATAGAAATGAAAATGACGTTGTCGATCCCCAGAACCAGTTCCAAGGCAAACAATGTGAAAAACGCGATCCAGATTTGCGGATTCGAAAGCATTTCGATCATGTGAAAAGCACTCCTTTAGTCGTGTCCCTTACGTTAAAGGAGCCCATTTCCTTTGGCCACAGAAATTCCATCACTCAATGCTTCATTTCTATTCAAAAATGTTAAGACTTCTCCTATTAAATTACTCCCCAACTCTGTCCATTCCGCTGATAATTACAAAATGAAGTACTTACCGTTGCTATGTCTGCCTTTTTTATTTCCAACGATCTCCCTTGCTCAATCAGCGAACTGCGCTGAGGCCAAAGAACTCTATGAGGGGATTAAGAGTTCCTATGACAAAACCATCGTAACCAAAACCGTGCAGATGCTAAAGACTTCGGTGAAAGCTTGCGGTCAAACGACGCAACAGCTTTTAGGCGTCGATGATAAGTTTCTGGATGGCATGGCCAAAGAATCTCGTAAACGCGAATTCTTACGAGTTAAAGACGATCTCGATGCCGCCGCAAAGTACGGAGACACGAAGCAATTCGAAAAGGAATTTGCGGACTACTCCAAAGAATTCGGCTTGGAAGACTATAAAAACTATCTGGCGGAGAAAAAGCAGCAAGGTCTTGCCGCCGAAAGCAAAGAGCGCAAATCCTGTACTGCAGTTGATATGAGCAAAGAGATGCCACAAACACGGAATCAAGACTCCGTCGGTTGGTGCTATGCTTTTACAGCTGCCGATCTGATGTCTTATAAATTGAAAAAGAATATTTCTGCGGCTGACATTGCTTTGTCTTATCAAGACGATTGGCTCTCCGGCATGGACCGCGGGATCTTGGGTACGGCAGCAGCAGATGTTGCAGGTGGCTTCACCGACAATGCCATCAGTAAAGCAGCGAAAGAAGGATTTTGCTTAGAAAGTGAAATGCCATCCGAAGACAACCAAGGCGGAAACTTTGCAGAAAATATGAGGCAACTGGATTTCAACGGACGAAACCAAATCATGGCTCAAAATCTCGCTTGCAATGACCTCTATACTGAAGCCAAAAAAATGTTTCCCAAAATTAGTCTCGCAGACGTGCAAGATGTCGTTAATAGAACTGTCGAGGAAGACTTCATCTTGGGCTTGCGTAAAAAAAGTTGCAAAAACCGGATCCAAGCAAAACCTGAAGTCGTTTCCGTGCAAAGAAAAGGCTTTTACAATGGATATAACGATTTAATCAGTCGCGCTGTTAGCGATGAAAAGTATGCGAATATCATCGATGAACAGCTCAGCAGCAATAATCCAGTGGGAGTTGGAGTTGATGCCTATTCGTTCTATGATCGACGCGCTCCCGCCTCTACACCCGCCTCAGTTGGCGCTCATGCGGTGACGATCACGGCTCGTCGTTTCAACGAAAGAACCGGTCAATGTGAATATAAAATTAAAAACTCCTGGGGCAAAGGCTGCTCTCAATATGACAAAGGATACGAGTGCAAAGACGGTCAATTTTGGATGCCCAAAGCAGATGTTCTTCGCCGTACGTGGGAAGTGACTTATGTTAAGTAGTTTATTTGCTATGGCGTTCACTCTGTCTTTTGCACAGACTCCCCTTACCTGTGAACAGGGTCAGCTGCGCGAAACTACTGATGGTAAAACCACGGAAATCAAAGCGTTCTATTGCTACAATGAAGACAAAACCATTTTAACTTCTAAAAGCTGCCAAAAACTTGATTGCAAGACGGCATTTAAAGCCAAGTTCATCGATAAAAGCAAAGTAACGAATACCACCAGCAATCCTGGCTTCAATATCTGTCGTGAATTAAAAGGAACTCCCCAGATTGTGGAGTTTAAGGCGGGACAGGACTGGCACCGACTGGATCGCTGCACCTTTAAAGATGGCAGCTTCGTCAGTACCAGTGAATTGGTGGGCTATTATCTAAAGCCGCAACGAGATTAGTTAATTTCGTATTCTGCCGTCACTTCAACACGAACTTTGATTTGACCTGCACTTAGTTCCGTCGGAGCGGAATCAGCCATCGCCTTCATCGCAAAGTTACGCATCAAGGGAACAGGCGGCTGAGTCGTCGGCGCTCCATGACTGATTCTTGTAACACCTTTAATTTTCACACCAGCGGCTTTGGCGATCTCTTCGGCCTTCACTTTTGTTGCACGAACTGCGTCACCCAAAGCCGATGTCTCAGCGCTTGAGCGTTTATCAGAATCCCAATTGATTGAATTCACATTTACGCCGGAGTCCTTCGTTTGCTTGTCGGTGACCAACGCGTCAAGGAAAGGACCAGCTTCATCCACCTTGCGCAAAGTAACTACCAACGATTGCACGACTCGGAAGCCTACCATTTTATTCGTTTGCGTTTTCTGGTCGTAAACGTATTCCGGATTCAAACTATAGTTATCCGTTTGAATGTCTTCTTTTTTGACTTTAAAATCGTCAAAGACTTTTTTAACTTGTTTGAATTGGTTGGCTGCTGTTTGTTGCGCCACTTTCGCAGTTTGTGCCTTACTCCAGACTTCAACAGTCATACTGACCAAATTAGGATCCAAGCCTTTTTCAGATGTTCCGCTAACAATAATCAGGCGGTCCGTCGCTTGAGCTATCCCGGCCCAAAGTGTGACAACCACTACCAAAGCTTTAATCGCTGTTCTCATATAAACGCTCCTTCATTCAGTTCGAGTAACGACGCTTCTCAGAATAAAACAAAACATATATGAGCACCAAGGGGGATTGACGAATTTCGCGCAGCTTGGCAAACTTTGTCTATTCACAAAAGAATAAATGAAGGAGTTCTATTTATGAAAAGACTGGTTCTTGTCGGAACAGCCGTAGCAATGATCGCTACGGGTTGCGCAACTGCGAATGAAAATCCAAATGCAGCAAAAGGTGCTGGTATCGGTGCCGCTATCGGTGCAGTTGCAGGTGCGGTCATTGGTCACCAAACTGGTAAACGTAACGAAGGCGCTTTGATTGGGGCCGCTTTGGGTGCTGGTATCGGTGGCGGTGTTGGTCACCGTATGGATAAACAAGCTAAAGAGCTTGCGAAAATCGCAGAAACAAAAAGAACTGAGCAAGGTTTGATCACGAAACTTAAATCAGACATCTTGTTTGACACTGGTAAATCTAATTTGAAACCAGCGGCTCAATCCAGCATCGCGGAACTTGCGCAAATCATGAAAAAGTACCCTGAGAACGTTTTGACGATCCGTGGTTACACTGACGACACAGGCACTGCAATGAAGAACAATCCCCTTTCAAAAGATCGCGCTGAATCCGTGCGCGCGCAGTTGATCATGGGTGGCGTACCTGCTGACACTATCACATCCGTAGGAATGGGTGCTGCAAACCCAGTGGATCCAGCGAAAACAAACGAAGCTCGTGCAAAAAACCGCCGAGTAGAAATCGAAATCACTGTCGACGAATCTAAAGTACCTAAACAAGCGTCTAATCACTAGTGAGCTAAATTCTAAAAGATCGCTCAGGAACCACCAGACGAACCCCTGGTGGTTTTTTTATTTCCCTGACCCAAGTCATAAACAAGACTGGTGTGACGTCGCCCGACGTGATGAGAATCATCTCATATTTCAAACTTTCTTGATAAGATATCCCTGTAGTTAAAAAGAACGTTATAGCTTGTACGTATTATTTTAGGAGCGTTTTTTTCGTGAACGTTTTTGCAAGCACGTTGTGAAAGAGAAGCGGCTGGAGAACATGGATGTTCCTCTCTCTCCATCTCGGCAGTGTCTCTGGCCCTCTGTAGAAATCTCCAATGCGGAGGGCCTTTTATCAGAAATGAAGGGTAGATTCTATTCATAACAAAGTTATCACGTGCATCTGCAAATGAATGTGTAACCCGAATAAATCACCCACCTCCCACCGAATCAACGGTGGGAGATTTTTTGTTTAGAGTTGCCATTATCTTTGCTCGAAAGATATAGTTTTCTATCGACGAAGGAGTCCACGGATGATCCGCAACGGAGTTTTATTTTCTCTGACCATCTCTGCAACTTTTTCTTCTGTAGCCTGGAGTGCTCCGAAAGAAGAACTTAAAATCGCGGTGAACGCAGAATTCGACACGATCCACCCGATTGTTAACACCATGGCAGCTGGTGGCCTGATCCAAGATGCGATCATGCGTCCTTTAGTGATGATCATGCCCGATGGAAAACCTAAAGCCGTCCTGATCAAAGAGATCCCGACCCTTGAAAACAAAAAGGCGCAGTTGTTCACGGATAAAACCGGCACACGTCTGAAAGCAGATCTGGAATTTATCGACGCTCAATGGGGCGATGGCAAACCTGTTTCATGCAAGGATCTAGAGGCTGGCTGGAAGATTGGCAGTAACGAATTGGTGGCAACACCGAATCGCGACGATTATGCGAACGTCAAAGATCTGATGATTGATAAAGCGAATCCTAAAAAGTGTACGATTGTTTTTGATAAACCGGCCTACAACTTTTACGTGTCCTTCCCTCGCCTGCTTCCGGCGCATTTGGAAATGCCAGTTTTTGAAAAATACAAAGGACAAGTACTGTCCTATGAGCGCAACTCCCTGTATGCGACTAAAATAACAGAGCCTGGCTTGTATAATGGCCCTTACCGCGTCAGTGAACTAAAACAAGGCAGCCACGTCGTCCTTGTTCCCAATGAAAAGTTTTATGGCAAGAAGCCGTACTTTAAAAAAGTAGTCTTTAAGTTCATTTTGAATTCCACATCAATGGAAGCAAATCTTATGAGCGGAAATGTCGACATGACTTCTTCGTCGGGAATGAGCTTTGATCAGACCTTGGCGTTTAATAAAAAAGTAAAGTCCCAGAATCTGCCGTATGAAGTAAGGTATGTTGCTGGATCCATGTACGCGCATATTGAATTAAATTTGGACAATCCCATTTTAAAAGATCTGAAGGTTCGCCAAGCCCTGAACTATGCTTTCAATCGTGCGGAAATGGCAAAATCCTTTTTTGATGGCAAGCAGCCTCCAGCAATTCACTTCGCTACACCTTTTGACGAGTGGTACACCGCTGATCCAAAGCTTGTGACGCTATATCCATATAGCCGCATTAAAGCCCAACGTCTGCTCGATGAGGCCGGATGGAAAATGGGAGCGGACGGCTATCGTTATAAAGACGGTAAAAAGATGACTCTAACGATGACCAACGTTGCCGACAACAAGATGAACGAAATGATTGCGGTCTACCTGCAAAATCAGTGGAAACAGCTTGGACTCGAGGTCACACTAAAGAGTTTCCCAGGCCGAGTCTTCTTTGGTGAAATCCTCCGCCAAAGAAAATTTGAAATGGCAGCACTTACGTGGGTCGAATCCCCGAATATGGTTCCTCTAGGAACGATGAGTTCAACTATGGTTCCATCCAAAGAAAACGGATGGTCAGGACACAATCGTTCGGGCTGGAGAAATAAAGAAGTCGATAAATTATTAGAACAAGCAACTCAAGAATTTGATTCCAAGAAACGCACAGATATCATGCGCAAGATTTTAAAAGCCTATACTGATGAGCTACCCCAGCTCCCAAGCTATTATCGCTCGAACACATCCATCATTCCCAAAGGCCTTAAAGGCTACGAAATGACCGGACACAATAACAGCGAATACCTACAAATCGAAAACTGGCACTTCTAAGGTAACAGTTCCCTTTTCGTACTGCTGCGCACGACGAAAAGGGAACTGTTACTTCAAAAAAAAGCCCGCTGGTTAAGCGGGCTTTTTAACATTTCCAGATTAACTAATTAATTAGTTAACAGATGCGTTTTCGCAAGTTGGAACTGTGTATGATTTAACGAAAGCCAAACGAGCTGGAGCTTCGTTACCAACTTGAGTGTAAACTTTTACGTTAACAGTCATTGGGTATGTGCCAGTGTAAACTACGTCTTTGCAAACTGTTTTGTCACCTTTAGTTTGGTCACAGAAAGATTCTTTGTGAGTGTAGTTGATAGAAGTAGAAAGAACTTCAGAACCAACAACTTTGAATTCAGTGCGACCGTTTTGGTTAGTTGGTTGAACAACTTCAACGATGTCTACTGGTTTTTGAGTGCGAAGAGTGTCACCGTCACGGCAAACGAAAGTGTAATCAATAGCGCGGCCCATGTATACAGCTGGAGCTACGATTTGATATGGACCTTTAGCTGCGAAGATTTCTTCCCAAGAAGAGTTTGCAGAGATAGCTGCGTTAGCAGTTTGACCAACGATAAGAGCGGCGATAGCAAGGATCATGTTTTTCATTTAATTCTCCTGTTTTGGAATTACGTTTTTGTTGTGCGCCGATAAATGCCCTCGATTACGCACAAAGACAATTCGATTTTAGCCGCCGCGTAAATTTCACCTTATTTATGAAATCTTTGCACTTAACTACCCGTGTTAATTACACTGATGATATAAAAGTCGTAATAATCACGAGGACTTGTGACTTCAAAAATAACTTTGGTCATTCTTATTTACATTCTTCTGCCTATATTTTCAGCACGCGCTGAGAGTGGCGGAAGACAGATTATTTTAGATATTGGGAATGACTATTTCACAGGCCCCGAGCACACCGATCGCCATCTCACAAACAACATTTCTGTCGGTGTTATTCAAAGTGGACTCTTTGGTTTTACGAGTGGTTTAGAGAATCAATTTTCTGACTCGCAAAAACTTTACTCCTCTATCGCACTCTCTCAATTTATCTATACGCCTGAAGATACCAAGCGTGCGATTCCTGACCCTTCGGATCAGCCTTATGCCGGTTGGTTGTTTCTAACAACAACACTTGGAGCGCGCGAAAATAATCTTTTAAATACTTACGGCATCGACGTGGGCGTGGTTGGGCCTGCATCACTCGCAGAAGAAACTCAAAATTTTTATCACCGACTTATTGGTGTCGCAGAAGCACAAGGTTGGGATCATCAGCTTCACAATGAATTGGGTCTTAACTTAAAAATCAAACAAGCCGTAATGCCTTATCGTTACGAAGACAGCTCTGACTTTATATACTTTTATGGTGGCTCCCTGGGGAACGTGGATACACACCTGGAAGTGGGAGCAATTCTTCGTTGGGGTTATAATATCCCTGATGATATGGGTTACAGAGCGATCAATGCCTATGACGGCAACTTCTCGATCTTTTCCGTTTTCCGTATCTATGAAAAGCTCGTAGCCCGGGATATCTTTCTGGATGGCAACTCCGATGGCAACAGCCCCTATGTTGAAAAACGCCCCTTGGTCACTGCAGGCAGCATGGGCTTTGTTATTCGTATCGTCGATGTTGAGCTAGGCTATAGCTACGAGATGAGCACGAAGCGTTTTAAAACTCAGACCTCGGCCGATGACCGAGGTAATGTGTCTTTAAGTTATCAACGGGGCTTTTAAAAAATAGCGGCTAAAAAGAATAGCTGATCGCTAAGACCGTATTCACCGTACCTAAGAATACAAACACGGGCTTTACGTCCCCGTTCGTCTCTCGGGATGCACTATAAAAGTTTGCGACTGCAATCAGGGAGTGAGTGACGACGCGAATCCAGCGACGGGCCTCGCGCTTATCGTGCTCTTTTTCCAGATACTTTTGCAGGATGCGGTTTTTTTCCTGAACAGAGATATTTGAATTTTCTAAAGCGTAAAAGAAGCTATCGTATTCGTTGCCGGTCCAATAGTGGCTTGCACCCAAACCAATCGCTGCGATACCTACCGTTGAGGTCAAAGCGTATACGCTGCGACTTAAAGGGTCGTTAGAAAGATCATAACCGATCACACCACCCACTGCGGCGATACCCCCGGAGATCATGTAGCTTAACCCCAGACGCTCGTCTTCCTCTTGTTGTTCTTTGATGAACTGACGGAACTCTGACCACTCGGGTAAGCCTTGATAATGACCGTCATCACTCATGTAAGCCTTCGCTTGCATAGTATAAGACGTCACGGAAATAAGGAGCATCACGATAAGCGATCTCACAACGTCACCCCGAATGAAATATAAACACCGCTGTCACGGTCTTGCCCCCAATAGGAAAGACCACTGGTGATGTTCTTATAGCCCAGCAAAAAGCCAGCAGAGTGATCACGCTGACCACCACTTAAAGCCAATTGCAAAATACCGATTTTATAAGCCATCGCCGCGCGCACCGCTTCTTGCCAGTGCTGTGTATCTGCACCCACTGCGACTTGCGTGCCCACTTCAAAAACACCCAAGCCCACGGGAGGCTTGATCGAAGCCCCTAGCATGCCTTGCGGTTTTACGGGATACTGTTCAGATTTTTCATTGGCAAATCCCCACTGCGAAAACATCGCAGAGACTTGTGGTTTCCAAACTTCATCATCCCAGGAATACACGAATCCAGGCTCGATATAAAAAAGATCCTGAGTGCGAGCTCTGAAGATTTCTTCGGAATCATCCGCCAACGCTTCCGTTAGCATGATGTAGTTACCGACGAACTTGACATGCGTATAGCGCAGCTGAATACCCGCATAAAAATTGTGGCTCACGTAAGAGGAAAATTGCAGTTTAAGGCTTTTCTCTTCAGCGCCAATAAAATTCACTGCTGGCAAAGAAGAGTTATGTATGTCGGTGTAAAATACCAAGCGATAGGGCTCAACTGATAAACCCCAAGTTCTTGCTTGAAATGCGGCTTCCAAAGAAGCTTCTGCCTGGGAGGCTTCTCTTCGCGAGAAGATTCTGTTCACTTGTTCCGGGGTGGCGTGACCATTCACCATGTCGTCAACGTCACTGAGGTAATCCATGTTAGTACCCAAGAACAAATCACTGTCGAAGCGCTTTTTGTCGTTCTTAGCGATGAAGGCCGGATTGCACGGAAGACCGCGCTCGATGCTATCCATCGAATAGCAAGTCGTACCGAAAGTTCTAAATAAAAAGCGCGTGCCGCCGTCGCGTAAGTATGCGGGCAAAGGACCTGCCAGGGCAATCGAAGTCGAAGTTAAAGTAAGCAGAAGGAACGTGACTCTTAAAAGCATTGCTCCCCCACAGGGATAGAAACTGCTTTCATCTGCACTTTGGCCTCAGACAGCTGCGCGCGATATTGCTTAAGCTCGTCGACTTTTTTCGGGAAGGCTTTTTCTAAATCACTCCCCAGGCTTTCAAGGGAGTTAATAACTTTCTCGCACCAGCTCCACCAAGGGCGAATATCCTGCACGCAAAGTTTTTTATCGCTGTTTTGGGTCGTCTGCAGATTCCAGGAGATAATCCCCTCACCCACATTGGCCTTTAAGACCACCACGCGAAGGATCGCACTGTAAAGCCTCGCACCGGCGTTGTCAGTCTCAGCCAATATACCCACGGCTTTTTCCAAGTCTTTGCGACCTGTTGACGTGACGTTAGGAACTTGCTCCCACTGAGCTAAGAATTTTTCTAGGTTATGAATCACTTCGTTGGTTTGTTCCGAGAAGTTTAAATTCTGAATCTGAAGGCGCATCACGGGACGATGTTGAACGACGACGAAGTTATAGATGTTTTCAATGCGAATACCAGCGCGAGCGGCGTAAGCAGAGGCTAAGGCCATACGCACTTGCGGGTGATTGTCTTCCTTCAAAAGCTTTTGAAAGTACGCAATAGCTTGATCGTAGTTTTGCTGATCGAGGTATTCAAAACCACGATTCATTTTTTGCTCGCGCGTCTCTGGTTTTTCAGAGGAGCACGAAGCCAAAACAGCAATCAAAAGTAAGAGGGGAATCCAACGCATAATGCCGCAGATAGTAATCTTTCGCGTCCAAAATTTAAATAGAGCAAAACAGAAATATAGTTATTTCATACTAGGGTTACAGGGACGCAACTAGCGTGGATGAATCATACTTGTGCTGGGGTCAAACAGTGGAGCTGTGCCTGGGAAATCCTGATAGGACAGGCTTTGCATAAGTTTATAAGCGCCCTGGTTTTTATCGTAGATCACGCCTTGCTCGCGGTTTTGGATGAAGGATGTGATCGACCCTTTCAGTAACTTACCTTGCGGATCTAATTTAACCAGCAATAACGGGGCAAGCCCGGCAGTACCCAGCACATTAATGCCTCTTTCGGTCGCGAAATTTCCCAAGCTATAAACGACCAGGCGGCCTTTATAAACTTCCAAGCCGCGAGGAACGTGCGGCCCATGCATCAGAATCAGACTTGCACCTGCATCGATTGCACCGCGAGCAAAGGCAACGGAGTTGCCGCGATTCTCGCCCATATAATACTCGGTCATATTGGGAGTTCTGATAGCATCCGATCCTTCACTCCCCGCGTGAGAGGAAACAATCACCACGTCGAAACGTTTTTTGAGTTCGCGAATTTCTTGATAGGTTTTTTCGGGAGCAGAGATACTGCGAGAGCCAGGATAAAAATCCGTCGCAATCAAAGCCACGCGAATTCCGCGCACCAAAAACTGCGCGACTTCCATCCCTTTTTTTGTGGAGTACTGGATTTGATAGGAGCGAAGAGTCTGCTGAGTAGAATAAAGTCCTTCAGAACCAAAATCCATCGCATGATTATTGGCTAAGCTAACAACGTTAAATCCTGCGTTTGCAAATGTGCGCGCAAATTCCGTGGGCGTGCGAAATAAGTGACGATTGGAGCCTTCGCTTTTTGCTCCTGCACCTTTTTCTCCATCAAACAAAGTGCCTTCGAAATTTGCGAAACGGATGTCGCCGGTTTTGATGTAACCTTCAGAATATTTGAAAAGCTTTCGACCCTGATCATTGGGAAGTTTGTCGGTGGGATAATCAGTTCCCAGCATCACATCGCCCACGGCTGAAATCGTCACAAAGGATTCCTCTGCGGCAAAAGCTTTCACTGAAATGAGGGCGAAAATGAAAAGAACAAACAGCTTATTCATGGCTGCCAAATTATACTTTATCCAACGAGTGTTCGCTCCTTTCGGGAAAGCTTTCAGCATTCTTTTCAGGAGTGTCTAAAAAGCTGACAGATAGGGATACGAAACTAACTAGGGCGTGGGTTCCTTTTGCTTGGCGCGGCCGGGATACCAGATGGTGGTGTAAGCGCTTTGATAGGGAATGCGCTCTTCGATGTTTCCGTTTTTTTGCTCTTCTGTAATTTTCTTGGTAATAACGAGGGGCTCGGTGGCATAGCCGCTGGGGGGCTCCCCTGCGAATGCACGGTTAAGTTCGTCGGCTATCTGCCAGCCTTGAGTTTGTAAAGGTTCTGCCACCGTGACTAATTGAGGGGTTTTAGTGGAGCCCACCCGGTTGATTGCTTCAATGGAGCCGTCCCCTGCGCCGATCCCGACGATGTCATTGCGGTTAATACCCTTTAATGCCTCTGCCATGTAGTCAAAATAAAGATCGTTGATCGCTAAGGTGTGAGTCCACGTTTTCCCGAAGCGTTGGTTCCAGGATTTAACGAGATGTTCGATTTCCCTGTCGGAATTTGAAATCGCGACGTCCTCGACAGCAATCAATTTAAAATCACGCATGGACTCGATGGCCTTTTTCATCGAAAGAGTTTTTAAAGTCGCAATCGCATAATCACGGTCTGTCAGAATGATGACACCACCGGGTTTTTTTCCAAAGTGTTGCAGTTGTCCGGCGGCAGCTTTAGCGACGTCCACGGGGTCTGTCGAAACATTGACGAACATATCTTCCGTCACACCCGCTTTGGCAGAAGCATGCCAACCGACGACTTTAATACCTTTTTTTTGTGCTCGTTTTAGGATTTCGCGAAAGTCGGCTCCGTCAAAACCGCCCAGCACGATTCCATCGGTGGCTTTAGATAAAGAACTTTTAAGTGCCGCCTGCACGCAGCTTTTCTTACCGGCACAATCTATCAAGAGGACTTGCCATTTTAATTCTTGGGCGGCTCGTTGAAAAGAATCACTGACGGCCTTCACGCCGCCATTCCGTAAATTCGAAGCGACGAAAAGAATTTTTTTATGGGTTTGAGCCGGAGGGCCGTTGTCAGGAAGTGCAAAGGCCTGCGCAGTAAATAAACAAAAAATCATTCCAATTTTGAAAATGATCTCAAGAATTCTGTTGTGTGGACTTACAAGGCGAAAAACCTTTTTCATCCATTCAATTTTCTAGCTTTGCGTAAATTGAATCAAAATCAATCAGAAGTGAATGTAACAGATCAAAGCATCTTTTTGAGTTCTGCCTGGTCTTCCTTGCTTGCGGGAACTAACCACTCTGCTGGAACGTGCTCTGTGACATAGGCCCAGGACTGTTTTAGCATCGGCTTTGCCAAGGGCTTTTTATGCAGGTCCTTTAGCAACTGCAGATGACGAAGCAAAATCGTGCGCGTGGGTTTATAAAACCCTTCGTCGTCTTTGCCGGCATTGGTGATGTCTTCCGAGTCTTCGGCTTTTTGAATAAGGTCTGTGAAGAATTGCTCTAGGCTCATAAGTTCATTGAACGGATTCTTTGATTCCGTGTCAAACCCTGTCCATGTAAGAAAACTGACGATGGTTATTAATCAAATTTCATTGCGAGTGGCGATGAACACAGACACCGTCAAAAGCAAAAGAGTGAGTGACGTCACTAAATAAGTTTGAGGTACTCTCCACCAGATGATTCCCAGTGAAATGAGGATCATGGTGATTGCAACGACCTTGGTTTTTCTGGAAATGGCTTTGTTGCGATCCCAGTCGGTCAAGGCTTTGCCAAATAAGGGCTGACGATAGAGCCAGGCATGAGCCTTTTCGGAGCTTCGTAGAAAGCACCAGGCCGATAACAAAATAAATGGCGTCGTGGGAAGTACGGGCAGAAAAGCGCCAATGATACCGAGAACAAGGGACACCGTTCCCAGCACCAGAAGGGCACTTCGGAGCACTGGGTTTTTAACGATGCCGGGCATGGGTGATATCCTTATCCTGCTGTTGCGAATACAGCAGAACACAAAGTAGGGCGTCTCATCAAGTGAGTCTTGTAAGCAATCGCCTTAAAGATATCAACGAAGCGGAAAGTGACAGCTTTAAACGTTCCTTTTAAGTCTCCCACCTCAAGACGCACAAAACCTTTAACCAACGGCGACACCGTTACACGGATTAAGGAATGACGTTCAAACTTATTGGTGAAAGTTAAAAGGTCGGCCAATGGCGGAGGTGGCAAACCGATGCTGCTGCTAAGACCTGCTGCAAAATATTCCGGAGAATTCATGCTGAATCCAGGGATTGCTGGCGGATAGAAAGAGCTGCCTTTAAGAGTTTCAGCACCTTCACGATGCCCCATGGTCATCCCGACTTTACCCACTACACCAATAACGGAAATGGCCGCCTTGGTATTATCGAATCTTTCAGAATTATGGAAAAGTTCAAACACGAATGCTTTCTTGGCTTTGTTCATCGCTAAGCTAAAGCCCACTTCTTCTGCTCCGCCAGCGCCTTTTTTCATAACACCGGTTTCAGCGACAATACCTACAGAAACACTTAGTCCAAATTCATTTGAATCAATAAGCAAGGGAGCTTGGGACCACAGTTTATAGTCCATGCCTTTAAGCATGTTTAAAACAGCGCGATCACTTTTTTCACCGAAAGTCAGTTTCTCTTTATCTTGAGTCGGCGTTTCTTTACCGAAGGCTTTTTTTACTTTTACTTTGATAAAGGACATCCCGTCACCGACAACACTCCCTGCACCCAAAGCAAACTTAGTTTTTGTTAGGATTCTTGCGGCACTCGCCAGGAACTGCTCACGAGTTTTCAGGAATTGTTCTTTTCTGTCAGCAGGTAGTCTTTCGTAAGCTTCTAGGGGATTCACTTCTTCGATTTTCCCACCACGAGCTAAAATTTCAGCGCGTACTTTCTCGGGAATCGTCAACCCCAAAGCTTCTTTCATTGCCTCCGCATCTGGATACGCATCCAGCGTGAAAGTCTTGCCATTAACCTCGATGACGGTGTGTTCTTTATCTGTAGTTTGCGCAACCTTGGCAGGATCAAGGGTCTCCTCCACCAAAACCGTATCAACGGTTTCACGTGGACCTTCCTCCACCGCTAGAACATAGCGAGAAGGCATCATCATCAACAAAACGAACAGCATTAATTGAAAGGTATTTTTCATAACTCGGCGGTTTAGTGCAAAGCTCACGCCTTAGGAAATCCTGCCTAAATCTTGGAAAACAGATAGTTTCCATTTGTGAAGACTGTCTAAGGTGACAATTTAAGGCAGTTGTCCGCAAAGACCCATCCCTCTTATGTATGAATCATTCGGTCCCTGTAATACTCATGGGTAAACAAGGATACAATTATTATATTACAAGATGGTTTTCTGCTCATAACCCTCTGAATAATGGCGATAAGAACAAAAGTAGGCCTGCAACACATAGGGAACAACATGAGCAAACAAGCGATGAAACAAGAATTCTTCAGTGTGGTCGCGGATAAACGCAAAAACGTCGTTCGTCAGGATCGCACCGGTTTTGAACCGGGACTTTGCCACCTAACCGTCAATGGATTTCGCTGTGAGGTTTTGAACCTGAGCACCTTTGGGTGCGCGGTGCTTGTCAGTGAATCAGAATACCCCGCGTTCAGAGCAGCCTTTGGTATTCACAACAATCCTGAAGCCACGCTGACATTTAAAGGCATTGAAACTCAAAAAATCAAACTTCGTTGGGTCCGCAATGAGGCGCATGCTGCTTCGACGACATCACAAATGCTTGTCGCTTTTGAAGTGATGGAGGAGCCCCTTCACATTGAGCGCATTCAAGCTCTGCAAACGACTACGACTGTTATTGAGAAACAAACTGAATATGCGATCGCGCTTTCAAAACTTCCGGCTGAATTTAAAAACTATGTCTATGAAATGAAGGACTGGTTAGAGAAACTTAAAATTCAGGTCGACGCTTTAGAGGCCAATGCTCCGAAAGACAGTGTTGAAGAATGTCAGGATTATAAGGCGACGATTGCCACTCAGCTTTCACAGTACTTGGGCCAAGTGATTCCAAGTTCCTATGCAAAAATTCCGGAGTTGATTAAGGATCTTTCCCCAGAGCAGCTGAAGTGGGCCACTGACTTTGCTCGAGAGCAAGTCGGCCATTTGATTTATGGGGCTCCTTTCGCGAGCCGTGCTTATTACAAGCCCCGCGGCTATGCGGGCGATTACGAAATGATGAATCATCTTTATCGCAACGAATTGGTCGGTAAAACCCTCTTTGACCAATGCATGCATAAATACTTTATCGATGAGCCTGCAGGCGCTGCAGTGAAAAACCGCGGCACCTATCTGTTTGGTAAAATCTCGGAACTGGTGCAAGCTTCGCCAAGTGATAAGCCCCTCAAATTTTTATCAATTGCGAGTGGCCCTGCGATGGAACAACAACTCTTCCTTAAAAATAAGAAAGAATTTTACGGCCGTCAGCTTGAGTTCACCTGTCTTGATCAGGATGAGGAATCTCTTAAACACGCGCAGCGCCGCCTGCTGACATTAGAGCGCTCAGTGAAGTCAGGATTCAATTATCGTTTTAATAACATGGCCATTAAGAATGTGATTGCGATGGGCTGCCCAGAGCAAGACTACGACATGATTTACTCTGCAGGACTTTTTGATTATTTCACTGAGCATGTTGCTCACATGGCAGCTAAGCAGATGTTGAACTCAGTGAAAGAGGGTGGACATATTATCATTGGGAACTTCAGCAAAACAAATCCTTGTGTTCCATTTATGGAGCTGATACTGGATTGGCACTTAATTTACCGATCTGAAGAAGATCTTTTAAGAATCTTCAATGGACTTGGCTCCAAAATATGGGTGGAAAAAGAACCACTGGGTGTGAATTTATTTGTAGTCATTAAAAAATAGGATCAGCAGTGTTCGAAACCATGATCACTTCCTCGCAAATGCGCGAGTTTGAAGTGAACGCAGAAATTAGATCGATCGTAAAAGTCATCTCCAATTGGATGGCGATTCCGCTCTATTTGGTCTTCTGGATTGCTGACTGGCTCTATGCCCCTGCACTTAAGTGGGAATTTTTAGCTCTTCGCTTAACTATCATCCCCGTTTGCTTCTTTGGTAAAAAAATGATGGAGCATGAACGCTCGGCGGAGTCCGCACAGTGGATTGCTGCAGCCTATGTCGGTATGGTGGCTCTTCCCATTAACGTCATGATCGGACTGCTGCCAGAAGTAACCACGGTATATTATGCGGGCCTTAATCTGGTAGCACTGGGTGGACTATCCTTTATTCCTTTTACCATGGGCTTTTTCTGCCTGACGACCGCATTTATTTTTGCGCCCTATTTCGGGATCGTGATTTACGGTGCGCATTCGATGAGGGATTGGTCAGGACTTTTGATCAATACTTTTTTTATTTTTGGCTCGGTGGTGATTTGCTATCTGATTCGTTTTTTCCATGAGCGTTTGCGTTTACGAGAAATCAACGCCCGCATCGCTTTAAAAACCGAACTCGCAAATCGCGAAAACATCGTAAAGCGAAAAACTGCGGAAGCGATTCGCTTAAACACTCTTAAGACTCAATTCAGTCCTAAGATTGCCCAAGCTATCTATGATGGGCGCATGGATCTGGAAAAAAGCATTCGTCAGCTCAAAATCTGTGCGATCTTTATCGACATTGTAGATTCAAGTGAACAAGTGGTTCGACTTGATTATCGTAAAGTCGATATCGTCCTGGGCCGCTTTATGGATACGGTGGTATCCATTTTTTTAAAATATGATCTGACGATTGATAAGTTTCAGGGCGACGGCATTATGGCTTTCGCGAACGACACGGATCATAAGGGCGAGTTTATTCAAAAGACCTGTCTTGCAGCTTTGGATGTGCGTGAAGCCCTGTCAAAAGATCAAGAGTTCTATCAATTCAATTGGCAAAAGAAACTGCAGATCAGAATTGGTATCTCTGCCGGAGAAGCGAACGTCGGCTTTTATGGAAATGAAAAATATTTCCGCTCCTACACAGCCATCGGTGCCCCTTTGCCTTTATCTTCACGCTTTGCAGGAGTCGCCTCCCCAGATCAAATTGTCATCGATGCCAATGTCGCTAAAACTTTGGCGATGGATGGATTTGAAATGCACGCGATCGGGAAAATCTCTTTGAAAGGTTTCTCACCCGCAGAACAAAGCCTGTATGAGTTGCTGCAAGCGCCTGCGAGCACCTGGCTTAACTCTGACAAAATCCCCTGCCCTCACTGTGACAATTCCTATCTGAACATAGCGACCAATCAATATGGCCACTATGTGCTAACTTGTTTTCAGTGCAACTATGAAAAATCTGAATTGGAATCGGTCTAAGGCTTAAGACCTTCGCTGTTTGCCGCTGCCGCCAAGCTGTTACCAGTTTTTAAATCTTGAATCAGCTTGCACTCACGCATGCCGGACTTACCAGTTGCCTCATCGACGATTTGCAGCTTGTTACGAGCAATCCACATGCCCATCTTAACTTCCTGCCAAACAAAGTAGTTCTTACCGTTTTCAACTTCGATATCCAGAGTGGATTTGTTTTCCGCTTCAGACATGATCGTGTGTTTACCCTTTGGCAGCGTCATTAACATGTAGGTGTCACCCATGGTTTGCCCACGCATTTCACCATTCACGAAAACATCAATCTTAAGCTGATTCCCCATGAACTCATTACGATAAATATAAACCTGCGCCGCCTTAGGATTTATAGCAAACTGCTTGGCCTGTCCATCCTGCGCAAGACTCGCCATAGGAACCGAGCGACAGCCCACCAACATCAAATTAAAAAGCAAAGCCGCCATTAAAAAACTTTTGATCTTCATAGAACACTCCCCCAGCCAAAATAGTGAAGAAGCAAATTCCAGAAAACAAAAATTTCAAGTTTACCTAGACAATTCCCCGCCAGGCATAATCGGAGCACAAAAAAACCCACAGACTTTCGTTCTGTGGGTTCCAAATAAAATAACCGTGAATCAAGAAGCGATCAAAACGGTTCAGATGCAAGGCGGAGGATGGAACCTGCCACGCAGGCGTACTCCAAGTACGCCGGAGAGCAAGGGCCCGTCCGATTGAAATCGCAGGAAGCGATTTCAAAGCGGAGTCCGCACGATTGGGGGCAGGAGGCCCCCAACACAACGCAGTCAGATGGGCCGTTTTCATCGCTTCGCCTTTTATAGGCCGCGGATCAAGTTTAAGGCACTTCCCGCGCGGAACCATTTCAATTGTTCTGCGTTGTACGTGTGCTTCGCTTCGATAGTTTCAGTTGAACCATCAGCGTGCTTCAAGATCATTTTCACGTTTTTGCCTGGAGCTAGATCTTTAAGATCTACCAGGGAAACTTTGTCAGCTTCTTGGATCTTGTCGTAGTCTTTTGGATTTACGAAAGTCAGAGCCAACACACCTTGTTTTTTCAAGTTTGTTTCATGGATACGTGCGAATGATTTAGTGATAACCGCTGTTGCGCCAAGATGTCTTGGGCACATAGCTGCGTGCTCACGAGAAGACCCTTCACCGTAGTTCTCATCACCAACGATGATCCAGCCTTTGTTAGCTTTTTGGTATTGACGAGCGATTTGAGCGAACTCAACACCAGTTTCACCAGTCAGTTGGTTTTTGCCTTTACCGATTTCACCTGTGAATGCGTTATCCGCACCCAACAACATATTGTTGGAGATGTTGTCCAAGTGACCACGGTAGTTCAACCATTTACCACCCGGAGAGATATGATCCGTTGTACATTTGCCTTTTGCTTTCGCAAGAACCAAGTTGTCAACGAAGTCATTACCATCCCATTTAGTGAATGGAGAAAGAAGTTGCAGGCGATCTGAAGAAGGATTCACTGCTACTTGAGCCGTCGCACCCGCTGGTTTTTGGTAACCTTCAGTGTCAGCGATGAAGCCTTTAGCAGGCAACTCTGGAGCCACTGGAGCTTGCAATTTGATAGAACCTTTTGGTCCAACCAATTCGTCAGTCGCTGGGTTGAAGTCCAAACGACCTGCAAGACCCAAAGCCATTACGATTTCCGGAGAAGCGATGAAAGCCAAAGTTTCAGGGTTCGCATCGTTACGTGCACGGAAGTTACGGTTGAAAGAAGTGACGATTGTATTCTTCTCGCCCGTTTTAACGTCGTCACGTCTCCATTGACCGATACAAGGACCGCAAGCATTCGCAAGAACAGTTGCGCCCACTTCGTTGAACGTCGCCATTTGGCCGTCGCGCTCAATAGTGTTTTGGATTTGTGTAGAACCTGGAGAAACCAAGAATGGAGATTCCATTTTCACGCCAACTTCCATAGCTTGTTTCGCTACGAATGCAGCACGACCGATATCTTCGTAAGAAGAGTTCGTGCAAGAACCGATCAAAGCAGAAGAAATTTTAACTGTGTAACCTTTCTCAGCCACTTCTTTTTTAAGAGCAGAGATCGGACGAGCCAAGTCTGGAGTATGAGGACCCACTAGGTGTGGTTCCAAAGCAGACAAATCGATTTCGTAAACTTCGTCGAAGTATTTACCTGGATTTGCAACAACGTCAGCATCCGCAGACAAAAGATCTTTGTGAGCATCCGCTACAGCAGCCAACTCGTGACGGCCTGTTGATTTAAGGTAAGCAGCCATACGGTCATCGTATGGGAACACAGAGCAAGTCGCACCAAGTTCAGCACCCATGTTTGTGATCGTAGCTTTACCAGTACAAGAGATTGAAGAAGTCCCTTCACCGAAGTACTCAACAACTTTATCCGTACCACCTTTAACGGTCAGCATTCCGCAAAGTTTCAAGATCACGTCTTTGGCAGAAGCCCAACCGCCCAATTTTCCTTTAAGGTGAACACCGATCAATTTTGGATTTTTAACTTCCCATGGAAGACCAACCATAACGTCAGAAGCGTCAGAACCACCGACACCCACTGCACACATACCCAAACCACCCGCATTCGGAGTGTGAGAGTCTGTACCGATCATCAAGCCGCCTGGGAAAGCGTAGTTTTCAAGGATGACTTGATGGATGATCCCGGCGCCTGGTTTCCAGAAACCGATGTTGTAACGAGAAGAAGCTGTCGCCAAGAAGTCATAAACTTCTTTGTTAGTTTGGTTGGCAACAGTCATATCCACGCCCGAGCCTTTGTAAGCTTGGATCAAGTGGTCACAGTGAACAGTTGAAGGAACTGCAGCTTCATCTTTACCTGCAAGCATGAATTGCAACAAAGCCATTTGAGCTGTCGCATCTTGCATTGCTACACGGTCTGGTCTCAAAAGTAGGAAGCTTTCGCCACGAACTAATTCTTGATTTTGTGGGTCGTCCAAGTGACCGAAAAGGATTTTTTCTCCAAGAGTCAAAGGACGGTTCAAACGCTTACCAACAACTGCGATACGTTCAGCTGTCTTCTTGTAAACGTTCTGCACCATTTCCGGTGTAGTTTCGATTTTAGAAGCCATTGTAATTGCCTTTCTGTAAAGAACGCCACATCCTAATGAAAATCAGTTGAAAGCTCAACGAGTTGAGCACCTTGTCACGAGGCATAATTTTGAACACACATCTCTTCAAAAACATCGTGATTCTTACTGGGGCCGGCATTTCCGCCGAGTCAGGCATCCGCACGTTTCGTGATCAAGACGGTCTTTGGGAAGAACATCGAATCGAAGATGTCGCCACTCCCGAGGCTTTTCATAGGGACCCGGCATTGGTTCAACGTTTCTATAATGCGAGACGATCTCAACTGAAAGATCCCAAAGTGCAGCCTAATGCCGCTCATTTCGCTCTGGCAGAGTTGGAAAAGGCCTGGGAGGGTCAGTTCCTTTTGGTCACTCAAAATGTCGACAATCTGCATCGAAAAGCAGGCTCACAAAACCTTCTGCACATGCATGGCCGCTTGGATCAAATCCGCTGCCTGTCTTGCGAAGAGGTGATCCTGTGGGAGGACGACTTAGAGGTAAATGAGAGTTGCCCTCAATGCGGTATCAAGGGAGCATTACGCCCCGACATCGTGTGGTTTGGAGAAATGCCTCACCACATGGACGAAATTTATTTTGCTTTGGAAAACGCCGACATTCTTATTTCCATCGGCACCAGCGGCAATGTTTATCCTGCCGCCGGCTTCGTGCAACTTGCGTGGAAAGCGCGCAAGATTGAAATCAATTTGAAGGACACGGAAATCTCCCGTGCCTTCGAAGAACATCTTGTGGGACCCGCTTCAATTGAAGTTCCGAAGCTCGTTCGCCAAATTCTGGGCGACTAGATTCATTTAAACTGACACCCACCTACTTTTTGCAATCAAGCTCAGCACACATTGATTTTTACGTCAATTTGACGTATTATGGAGTTGAGCTTGATTCGCATAACTTATTCTAGAACCTTTGAGAAACAGCTCAAAAGAGTTCCCAAGTATATCCAAGATAAAGTTGAGTTATGGATTTGGACTATTGAGGATGCGGGGCTTCGAATTATCCAAAGAGCACCAGGACTGCACGATGAGCCCTTGCAAGGCAAACGATGGGGACAGCGGTCCATTCGATTGAATAAAGCCTATCGACTTATATACAGGGTTATCAAAGACGAAGTTCATATAGAACTTTAGGAGGTCCACAAACATGACTACTAAAGGAAAAGATGCTCGTGATCTATTTAAAACGAGACTGACTGTGGCCCGATTTCTTAAAGCATGGCGCTTAAGTGATGAAATGAGTCAGACGGAATATGCGAAGTTCTTGGGGATTTCGGTGCAAAGTCTTTGTGACTTAGAAAAAGGGCGCCGCATTCCTTCCCCTGGAAGAGCCGCGAAAATCGCGAAAAAGATCGGCTACCCTGAACAGGCGCTGATTTCCTTAGCGATTCGCGACTCTTTGTATGCTGACGGGCTTAAATACAACGTTAAGCTTGAAAGTGTTTAATTCAGTCTTGCGTTCTGACCTTGAGCTGCCGCAGGTTTTTGTTGGGGTGCTGGTGGGATTTTACAACTGACAGGGACTTGAGTGTAGGTTTGTCCTGTGAAAGTTGTGACTGATTCCACCACCGCACTCAAGCGGCCATTGCTGTCGGCGGCCGTCGAATCTAGTGTGATTTGAAAATCAAACGGCGAATCCTCTGCCAAAGTTAATCCCGAAATAATATCAGCGGCTTTTGTTGTGGCTGAAATTTCTGTGACGGAACCTGCAAGTTCTGCGTGACTGACTTGTTTGATCGGTTGATTGGAATCATTCAAAGTATAAGTGTCGGCAGCGATATGATTGCTGTTATTTCTTTGCAGCAAAAACTTGACGCCAATTTTAGAAGTGGGAAGAGAAGAGCTTTGGGAATCCGCTGCGGGAGTATAAATACAGCGCAAAACTTCATTCCCCTCCCCTGTACCGGCGGGGCCTCTTTGGGGTGGTTGTTCCTGGGCGCCAATCGCAGCGGCAGTGGCCATTGAGATAAGCGAAAACAATACGGCATTCAATATTCTTTCCATAGTTCTGTTCCTCACAGGCTTAAGCTCACAATCAGTTGTGAGCTCTTAGGTTGAGAATATGAAAACAGCGTTGAAGGACTATGGAAGAATCGAAAAAATAGGAAATAAAAAAGCCGGATTTTAGCCCGGCTTTCTTATTATTTACCAAGCTGAATAGCAGCGAGCTTCTGTGATCGCTTGATCAGCGTCACGAACCATGTACAGGCAACTAGATTCAGACATGTGCAATTGCACGCGAGTATATGGAATGACGTCACCGTTGATATTCACGATTTGAGACGGCATTGCTTCCACACCCAAAACTTTAGGCAAGTTGCACATTTCCTCGAAAGTCACTTTTTCACGAGCAGCGACTGTGTAAAGTGCTTTCAACATGCGATCTGATTTAAATGATGCGCACATATCAGTACCAGCAAACGCTGCGGAAGACAGAACCATAGTTAAAGCCATTGCCATAATACGCATACGGAACTCCTTGTTTTGATATGCGGCGGAACCTACCTGCCCGACCTCGCGGAAACAACGACATGTCCGGATTTCACCGGAAACGAAAGCTCAGTGAGAACCTCCTTACAGATAAACCCCATAGCTGCGCTGCTTCTACAAACAGGACCTGGCACCTTTTGCGGGAGCGGTGCAGCTTGAATTGAGGGCGTGGGGATTTAGGATTTTGGGATGATCAAAATGATTTTGCTTTTTTCACATTTGGTTTTTGCGGCGGGGCCTTCGATTCAGAGTATTGATGGGGATTACATGAAGGCTTGTCACTTGATGGAAGATGATTCTTTGATCAGTCATCTTTCGATCAAAGGGACGCGCTGGAATTTTTCTCATGTGGCTTATGAGGATGATAAATGCACCAAGGCTTATTTGGTCTATGAAGAGACTTACAAAGTAAAGTCAGTAGATCGTGAGATTGATATGACGACGGTTAAGGTGACTTATACAAGCCTTACTGACAATGTTACTGAAGCTTTGAACATGATTAACTGGTGTGGGTTTTCTGATTGGAAAACCAATGAAGCGCGAGTTGTGACCGGTAAGGTATGTGATGAATATAAAGTGCCTGGTGAAGGGAATATTCTGTATACAACTTATCAGGTGAAAGCTCAGACGCCGCTACAAATTTTTATGGGCACCGCCAGTAGTGAACTCGATGGCAAGACTCCGCAAACTCGCTACCAACTAACGGAACGTTTTCCGTTCGTTCAAAAATAGAAAATCGTCTCATTCTGATACGCGACTCCTGACCTCATAAATTACGTTTATGAAACATGATCGTGGTTTCAATAAGTTACCTCGTGAATTCATTAAAGGAAATTGGGAAACTCCGATAAGTACTTCATGGAACACTCTTGGACGTCTATGAAGTCACTGTTTCAGGCTATGAGATATAGCATCCTGCCACTTCTGTTGGTGGGGTGCTCTATCGAAGTGTCTCTGGAAGAACTTTCCAGTAGCGTTGGTACCTCATTGGCCTGGGATCAAAATGCCCTACAAAAGTCTGGAGATCTTCAGGCTAAATGGGAAGCTCCTACCAACGCAAAAGTCGTTCAACAAGAACTTCTCTATTATAAAGGTGCGAACTGCGAAGACCCTATTCTGCCAACTATTCAGCTGGGTGCAGACGCCTCTGATAACACCGCCTCTTTTAGCAAAGACGAAGGTGAGCAATACACTTTCCGTGTGTTCTCTATGGACGTCACAGGAAAAGTGAAAGAATCTGACTGCTCGGCTCCGGTGACATATCAGGATTCATTTGCCGTTGCGACTTCTGCGGTCGGTGGAAAAATAAATGAAGCGAACGTTGCGACGGCTCCGTTTTACGGTCGTTGTGCTCAGGGTGCATCGGTTCAGGTCTCTGCTCCTTCCGCTGCGAATATCACGACATTCACTTGTTCATCTTCTGGTAACTGGTCACGTACGATTGACTTAAGCGCGATGGCAGGAGTTTACGCCGGGGATATTACATTTACGGTAACTCCACAAGGTGGTGGCACTCCGAAATCCTACACTGTGACGGTAGATAAAGACTCCGTTGCTCCGACTATTGATATTCCCTCGATCGCTGCGATCAATGCTGCAAATCAGGGAGCGTATACCGTTTCGGGTACTTGTTCTGAAAACGGTCAAACTGTGAATATTGCAATTGGCACTATTAATACGACTGCAACTTGCTCGACAGGTACGTTCTCTAAAACCCTGGACGTAACAAGCCTGACTGGGAATACGATTTCCGTTTCTGCTACTCACAAAGATACCTTCGACAACACTCGCTCTAAATTCGTGATCACTTCCCGCTATGTCGCAGTTCCAACGATCACTTCTGTTGCACTGAATGCAGGAGCTGCTTATACAAATTCACTCACCGCCACTTTAAATATGAACGTCACAGGTGCGACTCATATGTACATCACAAATACTGCGGGTTGTGCATCTGGTGGAGCGTGGGAAACCTATGCAACGTCAAAATCTTGGACGCTGCCATTAGCAAATTCCACGAATACAGTTTATGTAAAATTTAAAGAAAGCCATGACAACGAAACAGCATGTGTGAGTGACGACATCATTCATGACAACTCAAATCCGATCATCGCAATTACTTCTCCAATTGCTGGCTCTTACGTGAACGGCGCGAATCTGACGGCATTTACAATCAGTGGTTCATGTACTGAAAATGGTAGATCCATTACAATCACGGGCCCGAGCAGCTTTACTTCAACGACCACTTGTTCGGGAACTTCATTCAGTGCGATTCTTGATTTGACATCGCTAGCACAAGGCAGCTTCCAGCTGGGCGCATCTATTAATGATGCCGCAGGGAATACAGGATCAGCGACCTCTCCCTCATATACTAAAGACACCGTGGTTCCGACAGGGTCGGTATCGATTAACGGAGGAGCAGCAAGCACGACTAGCTTAACAGCCACTTTGACTCTGACTTCCTCAGATGCCGGTGGTCAGATGTATGTCACCAATACTTCTGGTTGTGCGAGTGGTGGTGCGTGGGAAGCTTTCGCTGCTTCAAAATCCTGGAGTTTAGCGACAGCTGATGCGACGAACACTGTTTATTCTAAATTCAAAGATGCTGCGGGCAATGAGTCTAGTTGTTATTCAGACACGATTGTTCATACGTCAACAACACCGACAGTAACTATCGCCTCTCCGGCTTCGGGCTCATATATTAATATTGCGAACTCGACCGCATTCACAATTTCTGGTGCTTGCTCGGAAAACGGCCAACCCGTGGATATTACGGTCACGGGTTTAACGGTGACTTCTCCTACTTGCTCTGCGGGGGCCTGGACTAAAACACTTGATGTTTCGTCTTTGGCGGATGCTTCAATTTCTTTTACAGTAAATCACAGCAGCTCTGGTGGTATCGCTGCAACTGCAGCTTCGCAAAGTTATACCAAAGACACTGTGGCTCCAACTGTTACAACTTTCATTATTAAAAATGATGATGCGTATACGAATCAAATTGGTAACACCCTGACGATTGCTGCAGCCACCTCCACAGAGATGTATATCACTAACAATGCACTTTGTTTGACCGGTGGTACTTGGGAGACTTACGCCACATCACAAGTTTGGTGGCTTGCAACCGCAGATGCCTATAATACAGTTTATTTTAAAACCCGTGACATCGCTGGGAATGAATCCAATTGCGTTTCCGACTCCATTACACATGATGGTTCTGTTGCCAACGTTGCCTGGGTTTCTCCAGCCTCAATGGCATATATTAATATCGCGAATAATGCGGCATTTGATGTTTCAGGAACTTGTTCTATTGATGGCCGCCCTGTCTCGGTCGCGGTTTACAATGGTGCCACTTACCAAAACATCACCAACACACCGACGTGTACTTCTGGCGCATGGAACACAACATTTGATCTGTCTGCCAAAGCTGACGCGACATACACATTGCGCGCAACACATACTTCTTTGGGTGGAAGCACAGTTACACAAAATCGTTCTTTCGTTAAAGATACGGTTGCTCCAGGTGCGGCAACACTGAGTGGTGCGCCTACGGGGACTAATACAACATCGACTTTAAATATCACTGTCTCGGGGACAGGATTGACTCAATACAAATACTTCGTCGTGCCTCCAAGCAGTTCAGAAGTCTGTACGAACCTAGCTGCATACACGGGTTCAGCGATTGCTTTAGCTACAAAAATCACCGATACGCTTACAGAACAGGGCGCTTATAAAGTCTGCGTGCTGGGACGTGAGGCGTCTGGGAATGATTCTACTTCAACAACTTCTGCAAGCTGGACTCGGGACACAGTTGGCCCAATCCCGCAGTCTGTAACGTCTTCCACGGCGGATGGTTCATACGGCCTCAATTCGATCATCAATGTTGATGTAACATTTAACGAACCAGTGAGTGTCACAGGCACGCCTCGCATTTTGATGGAGACAGGTGGAACCACTCGTTACGCAACTTTGTGGTCTGGACAAGGCACAAGTACACTCACTTTCAGATATACCGTTGCAACTGGAGATAATTCCGCTGATTTGGACTATGCTGCCGCCGCGGTCATTTCCCTGAATGGTGGAGCTTTGAAAGACACCTTAGGAAATAATGCCACCCTGACATTGCCTGCGGCAGGTTCAGCGAATTCTCTGGCTGGTCAAAAAAGTATCTCCGTGAATGCACCAGCTCCCGTTGCCGTTCTAACTGGGTATCCTACAGGTACGTACACAGGAAGCACCATCAATGTGACAGTCAGCGGAACGGGACTCGTACAGTATAAGTATAATGTGATCTCAACGGGCACCTGCGCTACGACGAGCTATACTTCGGCAATTGCCATCTCTACTCCAATTTCTACCACCGTCTTCACACATCCGAATGGCCCGGTCACCTTGTGTGTGATAGGTTCAGATGCGTCGGGAACGTGGCAGCCAGTCACCTCCGCAACAAGTGTCACTTGGATTAAAGATGCCATTAACACTTTATCAATCACGTCTGCCCGCATGAATCGAGTGACTGAAGGCTCGGGCGCACAAACTGTTACTATCACGATGAACGCAACAAAAACTTATGACGTGCTTGTTAACTATCGTGCCTCTGGCGACGCAAGCTATCCTTCACAACATGATCTTGTGAATGGATCCGTTACGATTCCAGCAGGCTCAACAGCTGCAAATGTCACAATCAATTTCCCAGATAATGCAGCGACAACAGGTGAAAAGGTTCTTAATTTCATTATTTCCCACACAGACAATCCATCGATGGCCTATGCGACATCTATTAATACCGCACAGTTTTACATTGTCGACGACGAAAAAAATCTGACTGTGACGAAAGCTTCCATCGGCAGAAAACACAACTGTGCCATCATGAGCGACAACTCACTTCGTTGCTGGGGTCATAATACCTACGGACAAATTGGTGATGCTTCGACTACATTCCGCTCGGAAGCTGTTATCATCAGCTCAGGCACGTCATTTAAAGATGTCGCTGTAGGAAATGAACACACTTGTGCGATAGCCTCGAATGGTGATCTCTATTGCTGGGGTCGCAACGCCAACGGTCAGGTTGGTAACAATGGCGCTGGTGTGGATAAAAACTCACCTCAATTGATCGATTCCGGCGTAGCTTATAAAGCAGTTAGTTCAGGTGAAAATCACAGCTGCGGACTTACGACGGGTAATAAAATCCGCTGCTGGGGTCAGGGCATGTACGGTGCTCTTGGCCAGGGTGGTACAGGTAATTTGAATGTACCAACTGAGATCGACGCAGCAGTTAGCTATAAATTCGTGTCAGTGGGCGCGAAATCATCTTGCGCAATCACTTCCGCCGACAAGCTTCGTTGCTGGGGACACAATGCTGTAAATCAGCTTGGTGATGGTACGACAACAAATGCAACATCTCCAATTGATGTTGATGCGACCTATGACTTTGCAACGGTCTCTATTGGTTCTGGCCATGCCTGCGGCGTCACAACAACAGGTCTGATGAGATGTTGGGGTTATAACGGTACTGGCGCTATCGGTGACGGTACGACTACTGCACGCACGACACCTGTTTCCGTGAATGCCAGTGCAACTTATACTGCTGTCTCAGTAAATGACGACGTAAATGTCGGCGGTGGCAGAACAACAACTTGTGCTCTGCTTTCTTCAGGAGCGGCTCAATGTTGGGGTAGTAATGCCAACGCTCTCCTAGCGAATGGTACGCTGACACAAAGTACAAGCCCGGTAAATGTGGATGCAGGTACAACTTATTCAAATATTGCGGTAACGGGTTCTCGCGCGTGCGGTATCACTTCAGGTTCCGCCGGTGGAGCATTGAAATGTTGGGGTAACTTTACATACGACTCAACGAAAACTTTGAACTTGTGGGGAGCTGGTTATGCTCCTCATATGGGTAGCTGGAATAAATGGTTTACTAATTTAGAACTTCCACAATGGGATATCTACACTCCAGCGAATAATTCCGTTTTTGATAATGCCTCCCAGGCGTGCGGATTGAAATCAGGAAAGCTATTCTGTTGGGGTGCCTCCGCAGTCTTTGGGGATGGCTCAAGATCAGCGGTTCGTCGTTATGCCCCGGTCGCCATCGATCCGGCAACGACTTATACGGCCATTGCTACTCAACATGATGCCGATAACTGTGCGATCGATAATGCCGGCAATCTGCTTTGTTGGGGTAAAAATGACTACGGCGAGCTGGGCGCTGCAGTTGCAGTCGGAAGCACGGCATACGTTCCAACCAACGTGGATCCAGGCACGACGTATAAAGCAGTGTCCGTGAACTACGCAACAATCTGTGCGATTACTACGGCAAACACGTTACGTTGCGCTGGCAGAAATCAGGGCGGACAGGCTGGCGACGGGACTACGAATGCTATAACTTCATTTACCACGATTGACTCGGGTGTAACATACGCGGAAATTGTCCGCGGATATTTCCATACTTGTGGTCGCACGATGGCAGGCACAATCAAGTGTTGGGGCGCCAATGGATTTGGTTCCGTCGGGAACGGCGGAACAACATCAGAGCTCACGCCCTACACTATTGACTCAGGTGCCATCTATAAAAAACTTATTGTTGGGGCCAACGCAAGTTGCGGCATAACTGCTACAGATACAGTCAAGTGTTGGGGTGACTCAATGGCGGGCACTGGAGCTTCTTACACATACTCGCCAACTGTAATTGATGGTGGCGCGACCTACACGGCAGTTTCTATGGGCTATTCCAATGCTTGCGGTATTAAGACAGACGGCACGATGAAATGCTGGGGATATTCTGATGTTTCAAATTTGACTAGCGTAGGTGAAGCAAACTCTCACGGCGTATTCAATGTGCCGATTCAAGTCGCGGGTGGAGCTACATTCTCAAAAGTCCAAGTGAATTATTCAAGCATCTGTGGGACGACGACCGGGGGTACGATGATGTGTAGTGGCGCAAGTGTTGGGGGCGAATGGGGTTACGCCGATGCCGGGTTAGATACGGTCATCTCGACGACTAATACACAGTACTTCTTGCCTTCATTCATTAACAGAGCCTTAAACTTCTAAAAATAAAAAAGGGACCAGTGATAGTCCCTTTTTGTTTTTAAGCTATTTCTCTTCTTTGGAAGAAATCAATTCGCTGATCACTTTCTTAGCTCGCTCGATGTTTTGTTTCACTGTGGCTTTTTCTTTTAGGCTTCCCAACATTTCATCCGGGGCGAAGGAGAGCGTTTGGAAGACTTCAAACGTCTTTGTGATTTCATCTCCGTGATCGCGACGAAGACTTGGAGGGATCTGAGTCATCAAGTCTTCGATTTTTTGCGAAGCTCCGGACTCCCCTGCGACTTGGCCCATCACCATATAAAAGATGTTCGTCATTTCGGCACCGACTTTGCGGTAATCGTCTTTGCTGACCGCTTGATCAACGACTTTATAGCGTTTGCCGACCTGTTCTTTCAAAGTTCTGCGACGGCGGCCCCAACCAAATTCACGTTGGCTTTTTACTAGCAAGGCCGTGATGATGCTCGCATAAATGACCATCCATAACCATGGACGCGCCATCACCGCTGCTTGTGCCGATGGCTGCCATGCCATGATGACGTCTGGAAGTTTGTTTTCAATAACTTTTGCTGCCGCTGGTTGCTGAGCACCTGAGAGTCTTTGCGAAGCGCCCACGGGCGCATTCGGGTTATTTACGATTTTCAAAGTGATCGGCTCTGTTTTTTTCGTGTAGTACTTGCCTGATTTAGGATCAAACATGCTGACACTTAATCCCGGGAAAACCATGTCGCCTTCTTGGCGTGGGATTAAAAGCATTTCAAATTCTTTGTAGCTGCGACCATTTTTAAAGAACTTGGAATCTGATTTCGTATCGTACTGCTCAAGTCCCGCTGGTAAAGTCATCGCTGGCAAATCGATCAGCTTTGCGTTCCCCGCTCCTTCAAAGCGCACTTTCAAACTTAAAGGCTGATTCACAGGAAAGCTTTGACCTTCAATTGTTGCATGCACATCGAACTGCCCGACAGCTCCCGAGAAATCAGAGGGACGCCCATCCACTGGCAAAGGTTTTACTTTAATAGGGATGCTGGCTGAGCTTTTTGTGTATTCATAGGGCTTACTCATCATGCCCATTTGACTTAACGTACGAACGCGGGATTTGATTTTATATGAATCAATCGTTGCGGTGCCTGCTTTGATCGGGAACAGAGCGTGGGACGCAAGCAACGCCTTTTTCCAAGGTATACCGCCGACATTCTGCTCATAAAACTGAATGGACGGAACTTCTTCAATGATTTCTTTCCAAAAGCCACGAAGATCTGGGAATTTCAGGCGATCCAAAGTTTCCATCTGACCACGAGTATAGATGTACCAGTTCACGGTGACTTGTTCGCCCTCGTAAACTTCCGTTTTATCTACTTCAACACCAATAAAAAACGCATCATTGGGATTTGTCGGAAGGCTGCGGAAAGCTGGGTTATCAATCGCACTGGATGCACCCGTGCCGAATTGTTCGTCTGGCATTCCTGCGCCTTGTTGTTGTCTGATCTGCTGTTGCAGGCGCTGACGCTGTTGCAACAGCTGATTAAACATTTCCTCTTCGGCACGATCCATCGCTTCAAATGGATCTTCATTCATGCCGGGGAATTGAGAACCTTGAGGACGCTGAGGCATTTGACGGGGGTTCGCAGCTCCGCCACCCGTGCCGACTTTAATCACGATGGGCTGAGTTCTAAAAACTTTCCCGCCCACCACAACTTCAAATGAAGAAACACTTAAAGTGCCCTGACGTTTCGGAGAAAGCGTATAGCTGTATTCTTTACGGCGCTGAGTTTCAAACTGCATTCCGCCGGGACCGGGAACTAGCTTTTGCGCAACCGCTGTCGAACTCCAAGTATTTAAAAGTTCAAAACCGTCAAGCTCGGGAACGCGGGGTTCTTGCATATCCACGTCATCACTAGAAACTGCGGCAACAGTCACAGTGAACGTGTCACCCAGACGCATTTCATTGCGATCCACCGTTGCATTCACCGTAGTACCTGCTGCCATAGCTACGACAGCATTTAAAATAAAAGTCAGAAAGATTAGAAATCTACCAATCTTTGTCACGAGGTTGCTCCTTCGTTTCTTTACGATTATAGTCAGCACGGATTTTTCCTTCCTGCTGCTTAATCTCTCCCAGGATTTTCTTTACATCGCCTTCGGTAAGTTCTTTTCCGGCAAAAGGACGAGGCTTGTACTTGGCAGAGTTTTGATACTGCTGCTTTTCTTTTTGGTCCTTGCCGTCTTTTCCGTCCTGGTCTTTTTGGTCTTTGTTTTGATCTTTATCGCCCTTTTGATCCTGCTGCTGTTGTTGCTGGTCTTTACCCTGCTGCTGATCTTTTTTATCTTTGTTATCACCCTGACCGCCGCCACCTTGCTGCGTTTGGATCAATAATTCGATATTGGTTTTTACTTCGTTACTGGAAGGAACGATTTCCAGCGCTTTTTGATAAAGCTCTAAAGCTTCATCAACTTTTTTAGCTTTTCCTAAAAGTTGGGCCTCATTAAAGCGCGCGACAAAAAGCATATCCGCATCTTTGGTGGCTTCAGCCAAGCGGCCTGCTTCCGCATAGGACTGCTGAGCTTTTTCCGCCTGTTGCAATCCTTCAAACGAAAGACCCAAATTACTATGCACACGAGACAGATAAGGATTGAATCTTAAAGCCTCGATGTATTTTTCATTCGCACCTTGATAGTTCTGCTTTTGCAAAAGGGCATTCCCCTCACGATTCACTTTCAAGGTTCTAAGATCCAGTTGATTTCCACAACCAGTCATCGTAGTCAAAATAGAACAAAGAATCAGCTTTCTCATTCGGCAGGCACCTCAAAGCGACCCTTCCAGAAACGGAAGCCTTTACGTCTTTCGCCGACATAGAGCTCAAACATCGCAAGCAAAATTCCAATCAAAAGCAAAATCTGAAAGCGCTCTTCGTATTGAGTCGCCATGGTCGTATCGAACTGGGTTTTTTCTAAGTTATTGATGTCTTCAACCAAGTGTTTAACCTGATCACCACCCACGGTTGCGGTATAGAAACTTCCCTTACCCGCTTCAGCAAGAGCCCGTAAAGCATCACCCTTTACTGCCGTGATAACCGTTTGTCCGCCGCGATCTTTTTTATAACCCTTTAAAAAGCCCATGCCATCGCGAACTGGGATGGCGCCGCCTTTTTCAGTTCCGTAAGCCACTGTGAAAATACGGGTACCATCTTCTGCTAATTTTTTTGCAGCCTCCAGAGCTCCCGGCTCATGATCCTCACCATCGGAAGCAATAATGATCACGCGAGTGACCTTGACGGTATCATCAGTTGAAACACCGCCACGCTCAAAAGCATCTTTAGCACTGGAAAGAGCTTCCTGGAAACTTGTCCCTTGGCTTGACACAGAATTCGTATCGAGGGCATCGATATACATTTTCACTGCACCCGGATCATTTGTCAGAGGAGATAGCAAAGCCGCAGACCCCGCAAAAGCCATCACGCCGATTTTATTTCCCGGCATCAGATCAACCAAGCGGCTTAATTCAGTTTTAGCTTGAGTCAGACGGTTGGGTTTTACGTCCTCGGACATCATACTTTCAGAGACGTCGACGGCAAAGATGATCTCCACACCTTCACTTTTCACTTCTTGTTTGCTTTGACCAAATTGGGGGCGAGCCAAGGCCAATACAAAAAAGAAAACCGCAAGAACTTGAAACACTGTCTTAATCGTACGTTTTTTTTGCGAAACGGAACTTGAAAGGAAAGGATACAAGCGTGAGCCAATAGCTTTTTCCATGGCCTTTTTAGCTCGGCGATCAAAGAAATAACCAATGATGATGATCGCTGGAATCAACCACAGATAGTTAAAAGCTGCCATGTTTTCAAACCTAAACATTACGGCACCCTCCTTAACCATGTACGACCCAAAAGCAAGCCTACCAAATACAGAATAATTCCCGCCACAAGATACGGCGGATATTTCTCTGTGTAGTTCGTGAATTTATTCACATCGATTTTCGTTTTTTCTAAAGAGTCGATGTCTTTAAAGACACCTTTCAAAGAGTCTTCTTTGGAAGCGCGGTAATACTTACCACCGGTTTGACTGGCCATACGACCCAAAAGGTCTTCATTCACCGTGGAATCAAATGGCTGATAGGTTTTAATTTTTTGACCAAAGATATCACGGGTATAGATTGGAATACGTGTCGGACCATCTTTACCGATACCGATGGAGTAGATCTTAATGCCGTAACCTTTCGCGATCTCTAGACCCGTTTCCGGATCGATCGTTCCTGAGTTATTTTCCCCGTCGGTCATAAAGATCACGACGCGACTTTTTGCTTGAGAATCTTTTAAGCGGCCAGCTGCATTCGCCAAAGCCACACCCAAAGCAGTTCCATCCTTGATACGAGCACTGGCAGCGGTCGTGATTTCGTCAACGCGAGCAAGGATCAATTGATAGTCCAATGTCGGCGGAACCAGCGTAAATGATTCACCGGCAAAGATCACCAGACCAATACGATCAGAGCTACGACCACTGATAAATTGCTTGATCGTTTCTTTCGCTGCTTCAAGACGATTTAGAGGCTTCATATCTTCGATCAACATGGAATCAGAGATATCCAGTGCAATCACGATATCAATACCTTCAACGTTCTTTTTAATTTTGGTATTCATTTCCTGCGGTCTGGCTAAAGCAAAAATCGCAAGAGCAATTCCCAAGGCTTTTAAGATCAAGGGAATATTCAAAAGTCGCGTACGAATACTCGGCGTCACGGATTTTAGAACTTGAACCGATCCAAATTGCAAAGTTGGAGTTTTAGTTTTCTTTCTCCATAAAACCCAAACAACAACGGCGATCAACGGTAATAAAAGCCAGAATGCAATGGGAGAGTGTATTGTCATGACAATCTCTCCATTTCCTCAACTAACAAACGCGTGCGCTTAGAAAGATTCAAAACATCCGAGCCACTGAGCTTGCTGCGATCTTCAACCGCGTGCAGGAATTCCTTCACCAGTTTTTCAAGCTCGCTGCCAGTTTCCTGGTAAACTTTTGGATGATACTTTTTTAGATCTTTTAGAATTAAACGCGGACTCCACTCCAGCGCGGGGATTTTATAGCGACGAGTGATATAAAGCTTTAACATGTGGCGCGTTTCATCCAATGCCAACGGAATATCTTCGGATTTCGGTGTGCCCCCGAAAAAGACTGTGTTTTCACGTTGCATGCGACGGAACTTTTGATGAAATTCTGCCACGGGCGAAAGAGCGGAATCATGCTCTTTTAAACGCTCGATGATTTTACGACGCTGCAAGGAGCGAAAAATCTTTGTGACCACAAACAAAGCGATCACTCCGATGAAAGCTGCCAGGATTCCCCAGTACATCATCGGCACTTGAATATTCATCGGACCGATGGGACCAAAGGGTTCTTGCTTGGGAGCTTGCTCGCCTGGTTGACTTGGCGGTTTTGGCGGGGGCAACACACTTGCAACCTGGTATTGCACGGGGCCTAAATCCAAAGTCGTCGTGCCATCTGTGATCTGCAGATTGTCAAAACGAACACCCCCCGCCGTATAGGAAGTAATCTTAACATCCGCCTCTGTGGGAGAGCGGAACTCAAAACCACGCAGAGCAATGGTGTATTTCTGTTCCGGTTGCAAAACCAGCTGAAGCTTATCTTGCTGCAAAGTTTTTGGAAATTCCCCCTCGCAGACAAGCAAGAACTCACGGCCCACCGTTAGCTCCCCGTCTTTCAGTCCATCGACTTTTGGAATTTCAACTTTACACTGAATCGCCGCCATTATTTTCTCTTCTTAAAAAACGCAACCAAAGGATCAATAAAGTCTTCGCTGGATTTTACGTCCACACGGTCCACTTGAGCTTTACGCAATAACTTATCCCGAGTTTCTTTACGGGCTTGCACAGCTTGCTCGTATTCTTTTCTAAAACTTGCGGACGACGTATCGACGGTTAAAACTTCACCCGTCTCTGCATCCTGAACTTCAATCACGCCCATGCTTGGTAGCGAATATTCCGCAGCATCGTTCACGACACAAGCAACCACATCGTGCTTTCTTCCAAGTAAGCGCAAGCTTTGATCAAAGCCCTCATCCTGGAAGTCACTGAAAACAAAAATAGTTGCGCGCTTTTTCAATGCTCCCTGCAGGAAGCTAAAGCCGTTAGAAAGTTTAGTGTTGTGACTTTTTGGTTTGTAGTAATAGAGGTCACGAAGCAAACGTTGAACGTGGCCACGGCCTTTTTTCGGTGGAACGAAGTGTTCGACCTGATCGCTAAAAAGCAACAAACCGATCTGGTCATTATTCTTAACCGCCGAAAACGCAAGCAAGGCCGCCATGTGAGTCATCACTTCGCCCTTGAAATAAGGCCCCGTTCCGAAATCACTGGAACCACTGACATCGACCGCGATGATCAACGTCAGCTCCCGTTCTTCTTCGAAAGTTTTAATAAAAGTTTTTCCTGTGCGCGCCGTCAGTGGCCAGGAGATCGAACGAACATCATCACCAGGAACGTACTCACGGAAGTCTGCGAAAGTCATACCCTGACCTTTAAAGGCCGTATGGTACTCGCCCGCAAAGAGGTTGTTCACAAGTTTTCTTGTGTTCAACTCCAGCAGTTTAACTTTCTTTAAGACCTCTGGAGGCAATCCCACTATGGAACCTCAACCTGGCTTAGGATTTCTTTGATCACGTCATCAGACTTGATATTTTCTGCCTCAGCTTCGTAAGTCAGAATCAGACGATGTCTCATCACGTGGTAAGCAATGGCTTTTACGTCCTCTGCTGTCACGTAACCGCGACCACGAAGGAAAGCGTGTGCTTTCGCGGCACGGAACAAGCAAATCGTCGCACGCGGTGAACCCCCGACGTTGATAAGATTTGCGATACGGCTTAGACCGTACTCCGCGGGCTTACGGGAAGCCATCACGATTTCCACGATGTAGTTTTTGATTTTGTTATCGACGTAAATTTGATCAGCACGTTCAGAAGCACGCAACAGGTCTTCTTTAGAAATCACCGGATTCACCACCGGCTTTTCATTCGTACCCATGCGGTTTAAGATTTCAAGCTCTTCGCCTTTGTGTGGGTAAACCACGTTGATCTTAAACATGAAACGGTCCATTTGCGCTTCCGGAAGTGGATACGTACCTTCCTGCTCCAATGGATTTTGGGTTGCAAGAACCAAGAATGGATTCGCAAGTTTGTAGGACTCGTCACCGATTGTGACTTGTTTTTCCGCCATTGCTTCAAGCAAAGCAGATTGCACTTTCGCGGGAGCACGATTGATCTCGTCGGCCAAAACGATATTCGTAAAGATAGGACCTTTACGTGGAGCGAATTCGCCGGATTTGGGATTAAAGATCATCGTACCAATTAAGTCTGTGGGTAAAAGATCGGGAGTGAACTGAATACGCTGAAAATCCAAAGAAATGGATTTACACACTGTGGAAATCGTCAGCGTCTTGGCAAGGCCGGGAACACCTTCAAGTAAGATGTGTCCACCCGTCAAAAGACCCATCATGATCCCTTCGACCATTTCCTTTTGTCCGACTACGACTTTGTTGATCTCTGTCATCATCTTGTCGATGAATTGACTTTCTTGTTTGATCGCGGCGTTTAACGCCATGATATCAACTTCGCTCACCCATTCCTCCTCGGGAAATATCCTTACTATTTCACTCTGTTAGCTTTCCTGCGGCAAGCCTTAACCGAGGCGCTCCAGACCTAAATTTCTCGGGGCGTCGGGCACAGGAAAACTTGCAATTGTTATGTCACAGTCCTAGCCTTTAGTTTGGACGAGCATGGCGTTACACCACTTGTACGCGTTGTAAAATGGCCGGTTCAATGGGACAAAATCAATATGACTAATACGAACACAAAAGTTTGGGTTTTCATTCTATCGACATCGTTAGCGCTGCTGATTTTGGGTTACCAATTTGGCGAACGCTTGGGACTGATCATTGGATTTTTATTAGCCCTGCTTTTAAATTTCATCGTGTTCTTTTACGGCGAAAACCGCGTGCTCTATAAACTTCGCGCTCAACGCGTAAAGGGACAGGATGCTTGGGGAGTGCTAGATATGGTCGAGCGCATGTCGCACCAGTTGGGCATGCCGGCTCCCGCAGTGTTCATGACTCCACACTCTTCCGTGAATGCGTTTTGCGTGGGGCATTCCTGGAAAAATGGATCGCTAGGATTTACGTTGGGACTTTTGCAAAAGTTAAGTGCGAAAGAACTGGAAGCGGTCGTTGCCCATCAACTTTGTCACATTCGTCGTCTTGACACTTTTGCGTTCAGCGTAAGCTCGACGCTTGCAAACTCCGTTGTGGGTTTGGGACAATTTTTGGATTCTTTCCTTCCCTACCGTTTGCAGTTTTTCATGCCGCTTTTGTCACCAATTGGTTGGCTGATCATCAAAGCCGTGGTGGGTGAAAAATCCTTTTTTGAAAATGACTTGATGGCTTCTGAATTATTAAATAATCGCCATCCTTTGGGAGAAGTTTTGTGGAGACTGGAAGGTTTGGCACAGACTCAGCCCCTGGAAATCCCCGCTTGTACCAGCCATTTGTTTATTGTGAATCCTGAGGGTTTTAGGCAAAAGAATTTGTTTTTAAAATCACATCCATCGATTGAAACCCGCCTGCAAAAGCTTATGGGTTACTATCCGATCTAACCTTGACATTAAATTATGTGAACTCATGTTCACTTAAGGGTGTATTATGCAAGAAAAAATGGAAGCTTCATTATCAGTTCTTATTATGTCCCTAGCGTCATCGGCGGTGATGGCTATGGGTTTGGCCCCGGATCCACAAACGGGCAAGACTTCTAAAGATAAAAATATGGCTCGATTTAACATCGACCTTTTAGTGGTCCTGCAGCAAAAAACCAAAGGCAACCTAAGTTCTGATGAGTCGCAATTTTTAGAGAACCTAATTAACGACCTTCAAATGAAGTTTGTTTCAGTTTAAAAAAATAAATGCCTAACGCTCAGAACCGACTCACCTGTTGGACTAGATAGCGCTAGGCATTTCAGTTAGAGTGATAGTTGTTCCGAAACTGTTAGGAGAAATGTGTTATGAAGAAGTTTTTATTCCTTCTAGTAGCGGCCTCCCTGGTGGCAGGTCCTGAATCTCAGGCTCAATCAACAAGCCTTCCCAAAGATCCCCCGAAAATGAATCTAAGCGCTCCACTCCCAGGAAATCTCTTTGTGGAGTTGGCGAAAGCAATCAATCCCGCCGTCGTGAATATTTCAACGACCGCGATTCCTAAGAACATGCCACGCGGTGGACGTGATCCGATGCTGGAGATGCTGGAGCAGCTTTATGGGCTTCGCATGCAGCAACCTCAGCAGCAACAAAAGCCTCAGATGATGGGCCTTGGAACGGGGTTCATCATTCGTGAAGACGGCTTGATCGTAACGAACAATCACGTGATCGCAGGAGCTGACCAAATCAAAGTTCAACTAAGCGAAGATTCCAAAGATCTTTACGAAGCGACTTTGGTGGGAAGTGATGAGCGTACCGATATCGCCTTGATCAAAATCAAACCTAAAACAAAACTGACTGTCGCGGTGCTTGGATCTTCTAAAGACCTTGAAGTTGGCGAATGGGTTGCCGCTTTTGGTAATCCATTTGGTCACGGTCACTCGATGTCTAAAGGGATTGTTTCTTCAAAAGGTCGCGGCATTGCCGAGATCAATAAAATTCCTTTGATTCAAACAGATGCTTCGATCAATCCCGGTAACTCGGGTGGTCCTTTGGTAAATACGAAAGGCATGGTCGTTGGTGTGAACTCGGCGATCGATGCCCGTGCGCAAGGGATCGGTTTTGCGATTCCTATCGACGAAGTAAAAGCTTTGATCCCACAACTTGAATCCAAAGGTCGCATTGCGCGCGGTTGGATTGGGGCCGCATTAGGAGATCTTGATCCCGAAGCGGCCGAGTACCTGGGATTGGGCGAGCAAAGTGGTGCGGTGATCACACAGCTTGATCCACGCGGTCCGGCGACTCGTGCGGGTCTTCGAATTTATGATATCGTGACGGAGTTTAATGGCAGATCCATCGACAGTTCTTTAAGCCTAGTCGATGCTGTGAGTGACGCTTCAATTGGCAAACCGACTCAGGCGAAAATCATTCGTGACAGAAAACCAATGACAGTTTCTGTGGTTGTCGGCGAGCGTCCTGAAGACAATGCTAAATTCAGAAAAACCGATGTGAAAAAATACGACGGTCAGAAAGCGCCGTTTAATGTAGGCTTTACGATCATCGATCCGACTCCTGCTATTCGCAGCGAATGGGGATTGCCTGATGATATGAAGCAACCGATCGTTATTGAAACCGCTCGCAACTCGGCGGCTAGCAAAGCAGGCCTTGCGGTAGGTGATGTGATTTTGGATGTGAACAAGCAAGCTGTTTCAAATTCAAAAGATGTTTTGAAGAATCTAAAAAAAGGCAGCAACACTTTACGTATTGCTCGCAATTCCAGAATTCAGATCATCAATATCGATACTCCTTAACGAAATATAACGAGATAAATAATCAAAGCCCGCTCCGAGCGGGCTTTTTTTTTGCCGTGGTTTTTCGACTCCTTAAAGTGAAAGAGCTGCCGATGCAAACAACCAGGCTACGATCAAAGATAAGCTCAACCAGCCCGTGTATTTGATAATACGTTTTTTAAAGTCCCGACTTCCCATCGCAATCACGAGTGTCATTTTTCCGAGATAAGAAGCCAAGATTCCCAATGCAAATAAATTTCCCGTCGTTGCGGCAGATATAGTGCCATTTTGTAACAGCTGGGTATTGCCAATAATGGAACCATGAAGTTCAAACAAACAGGTCAGGAACGTTAAATAATACTGCCCCACTTCTCCGAAATAGGTCTGCAACACTTTTGAGAAAGCCAGAAACAACATGATAATAAGGCCGAGGGAAAGGACCGACTTCACGCTTAATGTCGGAATAGAGTCAGGCTGAAACTGAATCTTTTGAATAGAGCGAGCTCTCCAAATAACCAACCACAAGCTCACCACAATCGGTCCAAGAAAGACCCCTTGCAGTCTCCAATTCAGCTGATCGGACCCAATCATAGATAAAACCGCAGCTTCAACCACGGTCCCCAAAAGAGCGCCTAAATATGTCAGGCTTAACAGGCGCGCTTCATCTTCGGAACTTTCTTGGCTTTGTTTAGATAGTGACAATGCCAAGGCTGTGCTGGAAATTAATCCACCTAAAAAACCCAATAAGAGGCCGGCGTGGGGCCCGCGCAAATAACTCATCAGTAAGGAGCTGAGTACTTGCAGCAAAGTCAGTGCTAATAAAATTCGCACGAGACTATAGGGATTAAAAAGCCCCCAAGGATCAATTGTCCTATGGGGAACCACAAAAGATGCAATTATCAACATTGCGATTACTATGAAATAAGGAAGCCACTTTTTCATCTCTGGAATCTTACAACGACGGCAATTCATCACGCACTTTATATCGCATAAAAAAAGCCCTTTGTTTTCGCAAAGGGCTCTTTCATATTCAAAATTTAAAATAAACATTAGTACATGGAGCAGCTGTAGCTAGCTTTGCCACCATCAAAGTAAGTCCAAGAGAAATTACCCGCAGATTGAAGGGTGTTAATTTCCGCATTAAACGTAATACCCATGTGACCACCGACGATGTGACCTTTGTCTTCGTCGAACAGGCGCACGTTTTTATATTGAATCGTGTTGAAAGTGCGGCTGGTTTCTTGGGCGACCACATGTCGTAAGTCATTGCCGATATAGAACTTAATGAATAGGCGATCGCCTGCTCCTTTGGACTGATAGATCGTCAGGTTTTGCGGCAAGAAGCCATCGTTGGTTGCCGTTTGCACACAGCTTATACCATTTGGATAGAAATCCGCGGGTACTTCGATGGCTTGAGCTACAGAAGACAAAGACACGAAAATAAACAAAGAACTGAATAGGTTTTTCATAGGAGCACTTCTTCCCATAACCCCTTCCCCCTGTCACGTTACTGCAAGTCATCTGAATTTCTTGCCGGTTGCCCAAACTGGCCGCACATTTGGCCTCACCATACTCTCCAAGCTGCGCCCCGCCTTCCCGACGAAGATGCCCTTCGTTCAAAATCTTGTAAGTGGTGAAGCGTTTCAGATTGAGACAGAATTTCTTAAGAGATCACAATTTTGAACTTTCCTCGACCTAGGTCTTTAGATTTTTTCAACGACGTCCGAAATAGAGATCGGACCATAGTATGGCTCCATTGGTAGCAACACGATAGGCACCTAGAAAGGGACTCTATGAAAGTCACCGAAGTGAAAGTATTCCCGGTCAATGAGGATCGCCTCAAGGCCTACGTCTCCATCACACTTGATGGATGTTTCGTAGTCCGCGATCTGAAAGTCATCCAAGGCACCAGCGGCTTGTTCGTCGCGATGCCCTCTAAAAAAAGAAAAGACGGCCAATTCCGCGATATCGCCCATCCTCTAAATCAGGAAACACGCGCGATGATCGAGGACATGGTTTTTGAAGCTTACGAAAACGAATTAAAGTCCATGGGAGAAACCTTAGTGAACCTGAAACGCCAGAAGGCGCCAGGTTCCGATTATGGTAGTGATGACTACTAAGGTTGAAGATTCCTGCTCACACGCCAAGTTTTAGGCCATTTGTGGAGGCTTGAAACCGGAGGCGGCTTCAAACCCAAGGACAGTTTTGCCCTCACCTGAGCGTTAGCAATGGTGGGGGCTTTTTTATTTCCCCCTCTGCATTTTTGCACTCAACTCATTCTTATATATTCAATTTCTTGCGGTAATGAATACTAAAAGAGAAATGAATATCAAACCCCTCTTATCCATCAGCAGCGTGGTCTTGGTGAGCATCCTTATTGGGTTGGGAGCGTATTCATTTATTTACGCTCGTGGGTATTCTTATCTGTTGGATGATCCCAAGGCCTGTATCAACTGTCACATCATGCAAGACAATTACGATTCGTGGAGTAAGTCCGGGCATCAGTACGTTGCTAAGTGCAATGACTGTCACTTGCCCCATGGAAGCCTGATTGGCAAATATGCCGCCAAAGCCAGCAATGGTTTTCATCATGGCTGGGCCTTCACATCGCAAAACTTTAAAGAACCCATTCAAATCAAAGGACACAATCGTCAGATCACCCTGCAAAGTTGCCTGCACTGCCATCAACCAATGGTGCATGCCATGGATATCGGCAAAGGAAACGACGATGTGAAAAATTGCCTGCACTGTCATCGCGGTGTGGGTCACGGACAATAAAGGAGTCGGCTTATGAAAAAATTAAATATCATCATCTCGGTCGTGGCGATCCTGCTGACGATTCTGATCACAGCCCTCCTGGTGGACATCTTTGAAAAGAAACAAGAGGGCAAACAAACCTTTTACCGCGTGGTAGAAATCACCGATGACACCGATGATCCGGCAATATGGGGGAAAAACTTTCCGCATCAGTATGATTCTTATTTACGAACGGTGGATATGACTCGCACCAAATACGGTGGATCGGAAGCTTTCCCGCATGTGCCGACGGATAAAGATCCGCGCAAATTTACTTCCGTGCAAAAAATCGACGAAGATCCCCGCTTGAAAATCATGTGGGCGGGATACGCCTTTTCCAAAGATTTCCGCGAAGACCGCGGGCACGCGTATATGTTGTTAGATCAGGAATTAACGGAACGCCAAGTGGTGGTGAAGCAACCCGGTGCGTGTTTGAACTGCCACGGGTCAACATACTCGATTTATAAAAAACTGGGCGAGGGAGATATTCAAAAAGGTTTCGATATTATGAATAAGCAGCCCTATCACGATGTCGCAAGTTTAACCAAGCATCCTGTTTCGTGCATTGATTGCCATGATTCCAAAGACATGTCGTTAAGAATCACTCGCCCGGCTTTCATGGAAGGGATCAAAGTCTTTAAGGCGTCCCAGGGAATTAAAGAATACGACGTCAACAAAATGGCTTCGCGCCAAGAGATGCGCACGTTCGTGTGCGCTCAGTGCCACGTTGAATATTATTTCAAGGGCGACGCCAAAACTTTGACCTATCCGTGGGCTAAAGGGATCAAGGCTGACCAAATTTTGGCATACTATAACGAAACAAAATTCAAAGACTGGGTTCATAAAGAAACTGGCGCGCCTGTTTTAAAAGCGCAGCATCCGGAGTTTGAGACTTTCTCGCAAGGTACCCACGCGCAAGCGGGTGTCAGCTGTATTGACTGCCACATGCCTTATCAAAGAGTGGGTGCGATGAAAATCACCGATCACTGGATTCGCAGTCCGCTTTTAAATATCAACCGCGCCTGCCAGACTTGTCATAACGTTTCTGAAAAAGATCTGATGACCCGAGCAACGACCATTCAAGATCGCCATGCGCAGCTCCGTGATGTGTCCTTTGATGCCTTGATTGCTTTGATCAACGATTTAAAACCGTACAAGGATGTGGATTTGGCGAAGACTCCGAATAAACATCTGGAAGCCGCAAGACAACACCAGCGCGATGCCCAGTTCTTGTTCGACTTTGTCGAGGCTGAAAACTCCACCGGTTTCCATGCTCCGCAGGAATCTGCGCGGGTCTTTGGTTTATCGATTGATATGTCCCGCAAGGGTCAGGAAGCGGTTCGCGCTTACAAGGATTCTTTGCGATAAGCTTTGCGGAAATAAAACAGCAGGACAATTCCCAAACACATAATGAAGGCGCCTAGATATTTTAGGGGTCTTCCGGGATCGTAATTCACCGAAAGCACACTCATGTACTTGGAAGAATTCGGTAGGGGCTCAAAGCCTGCTTGATAGATCGTGAAGCCTTGATATTTCAAGGGCTCATTCATCGAGATCACGGTTTCTTTTTTATCTGTGCCATATTGTATGGTGCTTTCATAGGCCATCGCGCGTTCACTGCCGGGGTACTGCGCTTTACGGAAATCTTTTAACGACAGAGGGAATCCCAAATCCACCTGGCGGTTGCGATAAGAAAGTATGTAAACGTGTTTTTCGGTGAACATTTTTAAAACATCATTCTGAAAGAGCCAATTTTCATTCCCACGATGTTTCACCAGGATCGCCGCTGAAGTTTTCGGTGAAGGATGATCAAGCCTCCGCACGTCCCAGCGCACTTCGGCTTTTGGGAAAAATCTAAGCACGCGGAATTCAAGTCCCATCCACGGAGTTTTTAAAGAGCCGCCCTCGGCCACACTCCCCTTCATGATGGGATCTTTTTCATTCTTTTTATAAAAGGCATAACTGATTTTTTCTTGATCAGGCACCAGACGGATTTCATTGCGCTCTAAGTTTCGCTGCCACAGGCCTCCCATGGTCATCAGCAGCGGTCCCATATCGTACGATACGGTTTCAAAAATATTTCTTTGCACCAGCCAATCCAAGGAATGAATGCGCTCATTCTTAATTTGAAAACGCAGTCCCGCCCCACTTTGCGGAATTTCAGAGGCCACGACTTCCATTTGCGCTTGGGCGTAAGGCACGCTCTCAACGATTTCAATATCGGCATCGGAAGTTTTAAAGATGAACGGCTTTTCGGGAGTGATGGGATTTTTTAAAAAGTGAACGGTATCGGCATAAACTTTTTCAAACTCAGCCCCATCGGGCGAGCGATACAAAGTCAGTTCCGCCTCGGCCACAGTGGCAGAGTTTTGACTCTCCCCCGGGGTCAGCCTGACGGTGCCATCCACGCCCTTCCACTGCGTGATCATGGCGCCGGTGATGATGGTGATCACCCCAACATGGGCACAGATAAAAGCCGCATGCTTGGGCTTCCACGGCCAGCGATCCACCATGACTGCGCAAAGACTAAGCACCAAGTTCCCCAAAAGCAGGTTCATCCACAGCGAACGATAGACAAAAACCTGAGCCGCCTGGGAATCCAACCGACTTTCAACGAGAGTCCCCAAGCAGGTCAAAATGGCCAAAAGGAGCAAAATCACGACCGCCAACTGCAGAGACGAGTAAAATTTCAGAAGCTTTTTAAAGAATCGCACCCCTTGACGCTATCAAGGGGAAGCCTGAGAGTGAATTTATCCACGATCGGCTGCAAAATCACATCCCCCACGGACTTCACTTAAAGACGCAATGCATCTTATCTTGCCTTTGTGGCCCAAAATCCGTAATTTAGCGGTTCGCAATGACTCAGTTGGGGTATCGTCAAGTTGGTAAGACAACAGATTTTGATTCTGTCATTCGCAGGTTCGAGTCCTGCTACCCCATCCAATTTTTTCGCAGAAAAAATTCCTCTAATATCCAATTTCTAATTTCAAAGCGGCGCCGATAGGCCAGCGAGTTTTCCACGTGCGAAAAAATCGGACGAAAATCGACAATCGAAAATGGAAGTAATTCGTTAAACGAAATTCGATGGGCCCGGACGGCCTGACGAGCGAACGGCCCCGGCTTCGGGACGAATGCGCCGGATGCGCATTCGTGGGAGGAGCCGAGCCCAGAACATTACTGCGAATATTTATATTTTGGTGATTTATAAAATGATTGCTATATTCAATGCTTAAGAGGACACCAAAAAATGGCAAATCTTGATATTCAAATATTATCCGGAAAGTCACAGCTAATTTACTCTAATTCCGTTGTTTTTGCCCGTCCTGAAACGATTCAACTAGTTATGCCCCTAAATGTTACTGCTGACGGAATTGTACAAAACTTTACAATTCAATTTAACTTTGTTGATGATGCAAGCCCATCGGGTGAACCGGCGCTAGATGGAAGAATCATGAATATTTCGATTGCCAAAAAACTGCTAGCTAGTGGAGGAGGCACAACTGCTCCATATGGTTTTTTTATTGGCGATAAACGTTTCAAACTATTTCTTTCTATTCATCCGATAGGAGCGGGAGCTGCTTCCACGATAACTTTCTCCTTATTCACGGAGACACCATAAGAATGCCCTCTCTTCACAGGAAAAACGCCAAACGGAACTCTGGAAGCTTATCCACCAAGAACGCCATGACGCCGCTAAATTGGATTATTGGAATTAGCGAGGTTGTTCTTTCAGGAACATTGCTTTTAAATGCCGTCTTGTGGCAGCAAATATTCCTATTGGTTCTGATAACCTTATTATTAGGGTTTTATTGCTGTGCTTACTGCTATTACATGATTAACGACCCTGACAGACTTCAATCGGAGTCTTTTAACATTCAATCCCAGGAACTTACTTTAATGGGATATCAGACTAACCCTAAAGAATCTGCGATTCAGATTTCGATGACACCAGCTCTGGTCGAAACTGAAAAAAGATTTGAATAGTATTATTCCATCACACAATTAATTGCGCCGAAGAAAATCGGACAGACTGTACACTATTTTTCTTTTCTTCGAGATAGTGATCCAATTTTTTGAATCGCCTGAATGAGTTTACTCAGATGTGGTAGTTCTGCCGCTCCAAATATCGGAATTATTATTTCTGCTTCAGAAGCCAGTTTAAATAGATCGTTATCCTCAGGACCTCTACTATCCGAAACCAAAAAAATGTTATAGCCGCAGAAAAAAAGCATTACACATATGCGATCACCGAAACGTGTTTTTACAGGACTAGAATGACTGGCACTGAGTATAGAATTTCGAACCAACAGTAACCCAGTCCCGTTGCCACTAAATACCCCCTCAACGTGTGATTTCGCAAAATAGTTAAATCTCGATCCTAAAATTTTTTTTCCAAACTTCTGTCTACCATAAACCTCACCTCTCAATAGCAAACTGACGATAAAACTTCTCAAGTCATTTAAAGAATTTCCGTCATGAATTTCAATTCCACGATTACCCGAACTTGGGTGCGGATCTATTACTTTTTTAATATATCTTCGGTCCTTGAAGAAACGCGCACCATTCGCGTCATCATCTCTAAATCGATTTTCACAATCGCCGCACCAAAAATCACAAATCAAATCACGTTGGGCGCGTGTTGCATTAGGGTCATCATCTTTATTCAGATTAAGCGAGGCATAATTTCCACTGCCCTCCTTAGTCATCAGCATAGCCCATCTGGGAATGACATGGCTCCCGGATTTCATCTTTTCTACTAACTGAAGACAAATAGGGCACTCAATCATCAGATAATTCTTCAGGTATTTCAGAAATTGATTTGTAGCTCCGTCCTTTAATAGAAAAAGTATCATTCGATTTAAGTCGTTTCTCCAATTGTACTTTTAATTCATTGATGCATTCCTTGGGGTTCGCACAGTTACCAGTATTCACTGCATACATTCCCCAGGTCGCACCCACCCAACTTCCGATTGCTTGATATCCGTCAGTATTTTTCAAAAGAATCACTTCTATATCCAATATTGCCTCCATAAATAATCATTACCTGCCGAAATGTGCTCGAAATAGTAAACCCATTGCCAACTTTGATTCACTTAAATGACTTCCGGCTTTTACCTCCGTCACCACCCGAAAAGCAAACCCAAGCCGCAAAACCATAATCATCTCCGCAAAAGCACTCGCCTCCGCACCACTCATCCCCAAAATCTCCACCAAACTCTTAGAAGTATTCCCAATCCAATACTTCTCATACTTAGCGATCACCTTCCCAATCGCCGTATCTGTCCCACGAAAACGATAATGAAGCTTAATAATAACCGGATTCGCCTGCACCGCTTGGAATACGAACTCAGTGCCCTCTTCCAACCGCTGCATCAACTCGGCACGAGTCTTAGGACGATCAGCTTTCTTAGTGCGCGCAAAGAAAGAAGTAAAAACCTCCCCCGCATACTCGATAAGGTCCGACTTCTCTTTCCCGATATACTCATAGATCCAAGCGCGGGAAACACCCGACTTACGCGACACCTTGGAATGAGTCACCCCATTCAAGCCATCCCGCTCAATAACCTCTAGAATAGCGAGGGACACCGCCACCTGCTTTTGCTCTTTAGAATCCGCTTTATTCGCCATGGATAAATCGTCTCAAAATAGGACCGTGTTTACAAGCACGAGACCGACAAAAAACCACCAGTTCTGACGGGAGGTTTCATTCCCATGACCGATACCCCCTGATAAATTAGAAGCATAGAGAAGGAGGCAAAATGCTCACGATCACTTTATCGATTTTCGTATTCTGCTTTATTCTTGAACGAATCTTTACAGGGTGGAAGCTCCCCGATGTAAAAACCTGGCACATCCGAGTCCTCGCCATCAACATTGCGCAATTAGGTATCGTTACTCTTGCGGGATACACCTGGGAAAAATGGCTCGCAGCTTTTTCCGTATTTAGATTGTCCGATCACGTCGCACCATGGTTGGGAGGATTCATCGCCTATTTCTTTGCGACGTTTATTTTCTATTGGTGGCACCGTGCAAGACATGAATCAGATTTCCTATGGAGATACTTTCACCAAATTCACCATAGCCCGCAACGCCTGGAAGTCATCACTTCGTTTTATAAGCATCCCCAAGAAATGTTGATAAATTCCATCTTGGGTAGTTTGATCGTATTTACGTTCTTAGGTTTAAGCGTTGAAGCAGGCGCGGTCTATACGCTGTTTACAGCCTTGGGTGAGTTCTTTTATCATACCAATATCAGAACCCCGCAGTGGATGGGGTATATCTTCCAACGCCCGGAAATGCATCGTATTCATCATGAATATAATAAGCATAAGAACAATTACGGCGACTTCGTTTTTTGGGACATGATGTTTGGGACTTATGAAAACCCCAAAACATGGGATGGTGCTTGTGGATTTGATGATGAAAAGGAGCAACGTTTAGGCGATATGTTGCTCCTGCGGGATGTGCATAAGTCTTAAGAGCTACCACATCCATACTCTGAAAAAACATTCTTGCGAAGCTCTAAGAGCAATCCTTGGTATTTCTCAAATGACATTGGGATTTTAAAATTAAAATAATCATGCTGAGAGATATCCGACACCAAAGAAACCAATTCACTGATTTTCAGTTTCGCATTGGAAATGTCTCCCAATTCGATCGAAGAATTAAACTCCGTCGCAATGGCTTCAATTCTCTTTAAACCATCAACCTGGTACTCCTTACGAAACATGTCCGTGGGAGTCATTGCAATGATGTCGTTAAGGAGCTTTGAAGCGACAAAGAATCGCTGAATGAGTTTACCGTTCTTCCGGGCATCCAAAGTGTGCATCCCACACATATATGGGAGTTCAGCACTAAGTGAAGAAAGGAAGTAAGTTGGTCCCTTGCCACAAGCTCGAACCGTGAACCCAGGCTGCGCACTTGTTACAAAAAGAGCTTTCCCCTTTTTATCTTTTAAAACTATCTGGATGAGCCCCTTAGACTCGACTGCTTTTGTAGTTCCTGGTTGTAGGTATATGCCTAAAGTAACCTTCGCACTTTCTTCAGGCTTTCCATACTCGAGATCAGAGCTGCCGCGGACAGAAATATAAGAAGCATAAGCGAATGAGTAAGACGAGATAGTAAAATAGAATAAGTAGGTCCGCAGAAGCGTCATAAATACTTATCGGTTTATTTTTGAAATTCTTAACCCGCCCGCTTAAATCCCTTTTGCACCGCTTGATTCACGGTACGCACAAAGTACTCATCGCGATTTCTCTTCACCTGAACACGGTCATAAACAGGATCAAACGGAAGATAGTAATACTTCTCCCCCGTCGGCGAAACACTGCATTTAATCATGGGATAAGAGAGATTGAGCCTTTCTGTTCTAATCTCCACACCCAAGGCACTTGCCGCTTGTTTTGCTAAGCTTGAATACTGAGACGTTGAAAAAAACACAGCTCTGATTTTACGCTTAGGATCTTCGGAGGTCTGCTTGATGTGGCTCATCTTGCCGAATAATTGATAGATATCATTATCGTGGACGACTCTCCGTTTAGACCAACACTTTGTTTGAATAACCAAAATTTCTTCCGGTGTGGTCACAATAATATCGCGCCCATGATCCGTATAACCTTTAAGCGAACCAAGATAAGCAACGTCATACCCCTGATTTTCAAACAGGTGCCCGACATAGCGTTCATAGAATCTCGCACGTTGACGTGGCGACATCGGCTCGCTTAAAAAGCGCTCCAGATCATCTTCAGCTCGCGCGTCCGCTGTGAAGCCGCGCAAGGCGATGATCGCGACAACCACAACTATCAAAACCGCAAAAATGATTAGATGGTACTGCATGCTAATTCATCGGAATTTTCACTTGTAAACAATAGAAAATTCCCTGTGAGTGTTTCACTCTGAAACAAAGTCACGTGCCATCTCTCAAAGCCATATCCTTCAAAAGTTGTAATACCTTGTGCTGTTATCCAACTTAAATAATGATGCCGTTTCGCAAGAACGCTTTGCCTCGGTAAAGTGTGCTTTGCAATTCGAGCAAGATCCGCAATACTTTTTTAAATGAAAGATTCAGCTCGCGGACTCATCGTTCTAGCAATACTCCTCTTTTCTATGGTAGTTCACGGAGGGCCGTGCCCCCACGCGTTGACTATTTCAATTGCAGAAAGCTGGCCGCCGGCAGTTCAAAAAAAGATCGAGTCTTTTCAACAGCCATTTAAAGAAATTGGCTGTGAAGTGATTTTTAAAAAAGTTCCACTATCCCGCTCACTGCTGATGGTCTCCAGAGGTGAACTTGATGGAGACACATTTCGCATTGATGCATTCGGCAGTGACCTTCCCCATCTGGTCCGCGTTCAAAGCCCCATGGCCCGGCTTAAATACTATTTTTATAAAAAAAGTGGCAGCGATCTGAATCTGGATCAACCAAAATCATTTAAGTGGCGTAAAACCTGTCTGACCCTTGGAAATCGATTACGAGCACAAGTGGCCAAAGAGCTTCAACTTCAGGTGCTTGAAGCTGCGAATACGTTTCAGTGTTTAAAAATGCTCGCGAACGGCCGAGTGGACGTATTTATCGGGCCGACACTTGAAGTAGAAGATCCGACACTTAAAGAATACAATAGCCACTTCGTGCGCGCACAGAACCCTTTCGTAACAGCCAATCTATATATTTACCTGAATGACCGTCACAAGGATATCGCGCGCGCACTCGAACCCCTGATGGATAAATATCGCATCAACGATGAGATGCCTTGAAATGTTAGCAAAAAGCATTGCGTCAACCAGCGCTATAATTGACCTTTTACTCTAACGATATGACGCTTATTGAACACTCACGGAGGGGTTTATGAATAAGTTATTTGTGATTGGCGCATTGCTATTGTCTGGTGGATTGGCTCAAGCAGGACAAATTCACTGCGAAGGTTCTTACTACTGGTACAACTTCAAAGCTGATGCAACATCTTCTGGCAACCAAATCGTTGGCAACATCCTGGTCACTGTATCTGGTGGCTCCAGCAAACAAATCTCTATGAAAGTAACTTCTAGCGACGTTCAAGAAGGTCGCTACATCCATGCAACTGCGACAAGTGACGATGCTGCTGGTCGTTTGACTGCTAATTTTGATTCTCGCTCAAGAACATACCGTGGCACTTTGGAAGCTAACACGTCCGAAGGCAATGCTAACGTCGACGTCGTTTGCACAATGACTCAAGGTTTGTACCCTCAGTTCGATATGTCGACTGAAGAAGCAAGCGCTCTTGGTCTGTACCCAGTTCAACAAGTTCCAGCTCAGTAATTAAAAGAAACGAAAAAAAAGGAGGGACAACCCTCCTTTTTTGATTTGTCGCCCTTACTTTCACCAATAAGGCGAACCGTTCCTGCAGAAGCCCAAGATCGAGCTTCTACTTCTCTAAGTTATGTCCCGCCGCGAATCAGAAATAAAATTATTAATATTGGAATTGGAATACCTAAAGCCCAAAGCAGGATCCAGCCAATCGCACCTTTAGTATTGTTCAAAAAGTTTTCCGCTTTCATTAAGCCTCCTTACCGAGCAACATCAATCATTCGTCGTTCATTGCAAACCGCTCCAACCATGCCGCCTAGAGCGGCAGCAATCATGGCCAGCACAAGAGTCACAAAACTACTCCAGCCAATGGCTTTAAAAGCTGTCGCCGCAGCCTTTCGGGCGTCCTCGAGTGCTTTGTCAGTTTTTTCTTTCATCACTGTGATGGCTTTATCCGCTTCTTCGGAACTAATGCCTGCTTGAGATGCCAAATAGTTCTTTGCACTTTCCGTATCGCCTCTGATCAGACGAGAGGAAAGGTTCTTTACGATCACTTCGGGATCAGAGGTAAGTTTACGTCCACCAAGACCATCTTGAATAATATCTTGAATAAGGGGAGCTTGAGTTGAAGCAATCCCACCTGCAGCACCGGCTGCAGCGCCAAGGGCTGTTCCAGTTACTTTGCCAAGAGTTGCGACCGAACTCATCGTATGACAAACAACGATAAGGGAGCAAATCCCACCGACCAGCAATCCTTGCATCACACCCACAACGTCAACTCGGCGTCTTGCAATGCGAACGGCATAATAGCTACCGGCAAAATTACCGACCATCATGGCGACAACAATACTCACGCCAGCAAAAACCGTAGCTGCTTTAACTGTGGACCCATCCTCTAGGCCAATTCCACCAAACGCAATTGAAAGCGCAAGAAGTCCCGTGATGGTAATTAAACCGATCACCACTCCAGCTAGTGCGGAACGCCAACACACCAAATGACGATGTTCATTTAATCCAGTATCATTTTTATAAGATTCATTGCCCATACATCTTTCCTTTCTCAATATTGCCGTAGGATGAATGGGTACAACATTCAAAGATAGAGCTTTCCTTCAATCTTTGTCTTAGAACATATTATTTTAGCTTCTATCGATATCGGCTTAAATGACTGCTATTAAGGGGAATGGATAGTGTAACTCTCTTAGGATTAATAGCTGGCGCCTGTACAAGTCTTTGCGGAATACCGCAGGTTTTAAAGATTTTAAAAACCAGATCTGGTAAAGACATATCTTATAAGACTTATCTCATACTGAGTTTTGGTACGGCACTCTGGATTGTTTTTGGAGTCATCCAAGATGAAATCGCAATTATCCTAACCAATGCCGTAAACCTAATTATCAACGCCGTCCTTCTAGGACTTAAATTAAAATTCGGCGACAGCCACCGCACTACGCCCCAGATTCACCACATCTGAAAACACTTCATAACGGAAGTAATCGCCAAAGTTTTCAGGTGATAAGTTTGGAACTTTCACACCTGCGTTTGCAGTCATGAATCTTCCAGAAGCTGTTTTAAGGAAGGAAAAGCTTTTAGCATCATCTAATAAAACTGGTGTTGATTGAGGAATCAAAAAAATCATCGCCTCATCAATCAGCTCGTTATCGAAATCCACCAGTTGATCATGTAGCCAAGATTTTAAATGCTGTGTCGGATAAAGTGCGATCGCCTTCATATGGTTCCCCCTATAGGTTTTCGACTTTATCCAACTGTTCTCACAGTTATAAATTTAAGAGCACGGTGTTACAACGCAACTGATCCCTCAAAAGTTTCACGATAACATCAACAGCAACGTATTTACTTCCAACCCTCTTTGTTAAATACTTTGCGGCACTCATCAGATGCGACAAACTTCACAAACTCTTTGGCTAAGTTCTTATCGCCCTTTTTAGTAGAAAGCGCAGTCCCCATGGATCTGTAAATCGTAAGCTCTTTTTCGGTAGGAATAATTTCCGCGTTATCTAAATTTCTTGTTCCCCAAATATTGAACACCAGCCACGCTTCAATGCTGCTGTCCTCTTTCCACCTCTTATCCGCCTCACCGGTATTCTTTGCTGCAAAAACAGTATTCGCACGAAAGGTATTTAACGCTTTAGCACTTTGAAGTCGGCCCACAATGTCTTCCCACATCCCGACTTGCCCAGCACCGTTCACCACCATCACTTTGATTTTACGCTCCGTCAGATCTTTCACGCCTTTGATTTTAAGTGGATTCCCAGGACGAACTAAAATCGCAGAAGGTCGCAAATAATGAGTTTGAATAGTCGATCCATCAAGTTCAGAAATTTTATCCTTGAATGAATCCATCATGTTTTCAGAACCGGAATAAAAGATGTCAGCATTTGGGATATCGGTTTGCCAGCTATCCATGGGGCCTGCTTTTACCTCGACGTTTACTTTTTTAGCGTCCGCAAAAAGCGCTCCGCACTTCTTCATCGCTGGCGCGGGACCGCCTGGACCAAGTACGACCAGAGACGCCGCCGCTTTTGTAGAAAGAGACAACAGACAAACCGATGAGAGCAAGACACCTTTAATCATTTCCAAATCCTCCAACGATAAAGTTGATTCGGGAGCAAAGCCTATCAGACTCGCTCCCGTACTCAAAAATTATTCCTTATACGTACGGTAGAACAACGTATTGTCAGTGCCCTTCACAAACACGATCACTCTTTTATTGCCAGACGAAGTCGCTGACGGTCCGGAAGTCAAAACACCTCCCAGAGAACTCCACGCACTCCATGAACCACTTAAGTAACGACGATAATAAAGAGCGTTGTCAGTGCCTCTGACATAGACATCCACTTGCCCTGATCCCCACGAAGAAGAACCGGGAGCAGATGTTGCGACACCTCCCAAGGATTCCCATGCTGACCATGAGCCACCTGTAAACCAGCGGTGCCAGACGGCATTGTCAGTTCCGCGCGCAAACACATCCAAACGATTGGGACCCCATGAAACCGCAGTCGGATCCGAAGTCAAAGTGCCACCTAAACCGACCCACGCTCCCCAGGCACCACCAGAAAATGAACGTTGATAAAGAGAGCTGTCAGCACCTGCAACGAAAACATCCAGGCGATTCCCCGATCTTGCTGCAGATCCCGGGCCCGTTGTTAAAAAACCGCCAAGTGTGTACCAAGGAAGCCAGTGACCCGAACGGTAAGGACGAACCCACAAGGCATTGTCAGTTCCGCGCACAAATACGTCGATACGATTTGAGCCCCAACATGCAGCGGAAGGAGAAGACGTTAAAGTGCCTCCTAGGTTTACCCAATTCTCCCAGCTATTTCCATTCCAGCGACGGTGCCATAAAGCATTGTCAGTTCCGCGCACAAAAACTTCCGTGCGAAAATTTGTGCGTGTGCAACTGGCTGGATCAGAGGTACCTTGTCCACCAATCGTGGTCCACTCGGTCCATCCTGGCGGGCGTGGGTCATCGGTTTCAATATCAGGTGAATCTTGTGGTGCTCCTTGAGGAGCTTCCGGCATAAAAAAAGCCCAGCTTGAAATACACCAGGTCATCAACAATGAAACTATCAGCGCACGAATGAACGCCATTCCCATATACAATCCTCCTTGATCGCTCGGGGTGATTTGTTCTCCTAATGAAAAAATTTAATTAAGGAATCTTCGTGCAGCTAGTGGTTTGATAGACTTAGTTTTAAAAGTCAGCACGGCCAGTGCGAAGCAAAACCGGACTGATGTTGAACATTAGATTTTGGGATAGTGTCGTTGGAAAGTAATCTTAAAGCAAATCGTCGATCAAAGATTTAATCTGCGAAAGCATATTGGGTTGTCCCAAAGGTTTGCTTCGGGCTTCGCGTTGGGCTTTGGCTTCTTTCACAGCTGCGGCCGCAGCTTCACCGCGCTGTTGTGGACGCTTTGCTTTTTTCTCGCGCAAAGTATCGGGTTTGAAAGTCGGTGCCCATTTGTCAGAAATGATATGACCCGCGCGAGCTTTCTGAGTGGCCGAGACGAATACTTCCTCCCCGCCATTCACCATCACAAAACGATACTGAATTTCGTGTTGGTATTTAAGCCACACTTCGGCGGTGTACTTGACAGACTTTTTTGTTTCAACAGCCTTTAAAGCAAAGCGCTGCTGAAAACCGTATTCATCGCTCACTTCGAAAAATACAGAATCACCGTCGTGAAGCACGACGGACAACAATTCCACATTGGTGACGACTTTATCACCAATGGGTTTTGTTGAATCTACGAATAAGGGATTAAGACTGCCTACGCCCACATTTCCACAGCAAGATTAGCTAAAGCCTGGCCTGCAGGATTTCTTGGCGAGTATTGAAGCATCGGTTTGTGATTGTGATGCGCTTCTTCAACCACGATGGAATCCGGGATGTAATTATTAAACACCGGGATCGTGTAGTTCGTGCGAAGATCATTGATGACTTTTTCCACGATCTTACGATTGCGGTATTTAGAAATGATAATTCCACGCACATCGATTTTATGACCCAAACCTTGATGGATGTTTTTCAACGTCTCAAGGATCAACTCGATACCTTTTAAAGAGAAATATTCTGGGCAAATTGGAATCACGATATCTTTAGAAGCGATCAACGCATTCACGGTCAAAAGACCCAATGAAGGAGAACAATCGATCACGATGATGTCGTATTGATCTTTGATCTCGGCCAAGCCTCGTTTCAAAATGCTCTCGCGACCGAATTTGGATGCCAGGATGATTTCGATACCGCTTAACATGATTTCTGATGGAATCACGTCAAAGCCAAAAGTTTCAGATGGCACAACAGCGTCTTGGGCAGCAAGCTCACCCGTTAGAACATCATAAATGGTGTTTTCAAAATCCATGTCGCCAAAGATGGAGCGAGTCGCAGAAGACTGCGGATCCAAATCAACCAGCAAAACTTTTTTGCCGTTGTGAGCCCATTGTGCAGCCACATTAATAGCTGTCGTAGTTTTAGCAACGCCGCCTTTTTGATTGATGAATGCTACGATTGATCCCATAAAAATCACCTCTTAATACGCAGTACTTTAGGCCAGCTTTAAATCAGATTGAAGGACAAGCGATTTGAGAGACGAATTTCAAGCCGAAGGTCTAGGTTTGCATACGTCCGAAATCCGGATTCTTGGAACTAAGATACGAAAACGTCCACTTCAACGTCTCAAATCGAATTAAACGCACTTTAAAGCAAATTCGGGGCTGGTATGGCTTGAGCAATACCCGGAGACAACTAACACATCCTAAAGGAGGATAAAATGAAATCTAAAGCAATCACTTCTACAATGTTCGGTATTTTGAGTATCCAAAATCTCTTGGCTACATCCGCACAAGCGGCATCCCCGGTACAACCTGAAGGCCAACAAGTAACTCAGGCTACTCAAAGTCACGTGCAGGTTAACACCATCATCCAAAAACGTATTGTAGGTTTCGACCCAAAGCAAGCAGTTGAAACGCTAACATACTTGTCTAACGTAGGTGTTCGCAGATTCGAAAATGATGGCTCCATCCAAATCCCAAAACATATGGTTGCAACACTAATGGATACAGCTTCCGTGGATAAAATTGAAGTTCGTATCCTAGGCAGCGACAAAGACAACGTTAAGATCAAGTTTGCGGCTCATGATCCAATGAAATTCGACCGTGCTCGTATCGAGGAAGCTAAAAAACTAGCTAAAGACTTCCAGTTAAGATGCGACATGGACGGCAAGATGATGATGTAACTATTCTCAAGGGCAGAGTCATGAAAACATTTGAATTATTACTATCTGATTTACAACTCCCATCTTCCAAAGAACTCATTGTATTAGTGAGACATGATTCTGCCTTTTCAGCAAAAACCCGTTATATCAAAACCCAAAGAGATGAATTCCAAAGCAGCAATATTCCTGTGGAATTCGGAACCTGGTCTTTTAATAGTCTCGAAACGAACTTTCCCGTTATTCAGGAGGCATGCAATCGTCTTAGGGAAAAATTAAAAATGAGAGTTCAGTGCAACGCATACTATACTCCTCCCTTTGCACAAGGTCTGCCTGTACACTACGACCTCCATGATGTTTTCGTGTTGCAAGTAGAAGGTTCCAAAAGATGGAAAGTATGGCCTTCATTCCGCAACAACGTTTCTGTTGATACTTTATTATTTGATGAAAAAGAAAACTTACCTAACTGGACAGAACTACAAACACCAAAAGATTTTGTGCTTGATAAAAATCAGACACTCTATCTGGTGAAGGGGGAGCCTCACGTAGCCATAACTACCGAGAAAGCTTCACTACATTTTTCTTTCGGAATCTACCATGACTAAAGAACAAACAGTATTAGACTTTCAAGCGATTCTAAACGAATTTCCCGAAATTAAATACGCATACTTCGCTGGCTCATTTAATACCGAGTTCTTCACCGAATCCTCCGATTTGGATCTGGTGATTGTTTGGTCAGAGCCGCCAACAATGAGGGATCGCCATAACTTGTTGAATTCCATGAGCGAAAAAACCGGTCAGTCCATCGAGTGGTCATTTTTTGATGAAGGTACACACATTGTGCGTGACGCTGTTAAACCCTCAAATCATAGAAAAATAGAAATTTACCATCATGATTTTCTAGGTTTTGAACACGCACTAAATAGCCTTTCGAATGAGGATGGTCTACATTTTAGCTTTTCCAACCGAGTGGTTTTGGTCGAAAATTCAGATGTAGAACTATTTATCGGTAGCTTTGTTAACGAAATAAAACCCATCGGCGCAGATCTTTATTTTGATATTATGTCTGATTTCAGCAGCTCAAAGCTTACCGCTAAAACCTTGAACAACATCATCCGACTTTTTTTAGAAAACAAACTTGGTAGTATTCCGTCGCAAAAACATTGGAGAAAGGCATCCTCTGCCATTCCGCTGATTGATGGTCTTAATGTCGAAAATCTGAAATTTTGGATTGAGCAAAACTTAGAACACTTAATGACCTGGGGAAATGTTCGTCCGGAAACAGCAGTTAGCAATGGGCAAATTGAACTTGCAAAAACTCAGTCTCTCCACACACAGCTGGTATTTGAGAAAGTTATGGCTCAAAAAGAACGACTTGCTGAGTTTCTCTCATGGCCAAAGAAAATAAATTCCTTGGCTGATCAGGAGAAATTCTCTCAGCTTGCTGAACATCAATGGAAACAGGGCAAAGCCTTTCACTTTCAGATTTTTTCAAACCATGACTTTGCTGGAGCGATCTCCATTCACTCTATGGATTTTGTTCAACGCTCATTTTCTTTAGGATATTGGATCGACCAAGCAAGCGAAGGTCAGGGGATAATTACAAAAAGTTTGTTTTTAATTTTTAAAGAGATGCAAAAAAAGGGCTGGAAAAAAGCTATTGTAAAAACGTCCGTTAGAAACCACCGATCTTCCCTCGTTGCTGAAAGAATTGGCATGACAATGGAGTTAGATGAAGGTGCTCACAAAACTTATTCTCTTATTTTGAGCACGGTTGGCTGAACAATATATTGCGAGAACGCGATAGCTGCGCCGCATTACTACCAAATCGTTAACAATTAGGTCTAAGAAATTAATGTAACGTACCCCAAAGTTAATTGGTCATACAAATGTGAAACATGTTAGCAATTGTAGCATGAAAAGCTTCAGCGAAACGATTCAAACACTGATGATGGAAGTCACCAAAGATCCTCATATCGAGTCTGCATGGCTGACTTCCATGGCGCACATGGAGCATCTTGCGGCAGAAACTATTCTCGGGAATATTTCCAACTCCACTCCACCTGAATTTTTAGAAGAGATTAAAGCGCACGCTGGTGATGAACACCGTCATCGTGATGTGATCTTAAGCATCCGCCCGTTCGCTGAACCTTTGAATCAAGCTTACCAGGATCTGCGCACACGTTTTTGCGATATCATTGAAACATTCATCATGGGTTATTTTGGTAATCCTGAATTGGTGAAAGCGAACAATCGTTTTGCGGCGTACGTTCATGGTGCGATCACGATTGAGCAGTTCCCGTTTCAAATTTACTCGGCCTATATTCCAAGCACGGGTTTTTCGCACATTCGTGAGGCGATGCAAATCGTCCTAAATGATGAGACAGCCCACATTCAACTGGGCAGAAAATTTCGCAATTCTTTATCTGAAGAAGACCGTCTATCCCTGCAACAGCTGCAAGGTATCGAAAAAGAAATGTGTCTGTTAATGGCAGAGCGTATGACGGATTTGATTCGTGAATTTCAATCCAAAGTCCGCGGACCGAGTGCTTCCGCGAAAGCAAGCCTGCGTTTAGCGTGGCTTTTGGGAGAGCGCCCTGCTGCAACCATCGCTTGGGTGCAAGCCTTGGGACACAGTGAATCCGCCGCTGCAGAACACATGCAACAAGAATTTATCTCTCGTGGATTAACACTGCCAGCACAAATGCCAGAACACGTGGAAGATGAAATGCGCCACGCGCGCATGCTTCACCGATCCGTGTTGCTTGATCGTCGTCGCTTGATGATGGTTGAGGGATACAAGGAGCTGGATCACCGCTTAAATCGTCAGCTGCAAAGATATCTGACTCGTTATTTCAGTGCCTTGGTTCGTGAAATCAAAGATCCCGATATGCTTTATCTGTATGGAGCTTGGGGTCTTGAGATGCGCGTGTTTAAACACTATAGCGACATCATCAAATGGACTGACAACGTGGGAGTGGCTCATACGATCACGATGATCCTTGAAGACGAAGCTATGCACACGCAAATGGTCAACACCGCTTTAAATGAACAGAGTCTGCTCAACCCTGAGATTTTGAAATTCGTTCGTCAAACCGAGGAAGAGATCTTTGAAAAGGTCGCAGAAAACACTATTGGGATTTTAATGGAGTTTGATCAAAGGGAAAATTTTGCTCCTCCATATAGACACGCGTATTTCGCGACATTAACTGCAAATACAACTGAGCTGAGTGAAAAATCTCCCGCGCTGATGGAGCTTCAATAATGGCAACGGCTTATATTTTCCCAGGCCTTAATGCCCTCATCCGCAAATCAGATCGCAATCGTTTTACTCACCTCCCGGAAGTTCAATCGTATTTCACTAAGGCAGAAGAGATCATTGCAAATCGCTTTGGTAAAAAGTTTTCCTTTAAGGAATTTTTGGAACTGCCAACAAAAGACATTTATTCCATTCAAAATATCAGCCTCGCTGCCGTTGCGATTTGTGCCATTCAAGCAGGCGTGGCTGAACGCATGCGTGAACAGCATGGAAGTCCTGACTGGGTGATGGGATGCTCTTTGGGAGATTTAGCGCGCGCTGTTTTTGCCGGGGCTTACACTTTTGAAGACGCCATTTACAATCACATTCACTTCACTCAAAGAATCGACGGGATTGATCAAATCGGTCGCAACATCGGTGTTCTTGCCCCCCGTGGGGAAGCCTTCACGCAAGAAGACTATAAGTGGTTTCAAGATGTCGCAGTGGATGTGTCCTGCCTGACTCCCCGATTTTTAAATGTGGGCGGCAGATACGGAGATCTTGGAAAAGTGGAAGAGCGTGCCAAAGAAAAAGGGTGGAATACAATGAACATCCTGGATTACCCTGCGCACTCTCGCTATATTTTGCCTTATGTTCGCGCGGTGGAAAGTGACTTTGCCGAAGTTCAAACTTTCCGCCCCAAGGTTCCGATTTTTTCGAGTTTAAGTGCCCAGCCCTTGGAAGATCCAAAAGTCATCAAAGAAGAATTTCTGTTAAGTATTACACGCACCATTCACTGGTCGACAGCGGTGCAAAAGTTGGTGAACGAAAAAGGTATCACTCGCTTTATCAACATTGGGCCATGCCGTAGTCTTTCGGGACTGATGCGTGATATTCCTGTCATTGTTGAAACTAAAGAAGCCTATGAGCTGCTAAATTAGAAATTTTTGAGATCGTTTGTCATACGACATTTCTAAAATTATACATGTGAAACCTAGAGGCGGCTCTATTGCTATGTGCAAAACATATCTATAGCGTTGTCCGCATGAATGTTGAAGACACTCTCACGGAATTTGAGAAAGACATAACCGCCCTGGTCTTTAAAGAAAACTACCCTTGTATCGCTGCTCTTAAAACTCTATCAACGGGCCAATACCGAACCGGTGTATTTGGCGCTTTGGGAGCCGGAGATCACAGCGGACGCTTGGCAAAAGATCTTTTGGCTTTGCGGGACGAACAGCAAAAGACCGGCTCTTTAGAGTTAAGTTATTTTGCGGTCTTTCCGGATTTAATAGATATGAATGAAGAGGATTTTGAAAAACGGCTGTGGAAAGAACTTTCTCATCTGACGGAAGTTCCCCATATCGATCAGTCCTGGGATCCAGCATTCAGTGATAATCCCGAAGATAAAAATTTCTGTTTTAGCCTTGGTGGCACCGCTTTCTTTGTAGTGGGAATGCACCAGAACAGCTCTCGCCTGTCACGTCGGACCCGCTATCCGACATTGGTGTTTAATGTCTACGAGCAGTTTAAAGAATTAGATCGTAGAAATCGTTATCAGCCCATGATTAAAGCCAATCGCAAAAGAGACATGCTGTTTCAAGGAGACGTAAATCCCATGAGCGAAAAGTATAATGATACGTGGGAAGCCATTCAGTTTTCCGGCAGAAACAACAGTGATGACTGGGTTTGTCCTTTTCATAAAGGAGCGCGCAAATAGATACTTTTATCATTCCACCCCAATCCGGTACTTCGTTTCTTTTAAAGAAAGATCAGTATTTAAAAGTCACTGATCCCATGGGGGAGCAGGTTTCGGATCTATTTTGTTTTAATGCTTCCGATCTTTCTGAAAGCCTTTCTGCGGGAAGATCGATTGATTACAACGACCGGATTTACTTAACCACCGGGCATAAGCTTTACTCCCAACGAAGCAATCCCCTTTTAGAAATTGTTGAAGATACTTGTGGAAGACATGATTTCCTAATGACCCCGTGCAGTCTTCGCATGTTTCAAATAGTCGCGGGTAACGAGGACTACCATCCCAGTTGTCATGAAAACTTATGTAACGCGTTTTCTAAACATCAGATAAATCCCGATCATATCTCTACAACTTTCAATATTTTTATGAATGTGACAGTCAGTCCCGAGGGAGAATTGGCAATTCTTCCTCCGGTATCAAGAGCTGGCGATCATATTGTGTTTAAGGCAATGACGGATTTGATCGTGGGCTTAACGGCGTGTTCGCATGAGGGTTCAAACAATGGCACGTTTAAACCCATTCACTATCAAATCAGATAATTTTTTTTGCAACATTTCTCGTCGACAGATTTCTTACGGCGGAGTCGGCAGGAGTCCTGTTTTCAAAATACGTTTCTTACTGGTATCCAAAAGTAAAAGTCCCAAAGGTGTTACCGCTAAATTGATTGAACGATATGTTGCCAGCTGCGACGGTAACACCCATCCCGCTGTGGATATCTGCTGAAAGCCTGGCGTTGGATGAGCCGCCCACACTTGAGCGACTTGACTGAGGGCCGAGGACTCGGCCGCGGCAAAGTAACTCCAACCGGTGCTTGTATCATAAACAGCATGAGTCCAATAGGAAACAGTCGGTGCACCTGGGAGCATAGCAAAGTTAATCACATCATAGATTCTTGGATTCGCAGACTCTGTCGTAACGGTGATTTTACGCAGTCTGTTTCCATCGAATACTAAAAGGTCGCCGTTCGCATCGGGCTGCATACCATAGATGTCACTTAAATAAGAACCCAATGCCAACTGGCCATGATCAGTCGCCACATAAGTTGCAGCTCCTGCTCCACCTGCAATCGGTTTAATTTTTCCTGTGGCACTGTCAGATTCAAAAATCCATAGATCTGTTTGGTCCGTCAAACTTGATGAGCCATAGAAATAAAGCTTTCCATTGGGCAGAAATGTTCCAAGTTTTCTTGCAGCCATCAGATTGTAACTGGTACCCGTCGTATTAAACACCCCTGCTCCGTAAGCGGGATAAGCGGAGGCCGTCGAAGTCGCCTGATAATAATAAGGACCGATAGCCAGCGTTTGCTCAACGGTTGCTGTCGCCCACGCGGAGAGATTGTAGGAGCTCCACAAATTCGCCGGAGTTCCCGCAATCTGAGAAAACGCCGCAATGCCGCCAGACGAAACAGTCAGTGAAGCATAAGCGGAACTGTTGCCGGCCGAACCATGGAATCCTGTCGAGATCGTGTCAATATATTCTGAACCCGGTGTTGTCGTATTGACATGCAAGCGACGCAAATGCCTTGGACCGCGCACGTAAAGGTTTTTACCCGTCGCTTCGTAAGCGATACTGGAAATTTGGGTGAACGCTGTTTTTCCCGGGTCAGTTCCATTTCCATAGGTGAAGAACGGAGTTCCCGCGACCGCGGAATTAGTAAAGACACCTTCGTCATCGACGACCTTATAAAGTTCATTGGTCGTTGTTGAAAAGGCATAAATAAAGTCCTTTGCCGCACCCAAGTAATAGATGGTCGACATGTTTTTATAATGCTTATCTAAATTAAAACTCGCAGACCATGTTTCGGTCGTGAAATCAAAGGAGGCAATCTTATTGCCTTCGTACTGAGCTCTAATACAATAAGCTTTATTGGGCTGCGATGCCATTTGCGTGCAACGATTAAAGAAGGAACCCCAGGTACCCGTCGTCATGCCCACTTGTGCGATTTTATATTTTCCGTAAGCGCCCTGCTGTTGCAGCTCAAAAGTGCTGCCATTGATTTGAATCCAGATTTTTTGTAAATCAGGTCGAACCAACGTCAAATAAAGATCTGAAGTGGGACATGGAATTGGTGACGCATCCGCCATCGTACCCACAGCCCCCAAGGTACCGCAGGCGCCTGGGTTTCCTAAAACCAGAACCGGATCTTTGTTTGCAGAGTTTAAATCAACCATGTAAAACGCTTCATTCGAGAAATAAAACAAATGCCCGGTCTTGACGTATCGTAAAGCTGACGCTTGTTCTTTATGTAAGACCGCACTGTTTGAAATGATTGTGGGTAATTGTTTGCTCCACAGAACGGTCTTGTCAGAAATGCGAATGCGCGCAACCAATGAACAAGCAAAACTAAATACCAGCATTTGATCTGACTCATTAATATCAAGAATCACCGGAGCAGTGAATTTTCCACCAGCAATATCGCAAGATGCCGAGTACGGTTCTCCCATCCAGGAAGTGACCAAACCCGTTTCTGGATTCACAGTCGAAATACTGTTAAATTTTGTGAAATACATTTTGTTCTGAGAATCCGCAAAGTAGCCAAAGGCCCCAAGTGAAACGTTCGCTGTTAAATCAGCGGCGTTGATGTGAACGCCGTCATTGAGATTACCAGGCTCACCGACAAGTACCGTCCACTTAGAATTTACTGCATTGGAAATTGCACTGGTGATGACGCCTGCCTCTGAAGTGCAGCTGACCAGAATCTTTAAGGGCATGGATGCGGAAATACTTTGGCCGGTCGAAGTGACGCCTGGCAAATTCCACGAATAAGAACCCGTGGTCGCACTTAAGTTATTGGGAAGATTTTCAGCAATCGTATGAAAGCTTACCCCATCATCGACCGTGTATTTGATTGAGCGAATTGGATTTGCTGCGAGTGGAATTGGACCTGCCCCCGGACTGCAGGACCACTGAATGGGTACAATACTGCTACCTGGTGTATAGGACTGCCCCCCAACTGGAGACGAAATCGCCATAATAGGTGGGTTGCCCAAATCCAGAGTTATTGAATCCGTCAGGGAATTACTCACTGTTCCTGCGGCGTTTCTCACCTGCGCATAGATAGTTTTAAGCCCCCCGGGATTTTTCAATGTCACAGTGCCATTTGCAGAATAGGGAACCCAAGACGCATCGGAGAAATCCGCGAGTTCCGAAAACCTCATCCCCGTGATTGCAGCAAAAGAAGAAGTGGCTGACAACTGGGTGGTTGTATATGCAAAACCAATGGTTGTCGCTCCATTGGCAATTGAAAACGAAGATAGCGTGACGACCCCCGAATCCACGATCCAGGAATATGTTAACGTTCTGATATTTCCGACTGTATCTGATGCTTTGATAACAAAACTATGGGAGCCTTGCGAAAGCGAACTAAAGGAGATCCCACTGGTACAAGCAGCATAGGGATCAGAATCAATCTTACACTCATAACCAGCAAAAGCTCCGCCGCCAGTTTCAGTGTTAGTAAAATTAAAAGTCGCTGATGTACTGGTAGTTGCGGCTGAAGGTTTTGAAGTCAGTTGAATTGTTGGCGCAGTTAAATCAACTGTCCATGAATAACTGAACTCCGCGGAACGATTGCCAGCGGAATCAATGGCGCGAATTTTATAGGTGTGGGTGTCTTGGGTAAGGCCCACCAGAGGCACAAGTGGGGTGCAACTGCTAAAGCTCCCGGCAGGATTCGTCACAGTTGTGTGCTGACATTCATAACCGACCACCGCCGAGATTGCATCCGTCGCTTCGAAATTAAACGAAGCCGTCGTTAAATTATTCAAAGCCGTCGGCATCTGGGACACCGTCAAAATGGGAGCGTCGGTATCAACAATCCAACTCACCGAGGATTCTTTGTGGGACTTTCCTGCTGTATCCAGGACCATGACTTTAAAAATGTGCAGACCTGAACTTAAACTTGAAAGCGATTCAGGGCTTCCACAGGAATACCAGTCGGCCCCGTCCAAAGAACATTTGTATACAGCCTTAGATGAAAGCGAAGATTCAAATTCAAATACTGCGCTATTGGATGCAGAATAACTTGCAGGCTTTAAAGTGAAAAATGCTTGAGAGGCGATGTCATTCAACGTCAGTTCAAGAGTACAAGACGAAAGCAACAAGAACAGCGATAGTCCCCAAAAGACTAAGACACGTTTGACTGTTTCATATACGTACAAAGAGTTGAAGGTGAACATGTACAGCGTATCGGCTTTTCATGAACACTATTAAGGATTCTTGAATTTCTTTGTTCGGTGATCCTCGGTGAACTTTTTGATAACGTCTCATCACCAAGCGAATATATGAAATGACGTCCTAATTGATACGATTGAATTCTTCCTGCACTTCATTTAGAAACAAAGTGAATTCAGCTTTGGCTTCGGCGATGACGTGATGATGAATGACGGGTTCAACTTCCTTACAACCCGTTTCGATGACTCCCAATTTCTGCGCAAGACTTTTTGCTCCCAAAGAGGCACATGTCGATTTCAAATTATGTGCATAGTAGTGAGTTTTTTTAACGTCCCCTTCAACCGAGGACTTCACTAAAGAATCCATTACAGGTTGCGCCGTTGTTAGAACAGCTTGCAACAACTGCTTGAAGAATCCCTCAGCACCCTCATTTTTTTCAAACTCGCGCAGTTCCTGCCAAACATTTTTATCGCAGACTTGGGAATTCATGATGCACTCTCTTTTATCGCGCGGCGAAGATCACTCGCGCTTTTAAGATTTTTAGTAACAATCTGGCATTCAATATGAAAACTGCCCTCTCCAGGAATCACATGGTAGTGACGAACTCTTAGATGAACCACCACGCCACTCAAGGTGACAGCGAAGTTACCTCCAGGGGCGATATGAAATGGGCAGATCAAAGTCACGTCATTCTCGTCCATCTTGATAATCTTCACTTCAGATTTTACTGAAAGAGTTCCTATGCCGTCTCGTCTGCCTAAAAAATTCAAAGGCGAAACATAGCGCGAACTCAAAATAGAACGAGCTTTCGAGCGGAAGATCAAATCATCAATGGGCTTAGTGATATAATCGTGGGCTCCTTGTTCAAAGAGCTTAGCCACAGTTTCCTCACTCCGATCCCCTGTGACCACAAGTACTGGAACACCAGGCTTATGGGCTTTGATATAAGCCAGAACTTCTTCCCCGGACCCGTCTTGCAGGACAAGGTCCAAGATAACTAATTTGGGTTCTGTTTTAGAAATCGTTTCGATCGATTCTTTGACCGTGGGATAACTTAAAATTTCCACGTCTTGAGTTTGTGCACGCAGATAGCTTGAGATCAGGTGAACCTGATCTGGAGCATCTTCAACAATAATGACTAAGGATTTATCTGATTTCAAAAGCTTCTCCCCAGATTCGCACTACGAATCCACAAGCGAATTTTCTGAAAATCAGGCTCGGTCCAACCACTCACCTGCACGAAATTGCGAATCGGATAAAGACCACCCGTGGGACTTTTCTCGTAATTTAAGAAAGTGATCTTTGGGGGATGACTGACATCAATGCCTTCAAAGAAAGGACTGGTGACCTTGGCAAAAGAAAGCGGATCAGCGTTAGCAATTATACTGCCTAAGCAAAGCCCCGTTTCACTGATCGCAACAATTTGCATATCAAAAGTTGCTTCGACTGTGACCGGAGCTTTTTCTGCTTCCAGCTTATAAATGCCTTCTTTGAGTCGATGAATCCACGAGGTTATTTTCTTATCTAGAATGGAAGCGTTAGACGGTTTAATGACGTAATCATACACCCCCTGCTGCAGAGAATTTTTCACGGTATTTTCATCATCAGAACCCGTCAACATCACTGCGGGGATGAAGGCAAAGGAACCCTTTCGCACTTCGCTTAACCAATCAAGACCACTGGTTTCAGGGCCTAAATTAATATCCACGATCAAGAGATGGGGAAGAACCTCATCGAGTCGCGCCGTTGCTTCTTCGGCAGTGAGGGCGTGATAACATTTGAAGCCACGATTTTCCAGCATGGTCTTTAAAACCATGGTGCTGCCGATCTGGTCGTCGACAATCAAGGCACAAAATTGTTGGTTCGAATTCATAATGTGTTACCTCGGTGTACCTATCATCTGATCGGTATAACTCACGACCTTTTCAAGTTTTCTTGAACAGTCGTCTCATTTCGAGGCATGGGAAGAATTCTTATTTAACTGGCTTCTTGGCAATAGAAAGAAAGTAAGCGTTTTCGCTTTTTTTGGTGGCTCGTACTTTCTTAGCAGCTTTGGGTTTTGACTTCGTCGCATCGCTTTTAGCTTTGGGACCATCGAATTTAACGGGAAGACCCAGAAGCGGATTGTGCTTAGCGATTTCACGCATCAGTTGCTTTACTTGATCTTCGAAATCTTCATTTTCGGCAGGGATATAGAGCCAATCTTTATTTGCCGGATGATTTTCCAAAAAAAGGTACTTTAAGAAAAATGCATTCTGCGCCTTTTTCTCGACCGGAATGATGCAGCCATTATAGAGTTCAAAAGGGTAGCTTACCCCTTTATGCTCATACAAACCTTTGCGTTCAACCAGGATCAAGACCAGCTTCATATCCAGATAATAAGCCATGCCCCCATGCTTAGGAGCGGCGTCGTATCCCGGAGGCAAAAGCTCCTCGATCCAGAGTAAGTTGTTAAGTGGGCTATCTTCAAACATCGTCATCATTTTAATACATAAGCTCGAGAAATGCGCAATGAAATTGGCCGCTGTAAAGGGACATGCTACCCTTTCTAAACAACCTATCATTTTTGGGAGTTTACATGAAATTCAGCCTGGCTGTTGCCTCTTTGATAACAGTGATGAGTATTGCGAGCTTTGCGGAAGAAACGGCTTCACAAAATACGAAAACAAAAACCCCTGTCTCCTACGAACAGACTATGAAAAATTACGCGAACAAAACCAAGGAAGTTCAAAAAGATCTGGATAAGGCTGCGAAAGAGCGCCAAAAGCAACTTGAGGCCACCGATAAGGCGCTGGATTCCAATTAAAAGAGAGTCTCAACTCCTGATTCCCTCTTTGAGACGGATACTCTCAGTTTCAATTTTTAGCCTATAAAAACATCGTCTTTTGTCGAGGAAAGCCGATGAGATAAATGCAGCATTTGAGGAGCTTCATGAGTTTTCTAAAATATGCATTTTATCCACTCACCATTGTGCTTTCCTTTGCGTTCTTTGCGCTGACGGCTTCGTTTATTCCTTCACTGCCTGTTAGAACTTTACTGAGCGTTGCTTTTGGCTCTTCACTGATCTGGGTTGCAGAATACTGGATGCCTTTTAAAAAGGAATGGGTGGGTTTTGATAAGCAGGCAAAGCTTGATGGCATGTACCTATTCGGAGTGCACGCATTTTTAGGCCGCCTGGTTGAAGCGGGCGCGCTCGCATTTATCATCTATCTTCAGCAACAAGGTATTTTTCCAACAGGAGCGTTATGGCCAAATGAGTGGCCTTTGATTCCGCAAGTGATTTGCCTGATTTTCTTAAGTGAATTTTTCCGTTATTGGCTGCACCGTGCTTGCCACGAAATTCCCTTTATGTGGAGCATCCATGCCGTCCACCACAGCCCATTGAAACTATATTGGTGGAACGTGGGTCGCTTTCATCCGATTGAAAAAGTGTCGCAGCTTTGTTTTGAATCGATTCTATTTTTGTTTTTGGGAGTGAGTCCCCTTGCGATGTCTGTTTATTTCATTTTTTATTCCGTGAATGGCTTTTTCCAGCACTGCAATATTGATATTAAGCTTGGTTGGTTGAACAGAATAATTTCAGGACCGGAGCTTCACCGCTATCACCACTCCTATGAAATTCATGAGTCGAATAATAACTATGGCAATAAAACCAGTATCTATGATCAGGTTTTTGGAACCTACTATTTACCAGATCTAAAGGGCCCGGCACGATACGGTTTACAAAACCCCAATTACCCGCAAAACTTTATCGATCAAATGCGTGCCCCCTTTATCAAGGGATTGGATAAAAAAGGTTTCATCCGCCGTCCGGCATTGTTGCAAAACTTTTTTCAGGCGTTGATTAGATTTTCAGTTCACCATCGTGGCAGCAAGCTGCAAAAATTATATTTTCAAGCCGGAAAAAATCTGCGCCAAACTCAAGAGCAAGTTTTGCTTAAGATTCTTGCTGCTAATGGCACTACAGAGTTTTTGATGCAGAAAAATTCTGTTCACATCAAATCTATTGAAGACTTTCAGAAATCATTTCCTTTGGCCGAGTATGAAGCCTTCCGCCCGCACTTTGAAAAACAAGACCAGCAGAGCCAGTGGGGCTTAATCACGCCGAAGCCGCTGTTTTATACGCAAACCAGTGGCTCCACTAGTCAGCCTAAATTAATTCCGATCTTAAGCTCGACGCTTGAAAGTTATCGCAAAACCCAAGCACTGTGGTTGTATCATGCTCATTTGATGGAGCCGAGATTCACAGAAGGAAAGTTTTTAGTTTTCTCGGGCCAAAAAGTTGAAAAGGTTCAACCCTCGGGCTTGGAAGTGGGTGCGACGACCGCACATATCTATGCAAGTCTTCCTAGCTGGCTTACAAATATGTATGTCGTCCCCTACTCCATCTATGGAGTTGAAGATTCAACTTTAAAATATCTGTCGATTTTACGGCTGGTGTTAAGTCAGCGTGATATCACCTTCGTAGTCGCAGCGAACCCCTCGACACTTTTAAAAATCGAAGAACTTGCCAACACCCATTTTGATTCCTTGATTCAGGATTTAGAGCGCGGTGGATTTTCACAACTGGGCAGCCTTCCTGAGGCTGAACAAGCAGAAATATCTGAGCGTTGTACGGTCGATATTGAGCGCGCCTTGCACTTACGTGAAATTAAAGCTCGCGAAGGAAAAATCTTACTTAAACATCTTTTGCCGAATACTCGCTTAGTGGGTTGCTGGCAAGGTGGCAGCTGCCGCTTAGCTTATGAAAAACTAAAGAAAAGCTTTGCAGAAAATGTGCAATACAAAGACGTGGGGTATGTGGCTTCTGAAGGTCGGATGGCTGTACCAATGCCTCACGACGAGGGCGAGCTTCCGTCGTTATTTGAATACTTCTTTGAGTTTCAAGAAGTCGATGCTGAGGGCGACCCAAAACCAGATGTTTTAACCATGGACCAGCTGCAAGTGGGAAAAGAGTATTTGATTATTATTACGACGCCAGCGGGACTTTATCGCTATCATATGAATGACATCATTGCCGTCACGGGCATGCATGAAAACATTCCTTTGATCAAATTCAAACGCAAAGGCTCGGGTGTTACCAGTATCACCGGTGAAAAGCTTTACGAAAATCAATTTTTAGAAGCGGTGTCCTTGGTAAATAAAAAGTACCACCTTCATTTAGAAATGATGATGATCGCCCACGAGGAGAAATCTCATTATATTGTATTCTGTGAATCAGAATTGAGCCGTGAACGCCTGCGAGAAGTTGAAAAAGCTTTGGACGAGGCCTTATGCGCTCAGAACATGGAGTATCAGTCAAAAAGGGAATCCTTGCGCCTGGGACCTTGCCAAATCCGCTGTATGAAAAAAGGTTTTTTCCATGAGTTTGGTCATCAAGAAATCACTTTGAAAAACATCCGCGAAGCCCAGTGGAAACTAAAAGCCTTAAACACCTTTACGAACTTCGTCAAAATTCTTCCTAATTGGCAAGAGTGGCAACGTCATGAGTAGGGAACTAAGATTTGCGATGGACGAGATTCCATTTAAAATTAAATTTTCCCATGCCACCTTTGAGCGTGAGGCATCGAGCACTTTGTGGGTGACATTAAAATCGAACGGTGTGGAAGGCCTGGGCGAGTCCTGTCCCCGCCCCTATGTGACGGGTGAAACCACAGAGACTGTTACCGAGTTCTTTAGAGACCCTCGCGCACAAAAGTTTGCTGATGCGAGCTCACCAGAAGAATTAAGTCGCTTCATTTCAGAAGAGCGCAGGTGGCTTGACCAAAATCCCAGTGCTTTTTGCGCCTTGGAGCTCGCATGGTGGGATCTTTACGGTAAAATTAAAAATCAATCTGTCGAAAACTTTTTTCCGGGAGCAGTTCGCCGTGTAAGACCTCACAACACGATGGTCATTGGCTTAGGGACACCTAAGAAAATGCTTAAAACTTATTTGCGGGGTTTATTCTTAGGCTTTCGTGATTTTAAAATCAAAGTCTCGCCTAATTCTGTCAAACAGTTGATTCAATTCTTAAACCATCCGACCCTCTCCGCCACAAAATTTTTGATTCCCAAAATCCGCTTGGATGCAAACAACTCCTTTGCCTCCTATAAGGATCTGCAATCGGTCTTATCTCAGATTCCATTTGAAATTTGGGCCATTGAAGAGCCCTTTGCGGTTGATAATCATGAAGCGCAAACTGAATTCTTAGAAAAATCCAAAAGCCTTTTAATTTTGGATGAGTCCTTTATCACGGTCGCAGGCTTAGAGAAATATCGAACGTACTTTTCACGCATCTGCCTCAACGTGCGCATTTCAAAATTAGGTGGTTTGATGAGGACTCAGGAAGCTTTGGTCTTTGCACAGAAAAATAAAATCTTGTGGGGCTTAGGTTGCCAAGTCGGAGAAACCTCTCTGCTTGCGCGCGCGGGACTTTTAATTCTGCATAAGAATGCGCACCGCCCGCTGTTCTGGGAAGGTGCTTTTTCAGACCATCTTTTAAGTTATGATCCATTCACTCCTAAGATTAAACTGGGTCCGTGGGGTAAACTTTCAGGTGAAGCAAAATTAAAAGGGCCCGGCTTAAACCTGACGCCTCTTAAAGACCATTTCAAAAAATTCTTTCCCTAGATAAATACTTAACGGCGATCCACGAGCTTTAAAAGCGGCCCTGTCATAAACGTGGTTACGAGAGCCATAATCACCAGCATCGTGAACAGGGTCGGGGTCAAAACTCCGATGGAAAGACCAATATTTAAAACGATCAACTCCACCAGTCCCCGTGTGTTCATTAAAAGACCTAATACCGCAGAATCCTTGGTGGAGTTTCCGGAAATCTTGGCGGCCGCGAAGGCTCCCCCAAACTTTCCCAAAATCGCTAGAGCGGTAATAACTAAACATAGCATCCAGTGCTCAGTGCCCGTGATTAAGCCCAGTTGGGTTTTGACACCCGTTAAAGCAAAAAATGCTGGCAAAAATAAAATCGCCACAAAATCTTGCAAACGGTCTGTTGTGTCCTTAGCAATCAAGCTGTTATGGGGAATAATCGCACCAAACATAAAGGCACCGAAGAAAGCATGAATACCGATTAAATCCGTCAGCGTGGCTGAGCCCATGGCTCCCAAAACTGCAACCGCGAGCAAAGCTTGCGGCAATCTTTCCGAGGACTTTTCTAAACGTGGTAAAAACTTTTCGATCAAAGGACGAACGATAAGGACCATCGCTATAACATAAATAATCGTCAAAATGATCGTACTCGCGGCTCCCCCCATAGAGGCGCCCAATAATCCAGTCACCACGGCAACCAAACACCACGCCGTAATATCATCAATCGCCGCACAAGTAAGGGCCAAATCTCCCAAACGAGTTTTGTGCAGATGAGAGTCCGCCAGGATTCGGGCGAGGACAGGAAATGCTGTGATCGATAAAGACACACCGATGAACAGGGAAAACTCGAGATGACCGATACCCACCGGCGCGTATCCAGAATAAATCTGATAAGCCAACGCAAGACCTAGCGCAAAGGGCACAAGGATACTCATTTGCGAAATCAGCACCGCTGACTTAGCCGACTGACGCAAACGCGGCAGATCCATTTCAAGTCCCATCACAAACAAATAAAGCGTGATACCGACTTCAGCGATATTTTTAAGGAATACCATGGCTTCCGGATGAAATACAGACTCAGTAAACCCTGGAAAAAAGTAACCCACGACCGAGGGACCCAGAATAATTCCGCCCAGAACTTCGCCCATGACAGAGGGTTGACCCAGTTTGCGGAAAACCATTCCAAAGAAACGCGCAACAGAGATAACAATCACCAGGGTCAAAAAGCTTGGTACTAAATGTGGCATGGCTGGATAGTACATGTTAGTGTTTAGAAATGCTAGACATCTATATCGACGCCGACGGCTGCCCTGTAAAAGAGGAAACTTATAAAGTGGCTGATCGCTATCAGCTTAAAGTCTTCGTGGTTGCGAATAAGTATTTGAATGTTCCGCAGAATTCTCGCGTCGAGATGATTGTGGCATCCTCAGATTTTGATGCCGCTGATGACTGGATCGTCGAGCATGCGCAAAAAGGCGATATCGTGATCACCGCAGATATTTTACTGGCAGAACGTTGCGTAAAAAAACAAGTACGCGCGATTGGCAGCAAAGGCATCGAATTCACCGAAGACAGCATTGGTTCCGCGGTTGCGACCCGCGAGCTTATGCAAAATCTAAGACATATGGGTGAAGTTCGCGGAGGTCCCGCGCCGATGGATAAAAAAGACCGTTCGAAGTTTTTAAGCACGTTAGACCAAGTGATCCAACAATTAAAACGTTCTTAAGGTGCCAGGTCCTATTTACGTATGCGGTGCATACGTAAATAGGACCTGGCACCTTATTTTTTAGTTACAGTATTTTCCCCAAGTGTTCGCCGTTTTATCGCCGACACCGATATGAAGTGAAGCACTTCCGTAGTGGCCGATCGCACGCAAGCGACCCGCTTTACGCATTTTGCAAAGTTCTTTAAAGGCAACATTTGCCATTGAATTGCTAGAGAAACGAACGTCAACGGAAGTTCCATAAGGATGTCTGCCCGCTGCTCCACCTACGTTTTTATTGTAGGGTTCTGGTCTCCACCAGTTATAGATCATGCTAACGGTAATGCCTTTTGCTTCAAGATCTTTAATGATGTTCACAGCCGCGATTGGATATTGCCAAGTCCATTCATCTGGATGAACCAAGATGTGTTCTTGTTCAGAACCGTACGTACAAGAGAACTTGTTGTAGCTGCTTGGATTTGGGCGAACCAATTGGTTACACCATGCAGAGTTCCCCGTTTTTTCAGCACATTGTGCAAGGAACTGATCTTTCTTAGTCAATCCTTGCTCTACGAAACTTTCTTGTTTCGTCGTAGCTTTCACACATCCAAGTTCTTGGATGTCAGTGTTGATAGTCCCATATTCTTCGTGGATATGTTCAACGATGTCTTCGGAATCAGATTGTGCAGTTTCAGAATTTTCAGAAGTGGCTTGGGAATCGCCGTCAGAGCTTAAAGATTGCTCTGTGTATGCTGGATCACCTTCGGCTTTAGAACAAGAAACGGTAGCAAGACCAACGGTGGAGATCATTATCAGTGTTAATACGAAATTTTTAGTCATTGACCCTCACAGTGTTGCGGTTGATTTGTGCAACTACAGCAGGGTGCCTTGCGAGAATGTAATTTTGGGAAAATTATGCCGAATGACTGCTAGATCTAGAGGTTGGTTTTATAAACACAGGTAAGAATTCGGGATGAAGGTAGAGGGAAAGTCGAGAAGTCATCATTAAAAAAAAGAGCGCACCTTAGATTAGATGCGCTCTTGAAATTTTTGCTGCGCTAAGAAAACTATCTATCTATACGCTTTTGTAAATGCTCTGGATACCTCGCCCCTTGTGCTTTTAAGTGTGAGGCACCCTGTTGAATGCGTTGTATCTCGTTTTCCGAGAGTTGAATGTCTGATGCAGCGGAGTTCTCTTTCATGCGCTCGACTTTTGTTGTGCCAGGAATTGGTACGATCCAAGGCTTTTGCGCTAAGATCCATGCAAGAGCAATTTGCCCTGTTGTTGCATTCTTTTCTTTAGCGATTGACGTTAGCAAATCCACAAATGCCTGATTGGCTTTTAGATTCTCTTCGCTAAAGCGAGGGACAACGTTTCTGAAATCCCCCTCACCGAATTTAGTATCGGCATTGATTTTTCCTGTCAGGAATCCCTTACCGAGGGGACTGAACGGAACAAAACCAATTCCGAGCTCTTCAAGGGTTGGAATAATTTGCTCTTCCGGTTCTCTCCACCATAATGAATATTCACTTTGTAAAGCTGTGATGGGTTGGACTGCGTGTGCTTTACGAATGTTTGCGACACCGGCTTCTGACAATCCAAAGTGTTTTACTTTACCTTCTTTGATTAAGTCTTTAACCGTGCCCGCGACTTCTTCGATAGGAACGCTGGGATCAATTCTGTGTTGATAAAATAAATCGATATAATCCGTTTTTAAGCGTTTTAATGAAGCTTCACAGACTTCCCGAATGTGTTCAGGTCGGCTATCAAGTTCCGTCCATGCCCCGGTTTTAAATCCGAACTTGGTTGCGATCACCACTTTGTCACGAATAGGCTTTAACGCCTCACCGACTACTTCTTCATTTGTATAGGGCCCATAGACCTCTGCGGTATCAAAGAAGGTCACACCTTGCTCTGCCGTTGCTTGTACAACTTTTACGGCGTCGCTATGGCTTAGTTTATTTGCATAGCCAAAACTTAATCCCATGCAGCCAAAACCGATGGCAGAAACTTCTAAACCGCTGTTACCCAATTTTCGTTTTTTCATTTAATGCTCCTTTTTTAAATCTTTCCCATGTCTAGAACAAAGCGATAGCGCACATCACTTTTCAGAACGCGCTCATAGGCCTCATTCACCTGAGATGGATTTATGACTTCAATCTCTGGCGTGATGTTGTGCTTCGCACAGAAATTCAGCATCTCTTGCGTTTCTTTGATTCCACCTATCGCCGAACCAGCATAAGATCTGCGCATCATGATCAATGGGAAAACATTGATAGATAGTGGTTTTTCCGGCGCTCCGACAGAGACCATGGTTCCATCTAATTTCAATAAATTAAAATAGCTAGTCATATCGATATCCGCAGAGGAGACCGTGTTGATGATCAAGTCAAACTTCGAGGCATTTTGCTGAAAGACGTCCTGTGTTTTCGCAACCAAGAAATGGTGAGCGCCAAGCTTCATTGCATCTTCACGCTTATTCTCAGAATGACTAAGAACTGTAACTTCCGCACCCATTGCACGAGCAATTTTCACGCCCATGTGACCTAAACCACCAAGCCCCATGATTGCTATCTTTTTACCAGGGCCTGCGTTCCAGTGGTTCAGTGGAGAATAAAGAGTGATGCCTGCACACAGTAATGGAGCTGCTTTATCAAGAGGCAGGGCTTTTGGAATTTGCAAAACGAAATCATCTTTAACTACGATCACATTCGAATATCCACCTTGAGTGACCGCGGAGCCATCACGCTCCATCGCACCGTAGGTTCCCGTTTGTCCTTCAACGCAATATTGCTCAAGGTCTTGCTTGCAATGCGCACACTCGGCACACGAATCCACCAAACAGCCCACCCCGACATGATCGCCGATCTTGTGTTTTGTGACTTTGCTGCCTACCGCACGAACAACCCCAGCGATCTCGTGCCCCGGAACCATTGGAAACGGAGATCCCCCACCCCATTCTTCTCGGGTCATATGAATGTCAGAATGGCAAATGCCACAGTACTTGATATCGATAACAACATCATGTTCTTTTGGCTCGCGTCTTTCGAATGAATATGGAACTAACGCTTGTTTGGCGGCCATGGCGGCCATGCCTTTTGCTTGAATCATCTATTTCTCCCTGATTGATGAGATAGTCTTTGCCAAAAGAATAGCTCTGTTGTTCATTAAGAAAAATAGGGGTTTACTTCACGTGCTGTTAAGGAGCGCTTCATAATGGATAAAAACAGATTGGATGGCCTTCTGGCACTTAAGTTGGTCGCTGAGAAGCGTAACTTTACCGCTGCTGCTGCGGAACTGGATATTTCCCCTTCAGCCATTAGCCAAATGATTCGCCAACTTGAAAATCGTTTGGGCGTCACACTTTTGACTCGTACGACTCGCGCAACATCATTAACGGAAGCTGGTCAACGTTTCCTCTCGGAAGCGGGTCCTGCGTTGGAGCAAATTTTAACTGCCATGGATAGCGTGGGAAGTCTCGGAAAGAAGCCCGCAGGACTTTTGCGTTTAAATCTGCCCCGCTCACTTTATCACTCCTTTATGGAGCCAATTATTTCTAGCTTTATCAAAAAGTATCCTGAAGTAACCGTTGAGCTTTATCTGGAGGATTTTGCGACTGACATTTTTGAAAATGGATTTGATGCGGGCATCAGGCTTTCTGATATCTTAGCAAAGGATGTGGTGGCCACAAAACTTTACGGGCCGGTTCGCTTCGTCATTGCAGGTTCCCCCAAATACTTTGATAAGCACGGCCGCCCTAAGAAACCACGCGATCTTTTATCCCACAACTGCATTCTGATACGTCTGGGTGGAGGGCTGTATGATCGCTGGGAATTCCAAGAGCGCGGTAAAGATTTTCAAGTGCACGTCAAAGGCAATTTGATTTTTAGTGATTCAAACTTGATGTTGGATGCCGCAGTCGCAGGACACGGCTTAGTCTATGCTGCGGAAGAAAATATTAAAGACAAAGTGAAATCTGGAAAGCTTGAGGTTGTTCTTGCAAGCTATGCGGCGGAGAGTGAAGGATTTTATCTATACTACCCAAGTCGCTCACAAATTTTGCCTAAGCTTCGCGCGTTCATTGATCATGTGAAGGGATATATTAATAAGTAGGGCCGTACCTTAAAAAGTAAGGCCGTACGCGATGTCTTGCCAGCCGTTGAAGCCCCACGCGGTTGCGGAGATGAAAAGTTTTTTGGCGGGCAAATCAAACGACAAGAGTTGGCTGAAGTCGGCGTATGCACCAGTATTCCACAATCGCTGGTGGAATTTTGCCACTTCTTTTCCTTCAAGATTTGTGATCGTCAACACTCGGTGGCCGAAGTAATGGGTTTGGAAACCCCAGCCTTTGTTGTCTCCCATGCCGCTGATATTTAAAAATTTTGCGACGGGTTTCTTTAATTCAAAGCCTTCGAAAGACATCACAAGTTTCAACCCAGCTTCAGGAATCTCACAGCTTCCAACAAAGCCGACACACTTCATTGCGAGCAGCATCTCCTCTCTGGTGCGAGTGGAATTATCCATGTTCTCTACGTAGTACACAGGGGACTTGAAAGGCTGATTCACGCTAAAAAACCACACGAAACCAAGTATAAAAATGCTGATGAGGATTGAGAGAATTTTAGAAATCTTCATGCTCCTTATTATAAGAAACTATTGTTTTGCGAGGCAAACTAAATGGTTCTTTATGACCCCAGAAAGAATAGGCACGCTCCTCGCAGTAAGGATTCTCGAAACGACGTTATCGTCAGAAAGACACCACTTACAAAGGAAGATGATATGAAAAGAATGATTCTCTCTGTGATTGCACTTTGCGCACTGGCTCATACAGCACAGGCTTATGATTTTGACTATGCTGACAGCGAAGAGATTGCTGCTCCTCGCCGCCCAGGATTTGATGATCGTCGTGGTGATGACCGCCGCGGTGATGATCGCGATGACCGCCGCGGTGGCGGTCGTGATGATCGCGGGCCTCGTCCAGGCCCAGGATATCCTCCACACAACCCGCCTCGTCCACCAAGCCAACCACGCATTGAATATGTGACTTGTGAATCTCAAGGCAACCGTTACAACACCTGCTATGTTGATCCTTATGGTATCCGCAATTTCTATTTGGCAAAACAACGTTCTAACACTCGCTGTGAGCAGAACAGAAATTTTGGTCTGACTGGAAACTATATCTGGGTCGACAAAGGTTGCCGCGCGGTTTTTGCAATCGAGCGCTACTAATTAACTCGAGATCGCACACGTGAAATAAAAAAACCGGAAGCTTATCAGGCTTCCGGTTTTTAATTTAAGAATCAATTAAAAAACTACTTCTCAACCACACCGCGCACATAGTGCACCACAATTGAGTAGTTCCCCACTTGCGATAGCAACGAAGAATTCAAGGTCACCGTGTTGCCACTCACTGTGAAATCTCGGTCGGCAACAAGTTTTGAACCATTCAGTTCGACATAATCGATACCCAAGAATGAATCATCCGCCACCACGTAAGTGTTTTTAGCAAAATCCACCACACGAGATGTCAGAGTACTGAATGCAGAACTCCAGTCGGAGTTACAGATATTAAAATGCGCACCACCTGAGCTTTTAATCAAAGATTGATAATTTACACTTGGACGAGCCAAGCATGGACTGCTGGTTTTATCGTAAGCGATGAAACCAAAGCTTTTAACCGCTGTCGCACTTCCGAAGGCTTTCGTCATGCGCGCCTGGAAAGTGGATGGCGTGATGTAATCCACGTTTTCAGTCAAAGATGAAACTTTGATATTGTCATAGCTTTTCGGATCAGAAACCGAGTCATACTGGATGCTGGTATTCGCAGACACGTTAGAAGAGTCGTCATCCGATACAAAGACGAAAACTTTCTGCGAACCACTTCTAAAGAACGAGTTTAAAGAACCATAAACTCCCGCATAGCGGCTGTTACCTTTTAAAGTCGAACATAGCACATCGCTTTTATCCGAAGAAGATGGGCACGTTGAAAGTGCCGCCACCAGCATCGGGTTATAACTGTGCACCATGAAATGAACTTGCTTACCATTAGAGGTATAGTCAGCTAATGCGATTTGCGTGTTAATGCTGGATGTTTCAGAACGAGAAATCAAAGCCACACGGATATCGATTTTGCTATCGAGATTTTCGACGAAGGCTTTGAAATTCGCTTTCACGCGATTGACGTTTTGAACCATAGATACGGAGTTATCGATCACCCACACCATATCAATAGATTTGGCCGTTGATGATGACGCAAAGCTTTGGCTTTTAGATTCCGTTCCTGTGACTCCAGTGCCGGAGTTGCTGACATTCTGAGCAAAGTTGTAACTTTGTTCAGCGCAATTCTGAAAAGCTACTATTGTCAGTAGTGCTGAAACTATAAGTACTAATTTTCTCACATGGCCCCCCACGTACTTGATGATTAAAGCAAGATGCGTTCCCGACAGATCGATTCAATTCACTATCGGCAGGGATCAGGTGTAGTTTAATTTTTGTGAGAATGATTTTTTAATCAGAAAAAGCACCCGATTCCGGGTACTTGACGAGGAATTGATAACTTTTGAGCATGTACCGGATATGAACATGCTCCAAAACTGACTCCAACTTAGTATTTGAAAATGTTCTGTAAGCGTCCTTGAAACGCAGGAACTTGGAAAAATCCGCAGTGGCCACCGAATGGCAGAACAAATCCTCGCTCTCCAAATTGGGCCTTCATCCAAGCGATGTCTTGAGGTTTAGAAACCAGGTCATCGGCACTGTCGATGAAATAAAGGTTCTGGTTTTCGCGTATATAATCCGCGAACTGATAAATGCTGGCATCATGATTCAATTGCTCGACCGAATAATTCGCACCTTGAGTGCGTTTCAAATTGGGAAGAAGGAACTGATTCATATAACGCACGAATGGCACCGCACGAGCCTCGGCATTGCGCGCATTGCGCTTGTATTTGCTGACGGGGCTTTTCAAAATACCCAGATCGTGAACTTGCTGGGAAGCGAAGACCAAATCCCCTAGGCTGTCACGGAACTCTTTACCGATCAGGTAGGCCATTTCCACATCGGTGAAGGCTTCCTGCTTAAACACCTGATCAATTTGGCGAGGGTTTTTAAGATCAATTTTATTTCCAGTCACCAAGTCCGTGACTCGTTGAACTTTAAAGGAAATGTTTTGTTTTTCGGTTTTCGATAACTTTTGTTCAAGCTCTGCCAAGCGATCCAATTTTTGAATCGCAAATAGCAAATCCGCCGGAGGGTTGATGGTTAGGACTTTGGCGAACTTAAAAGCACCTGCCTGGTCGTCATGCTTTTTCATGAACAGAGCCTGCAAACCACCGATGGAATAGCCAATCAAGTTAAAGCTGCGTGGTTTGATCCCGTGATCATTTTTAAGTGCTTTCGTTGTTTTCAAAAGAGCCGCATACAGATCTGCAGAATCGCGAGGAGTAAAACCTGGTAAACCACTTTTGCTGCCAGCAACAGTGAACTTCCAGGAAAAAGGATTGTCTACGGTCACCACGTGGTAGCCGTTTTTAAACATTTGCTCTGCTAAAACCAAAGCGGCTGCGGATTCGGCTGTACCACCCGTCCCAGGAATGATGAAAACAATCGGTGCTGTGCTATCTGCACGCAGACGATAGTTGTAGTGAAAATCAGAAACTCTTTCCATCAAAGGAACGCTTTTGCGAGCCGGTAAAACCGTCACGGAACTGCGGATGATGGATTTATTGCTTTCAGGAAGAATAAGAGTGGAAGTGATCGTCGCAGCAAAGGGATTTTTCAAAAAATCAGGAATTTCAGCGGCGAAAACATTCAGAGCAAAAACAGAAACCAAAACGAAGGACAAGAACGACATATCAAAAACTTTCTTAACGGCGCCTAGGGCCGGCGCACTATTTAAGAAAGTTTATGGAAATAGGCAAGGAGTTACTAATTAGGGCCCCTTAAGCACAGACCACTGAGTCCTTAAGGCAACAGTGCTTGATGGAACTCTTTATAGGATAAATCAGGCTTTTTATCGACGTTCACCCGATCAAATTCGCGGTCTAGACGACTAAAAAGCTCATCCAGAGTAATAATCCCGTCTTTATTGGTATCAGCCCCCTCACAAAACTTAGGAGCAAGAATCCCCGGACAAAGCTTTTTAGCAGGCACTCGCCCCGTATCCCCAGCGTCAATTTGACTGTAACGACCTTGGAAATACATTTTAAACTCGTTACGAGAGATGGATTTGGAATTATCCAAGTCGGCAGTATTGATGGAGTTGATAATGTAACGTGAACTTGGTGGTTTTGAACTGCAACCCACCATCAAAGCGAGAACTGCGAAAATAGCTAAATTGAACTTCACTGAAGGATTCCCCCGGGTGCATTTATTCTCCCTGAGTTTTTAATGGAGTCAAAGCCTGCTTCACGCTCGACGCCCTTGCTGAGGCTAAGAGCCAGTGTTACCCTTCAAACAATGATCAATTTAGGAAAAAAGTTCGCGTTTAAGCTTCTAACAGGTGTTCTGATATTCACAGCCGGAGTTCTGACGGCCTGGGCTTTTTGGTTAGAGCCTAGATCATTGACGGTGCAAAACTATGCGCTGCAATTTTCTCATGAAAAATCTCTGCCAGCTTTGCGCATCGGTGTGGTCTCAGATATTCACTTAGGTAGGTATTTTGGGGATGAAGCTCGTTTAGAACGCATCGTCGATATGCTCTTAAAAGAAGAGCCCGACATGATCGTGTTTTTGGGAGATTTTGTAGCGCAAAGAAATGCCGAGGCATTTTTAAAAGCTGCTCATCAGCTGAAAAAGTTAAAAGCACCTTTGGGTGTGTTCAGTGTGCTCGGAAATCATGATTGGTGGGCCAACAAAGAGCAGGTCTCAGAAGCATTGAAAACAAATGGCGTGCGTTTAATTGATAACCAGGTTGTTGAACTTCAGTGGAAAGATCATCCATTTCATCTGGGGGGCTTCGGGGATTTTTGGGAAGACACGCAGCTGAGTGATTTTTTGGCGAGCTATAAAAAATCTGACTTACCGACCATTGGACTGACTCACAATCCTGATGTTTTTCCTGACACGAAAAAAGATATTTCCCTGATGCTTGCCGGACACACTCATGGGGGGCAGGTGAATTTTCCCATCGTGGGTGCGCCCATTACGCCTTCTCGCTTTGGCGATCGCTATCGGTACGGATTGATCAGTGAAAAAGAACATCACATTCTTGTGACGAGTGGCACAGGAAATAGCATATTACCTGTGCGTTTTAGAGTGCCACCTGAAATTGTGATGGTGGAATTAAATTTCAAAGCTCACTGACCGGGTTGTAAGTGGACATTCGATTTCGTTTTGAGAAAACTGAAAAAATGAAATTCCGCATTTTCATCATAGCGAGCCTTTTCCCGCTCTTTGCCCCTGGGCAAACCAAAGATCCCCAAGTCATCACATGGATGAGATGGGACGATCCGCCCATTTTCATTCTGCAGGGGCCATATCAGGGACAGGGTCTTTTGGATATCACAGAAAAAATCATCACGAAAAAGCTCCCTCAGTATTCCCACGATTCCTTAGTCAGTACGGTTCAGCGCGTTTTGGTTGAAGCCGAAAAAGGAACCCATGCTTGCAACGCCGGTTGGTTGGACACTCCCGAATGGCATAAATTATTTTATTTTTCCAAACCGGTTTTCGTTATTCCCTCCAATGGTATTTTACTAAAGAAAAGTAAGCTTGAAGAAATTCAGTCTTTGGAGCCCTACTCTTTGCAAAAATTCCTGAATAAAAAACAAATTTGGAAATTGGGTGTCGGCCGTTTATACGGTGTCGGCATCGACGAAGTCTTGGTAAAAAATCAGTATCAGAAAAATCCAAAGATCATCACCATCAGCACCAGTTTGAAAGTGCATCAGATGTTACAAAGTGATCGCATTCAATACACCCTGGGATATCCGTTTGAAGCTGTTTATTATAACGAATATTTGAATGCTAAAGATCGCGTCGTTCACCTGCCCCTTACCGATAACAAACCCATCGTCGATGTGGTTGTGGCATGCCCGCGCAATGAATGGGGGAAGTCCGTGATCGATCAAGTTAATAAAGTTCTGAAAAACAATCCCGAAATTCTGGATGAGATCCGTAAAGGCGTGGATCGTTGGCTAACAAGCGAAGATCAAAAGCGCTTAGAAAAACCGCGAAAAGAAATGCGCGAAAACTACTAGGATCGAGTGACGTCGTGACGGACTGCAGAACTGCGTCCGTTCTGCACCGAGCAACATCCCTTAAGTTGACCAACTCCCTTGGGTTTATTACTTCAAGGCAATGAAAATTATTTGCCGAGCAATTTTGCGTACGTTCTTAATCACTGTTCCTGTGATTTTTTCGTCCGCATGGACATTGGCATGCGCACAAACGAAGCCGGTTGCGGCCCTTCATCTGATGACCTATCAGTCCTGGGGCTTCACGGTGGATTCTTCGGCGCAAGGCGAACGCGTTCGCTCTATTTTAAATTCTGCAAAAGAACTGGGATTTAAATCCGTCATTTTGAATTTTCGCGCGCACATGATCACCGGCGTGAGTTCAGATATTCGCCCTGTCGTTCCCGCCAAAGAACAGGCGATGGAAGAAAAACTGGTTTTACAAACCGTCGATTATGCAAAGTCCTTAGGCTTAAGCGTTTCGTTTCGCCCGATTCTTTTGGTGGTCGGTCCTAAGGGCGAGTTCCCTTATGTTGAAAAGAAGAATATTTATTGGTGGCACGGGAATATCCAACCGAAAAATCCCGATGCTTGGTTTGCAAGTTATTATAAATATCACGAACGCTATTTGAAACTGGCGGCAAAAGCTGGCGCCGAAATGTATTCAATCGGTGCTGAAATGAATTCGATGACCTCGGGCCTGGGTGATCGTGAGCCCGCTTGGCGCTTGGGTTACCCAGCAAAATGGGTCGATATGATTCGCAAAGCGCGTGAAATCCTGGGACCAAAAACCAAAATCACTTATGGCATCAACTACACAGACCAGTATGTTCAAGTGGGCGGTCAAAAAATCGTCGGCGGAGAAATAGAACAGTGGAAATTCTATTTAACTGAAAACTTTGAAAAACCCCTCAATCAAAAACACCAAAAAGATCTACAGGCGTTGTGGAGATCCTTGGATGTGATCGGTTTTGATTACTACCGGGCTTTAGCAAGCTCCCACGAAAAATTCTCGAATGACTATTCAATGTTGCTTCGTCAATTGGAAGCTCGTCCTCAATCTCATGCCTCACAGTTAGATACAGTGTTAACTGAAATCGCCCTGACCTTAGGGGAAGAAAAGCCCGGCTATATGCAAGAGGTAGGTTATGCAAGTGTTGAAAATTGTTTTTTGGAACCTGCGGCTTATGAAAGCAGCAAAGGAAAGTTAAATCTTGCCCATCAGGCCGCAGCCTGGGAGTCCTTTCTTAAAGCGTTCTGGGAACCGCAATGGCCTTGGATGAGTGGCTTTGGGATGTGGCAGGTTTTAGTCGATCAAGACACGAATGAAAATGACAAGGGCTTTACTCCCCTGCATAAGAAATCCATGCACGATGTTTTGAAAAAGTATCTGAACTAGGTTTTTTCTTTTAGAAATCCAAAAGTCTTATCGACCATGAAATCCGGCTCCATCACCGCGCCACATTTAGCGCAGATGACCTCTGGCAAATTCACTTCGTGAGGCAGCTGATTCTGCGCATATTTATAATGCACGCCATTTTCCAGTTTCAAAATCTGCTCGTGGCCGCAAGCATCACATAAAAATGGCGCAAAGAAAGAAGTGATAACCGAGTTTTTTGGAACGAAACCATGAACGATATTCACCTGATTCACGATCACATAAGGACACTCTTCCAACGTTAATTTGGCACCTGTAGCCATGCGCAGAGTCCAGGAAATCCAGTTCTTCACGCCGATGGAGTTGATGAAAGTCACCTTCGCCATGTTCAATTTAATATCTTTGAAATTTTGAATTTTTATATCAAAGATCTCAGTTTTCTCGCTGATAGGTCCTTCGAGAAAGACTTCAATTGCATCACCGTTGGCTTTTTGAATCATGAAATCATTTTGAGAGAATTAGCGAGTTCAGGCAAGGTCTTTGACTGTTAGCAATACCTTTTTGGAGTCAATTATGGAGCTACTCCCGAAGACTCAGTCCCTCGATTGCTAAAAGAGCCTTTTTAACTTCTATCCCGCCTGCGTAACCCGCAAGTTTTCCGCTGGCTGCAATCACGCGGTGGCAAGGTACGATGATGCTGACAGGGTTTCGGCCATTAGCAGTACCCACCGCACGACAAGCATTCGCATCTTTAAGTGCCATAGCGATTTCTTTGTAAGACTTGGTTTCGCCATAGGGAATTTTTGCGAGTTCATTCCATACGCGCTTTTGAAACTCCGTGCCTTCGACATCTAAAGGAATCGAAAAAGACTTTCGATTTCCTGAAAGATATTCCGTGATTTCCTGTTCGACCTTTAAAAGCAAGGCTTCGATTTTCTCGCTTCCAGGATTGAAGGGCACATTTTGCTTTTTCCATAGCAATCCCCGAAGGCCCTTTTCTGATACGATCAAAAACATCGGGCCGATTTGGGTTTCAAGTTTTTTCTGAACCAACGTCATGGGGATTTCCTTTTCTTTTTCTTACTGAGGTTTTCGGAGTATGTCCTCCAAAAAAGTGCTGCGACATAACCACGCCAAGGACTCATTTTTTCCAGGACCTCTTTGGGGTGATGCTCCAGAGCCCGGTTTAAAATCAGATCACTTGCTGGGAAGGTGTCAGTACTGCGTAAAGCTTTAAGAGTAATATAGTGCGCGGTCCAGGGGCCAATTCCCCGGATGGCTAAAAGCGATTTTTGGAATTGCTCCACATCTTGAGCCGAATCCAGCGAAATCCGCCCCTCCACCACTGCTTTAGAAAACTCCTTAAGAGTCTGCTTGCGATTACCGGTAGTTTTTAAAGCCGTCAAATCTGCATCCAGAATTTGTTCGGGTGTGGGGAAAAGTTTAATCGACTTTCCGTCTCGCTTAAGCCCCGAATCACTCCCCGCAATTTCAATCAGATCATGAACCAAAGCGCGGCCGAATTCGATACTGACCAATTGCCCTAGGATCGCACCCATAGAAATTTCAAATGGGTCCCATCCTGAAAACAAGCGAATGCCCGGATAGACTTTCAGCATCTTTTTGATGTCTTTATCCCGCTCTAATGCATTAGCTATCATCACCGGATCTGAATCCAGATCAAACATGCTGCGCACACGATGAAGAATCATGTGAATAGCACTGGTATCTGGAAAATCGATTTCAACCAAGAGCGATGATTTTTCGTGATTATTACTGATACTGATCTGCCCGACTTGCTTCCCAAAAGAAACCACGCGGGTCATTTTGTCGCCCTCAAACCATTCCAGATTTCCGATGCGGTGATTGCGATAGGTATTTATCAATCCCTCAAAATCAAAGGGCGGACGATACGGTAAAGAAATTTGCAAACCCTTCTTTTCTGAAGTGCTATTGCGGCGGATATCGCGAGGTGCTTTTTTGAAACGCTCCTTAAAGGCATCATTAAAGCGACGAATCGAATTAAATCCCGCGGCAAAGGCCACCTCGGCGAGGGGCAAGCTGGTTTCGACAATTAATTTTCTGGAAAGGTTCAGACGGTTTTCAAAGGCCAGCTGCTTGGGTGTTTTTCCGATCTCTTCAATAAAAAGACGGCGAAGATGACGAGCCGAGACCCCGAATTTATCGGCAAAGGAGTCTTCGTTAAAATCGATGGTCTGGGAAGAATTTAAAACCTTCAGTGCTCTTTGCACAGTGGCAGATTTTCCAATCCAGGCTGATGATTGAGGAGCGCTTTCGGGACGACAGCGCAGACATGGACGATAACCCGCGGCTTCGGCGAGATGTGAGTTTGCAAAAAACTCGGTGTTTTCACGCTTGGGTTTCGCTGGGCAAATAGGACGGCAATAAATCCCTGTGGTCTTCACTCCCACAAAGAACTTCCCATCAAATCGCGGGTCGCGAGTTCTCATTGCTTCGAAATAGATATCGTCCTGTTTCATACAGGCTACCATAGCACAGGTAAATATGAATAAGTGGCCGTTTTCGGACATTATCGAAAATATGATTGATTGCACAGCCCGTAAAGCATTCTAGCAAATTGAAACATTGAAGCATCAAATGGAAATCACGGAGGTATTTATGCCAAGAGGTTCAAAAGAAAGCTATTCACCAAAACAAAAAAGAATGGCTGAGCATATCGAAGAAAGTGAAAAGAAACAGGGACGTTCTGCGAAATCCGCGGCACGTATTGGCTGGGCCACAGTGAATAAAAAAACTGGCGGAGCAAAGGGTAAAAAATCGAGCTCGACTGCTAAGAAATCTGCATCCAAACGCACCAAGCACTAAAGTCCTGAAGGTGCGGTGTCCCCGCACCTTTACAATTTTAAACCTTTAACGGCTGCCGTATTCACCTTCATCAAATCCTTCATCTGTTTCAGGGCGAAATCGTTTTCTTTTTTAGTATTGGATGCGATACAGTCCCGGGGGACGGCGATTTTAAAATCATTCATATAAGCATCATTCACCGTAAAAAGAACACAGATATTCCCAGCAACCCCCGTGACGATAAGTTTTTTGGTTCCCAGATCGTCTAATAGGGTCGGAAGATTGGTATTAAAGAAAGCGGAATGTCGCGGCTTTAGAATAAAAAAATCTTTTTCGCTGGGTTGTAAAAGCTCTGAAACTTTTCGGCCCGCAGAATCGGGTTCAGAACAAAACTGATAAACTTCCTGCCAGCTTGAGCGCCATAATTTAAAATTGTCATTAACGTAGATGACAGGAATTCCCTTTTTATAGGCACGGTGTTTTAAAGCCAAAATCTTTCGGGCCACCGGAAGAGACGAAGCAGCAAGCTTCTCCCCGCCAGGGAAATCAAAGTTATTGATCATATCAATAATCAATAGCGCAGTAGAATTTCGCTGGCGAATCTCATTCGGTTTCATCGTTTATCTGGTGAATCCGGTTTAGACATTCGACCATGCATCTTAGCTGCCAGACTTTGCGGCATAAGTTTTGCGGCAGCAGTTTGGATTTTATTCATAATTGATCCGGCGACCACCATGTCCTTACCATCCAATAAAGCCTCATAACCCATGTGTGCCACTTCGGCAGCATCATCTTTTTCAGAATGGCCGACTTTGGTTTCTTCCATACCGGCACGACGAAAAAAGTTTGTTTCGGTGGGCCCTGGTAAAAGTGCTGTCACAGTGATTCCTTTATCGATATTTTCTGCACGCAAAGCTTCGGCAAAGAATTGTACAAAGGCTTTGGTACCCGCATAGACCGCCTCATAAGGACCGGGCATAATCGCTGCGACAGATGAGGTAATAAGAATTCGGCCATGTCCTTTTTGCAACATGTCTCTAAGAATGAGTTTTGCCAGATGTACGGTGGAAATGACATTCAAATGAAGCATTTTGATTTCTTGATCCAGGGATGTTTTGTCAAAGCTCGCTCCCCCGACACCTATCCCTGCATTTAAAGCAACCGAATCGACGGGACAATTGATGGAAATAATTTTCTGATAAGCTTGTTCGACTCCGGATCTATCAGCAAGGTCTGCTTGAACCACATGGACTAAATTTCCGTGTTCTCTGAAGGCGTCAGCAGCTGTATGAATTCCGGCATCCTCGGCAATGACCACCAGGTCATAACCATTTTTGGCAAATTCGTGAGCCAGGTAATAACCGATACCACTGGAAGCGCCTGTGACGACTGCGAGTTTTTTCTGGTTTTGTGTGTTTTCCATGGTGTTAATCCTCCTCTAAGACGTTTCTATTTTGCGAAATTAACAAGTGCCTTAGGAATTTTTTTGCAAGAACCAGACAAAGCACAAATTTCGCTACAAACTCTGGTCGAATTTATGACTCACTTGAAAGATTCTTCTCTTTTTCCGGTCTTTTCATTTTTTAAAACAAGCGGAGGATAGAAAATAACCAAGGAGGCTATTATGGCTAACCAAAACCAAAATCAAAACAGCGGTCGTTCCCAACAAAATCAGCAGCAGTCCGGCCAGACTCAGAATAATTGGGAAAAAGGTCAACAGGGTGGTCAACAAGGTGAAAGCTCACGTACAAGCCAACAATCCACCAACACTTCTAAAAATTCACAACAACGCTAAAGTATAGTTTATTGACTCACTGGCCCTGATTTTTGTCAGGGCCAGTCACTTGTAATGCATTACAATCTTTAGTTCCCTGCCGATTTTCAGCATAATTGAAAATCCAGGGGGATGGATGACGCTGAAAAAGCAAATGTGGCTTTTAGTTTTGGGATTTACGGTAATTTTGTTATCTGTCGGAATTTTATCTTTCGTAAATTCGTCCACTCTTATGAAAAATTTCGATAATGTTGCAGAGACTCAACTGCCCGCTGTGCGCAACATGACCTTGGCAGACATGATGCATGACGGACTTCGCGCGGTTGCCCGTGGCGCTTTGCTTTCTGCGAAAACCGGCGACAAGGCCGGACTTGATGAGTCCCAAAACGAAGTCAAAGAGATGGCGGGTAATTTTAAATCATATATTGATAAGCTAAGATCCCTGGAACTGCAGAGTGAAACCAAGGCTGCACTTTCCAACGTATTACCCGCAATGAATTCCTATATTGAAAAAGCGGAAACCATCGTAAACCTTGCAGCGAACCAAGGCTTTGACGTTGCGATCTTAAAACTGCCTGATTTTGAAAAATCATTTAAAGTCCTGGAAGAAGAAATGGAAAAACTGGGCGACTTGATCGAAAAGGATGCCGGCGCGGTTCATAACTCCGGTACCAGTCTTCGCACGATCAATTTAACAACTGCGATCGTAGGAGCACTGCTTTGTATTCTGTTTGGAGGGGTGATCATTCACAAACTCAGTCAAAGAATCGGCGAAATCGCCCGTGGCGTCCAACAAACCGGCGGTGAGCTGGATGAATCCAGCCGTGCTTTGACGGAGACTTCAACAATGCTTGCTTCCGGTGCAACCCAGTCCGCGGCCTCACTGGAGGAAACCGCAGCTTCCCTGGAAGATATCACCAACGCTTTTAAAATCACTTCGAACTCGGCAATTTCTGCTGCTGAAGTATCCGGAAAAACTCTGCAAGCTTCTTTAAAAAGCACCGAGGCCACTCAACACTTGATTCAATCCATGCAAAGCCTGGAAGCTTCGGCAACAAAGATGGTAGATATCATCCAAGCCATTGATGATATCGCCTTTCAAACAAATTTGCTGGCATTGAATGCTTCCGTAGAAGCTGCCCGTGCTGGCGAACTGGGGAAAGGATTTGCGGTGGTGGCAGAGGCCGTGCGCAGTCTTTCACAACGAAGTGCTGGCTCCGCCCGGGACATTTCGCAAATGATTGAAAGCAACCGCCAGCAAATTATCGAAGGCGCCCGCATCGCAAAAGAAAGCGAACAATTTATGGCAGAGGTGCTGGAATCCGTTAAGAAGGTTTCCAGTATCAATGCAGAGATTTCTGAATCTTCGCACCAACAATCCTCATCGATTCAGCAAATCAGTTTGGCCTTTGGCAAAATTGATCAGACGTCTCAGGAAAATGCCAAGGTGGCGCAAGTGGTATCTGAAATGTCAGAGCGGATTTCCCAAGCCTCACACAATGTCGGTGGAATCTTGCAAACACTCTCAAGGCTTACGGGAAGCTGACTTATCATCGTTTCGCTCTTGCTGGTTGATTTTTTCAAAGCATTTGGTTGATTCAGCAAAAGCTGAATTTGCGAACGAAATGACTACAACGAATACTTTGAATACGTTCATATGTTCTTCTCGAACATAAAGCCTATCTAGCGAGAAAAGATTGTCTACTTCTTAACAAAGGCTCCGCCCATAAAGAGTTCTCACAAAAACGGGAACAAAATATTGTTATTTTCTCGATAGGGAACATAAACTTTTTTAACACCCAGCCGATAAGACAGGAGCAAAGCTCTAACTGTACGTATTTTCTAGGAGTGATGTATCAAAAAGAGACGATCTAACGACATCATTGTCGTCATAATATTGTTGTGCGCCGTGGGCTTCATCTTCTTTATGAAGGACTTTATTTCCAGAGACCGCTGTCAGGAAAGACGTGGCTGTTGGGACGAAGTTGAAAACACTTGCCGCAAAGACGAACCAAATGCGGAATACCTTTGCTCAAGGAAAAAAAATTAGCCCCGCCAATATTTTTCATTTCGGTTTCTGTTGACTGACTTTTTTACGTCAGCCTTGTGAAATTGGAATCTCTTCCCTAAGTTGAGGTTGGAGATACTATGGAACAGAAAAACAGAGACATTAAAACTGTTATGCACGAAGTGAAAAGACGCGTACTCACCGTCAAACGAGTGGAGCAGGTTACTTCGCGAATCAAACGAATTACTTTCACCGGTGACGACTTAAGTGATTTCATTTCGCTTTCACCTGACGATCATATTAAAGCATTCTTCCCTTATCCAGGCGAAACAGATCCAGTTCTGCCGGTGATGGGACCAAATGGCCTGCAACCTTCAGCAGATGGTCGTAAGCCCATTATGCGCGACTATACGCCTAAGCGGATCGACTCCGCTGCCCGTGAATTAGATATAGAATTTGTTCTGCATGGTGAAGGCCCGGGGTCGCAGTGGGCTCAGAATGCTTCTATCGGTCAGACCTTAACAATCGGTGGTCCTCGCGGTTCCCGTGTTGTGCCTTATAATTTCGACTGGTATTTAATGATTGGTGACGAGTCCGCAATTCCGTCATTTGCCCGTCGCTTGCAAGAACTTCCCAAGGATTCTTTCGCCGTGGTGGTCATAGAAACAGAAGACCCTTCGCAAAAGATCGACCTTTCTCATTCGGGAAAAGCAGAAATTCATTGGCTGTACAGGAATGGTCGTCCCGCGGGGCAGGTGGAAGAGTTAAAACTAAAAATCGCCAGCCTGCCCATTTTTGATGGAGACTATTTTGCGTGGATTGCTTTAGAAAAATCCTGTGCCATGCAGATCAAAGAGCTGCTCATCACGATTCGCGGTGCTCGCGAAGAATGGATTAAGGCCACAGGGTATTGGAGTGCGGGGCAAGAGCACTAGTGGATGTTTCCAGGGCTCCACGAAGGTGGATCGCTTGCGGGGAATGAATCATCGATAGTCATGTCGACTTCTTCTTCGCGGGTTCCTGTTGTTGCTGCTACGGTTGGTACTTCCCGTTGTGATTGAATAATTTTATTCAACACATATCCCAAGGCCACGGCACCGACGGCGGTTAAAATCAAATTTCTGGTTTGCATGGTGAACTCCTTTTGGAGGTCTCAAATAAAAGGAGCCTAGTTTACTCAGGCTCCTTTTATTTTATTCAAAAAAACCTATTCATCATCTTCCATCATTGAAGATTGGTTTCTTGAAGAAGAACGCGAACTGCCGCCGGAGCTGCTGCCGCGTGAAGAACCTGATGATGATCTACCAGAGCTTGAACGGCCCTGAGAACTTCCTTTTGTACTTGAACTTTTACGACTGTTTTTATTGGTAGCCATGTGGCACCTCCTTTTACTCTTGCCTGTGACTATAAGGGAATTTTCAGTCAGGAAAAGGACTGGTGTTTAAAATCAGCGTTCGCTTCGCGAAGTTAGAAACGCGAGTAATTCAACATCCTAAGCAAAATGATTCTCGAAAATACATTCAGAAATATGAACTGGAGTCACTGATCAAAATATATTGATGATTTCCCCTCTGTGAATATTCAGCGAACGTTCCTATATACCGATTAATTACACATGCACGTATGGGGAACACGCGAATTTAGTCTCAAAACTGGACTGTCTCAGATCGCACGATATCTGGGAATTTGCGCCCTATTATTTCTTTCAGCCTGTAGTCTGGATTTAAATATTTGGTCCGAGCATGGCAATACCCTGACTGGTAAAGTGCAAATGACAGGCATTACTTCCTCTGCCGTGTGCGCAGCGGGAGACAAGAAAGCCTACCTGCATCAGCTCAACAGCGACGGTTCCGTCGATGAAACTCCTCTGGCGTCTGTGAATCTGGATTCTAATTATGGATTTGAATTCACCAACCTATTTGCCATTGCCCCTGCTGCAAAATATTTCGTCAAGGTCGATGCCTGCGGTAAAAAACTAAGCCGTCCTGTCACAGGAATGGAAAACCAAATCGTCAACTATACGACAAGCATCGTGGGCCTGGTGCCTTACGTTCAAGTAAGTGGCGTTAAAAAACTTCAGGATCTTAGCAGTGCGGAACTGGAAGCGGTGATTTCCACGATTGAAAGCACCCCCAACGTTAGCACATCTGAATCGATGAGCGAAGTTTATGACAGTTTGACTGCTGGCAGTGGTGCTGCACAAAGTGCGCAGGTGGTCTCGACTTTTGGATTAAATGCGATCACGGACTTGGTTTCGATGGTGCCCCCTTATATCGATACGCTGACAGCGCCCACTGCATACAACGAAATGAGTTCGGCAAGTCATACTGTCACAGCCGCCCACTGGTACGGAAGTTATTCTGCAGCCTATGAATGGTATTTAAATGGAAACTCTGATGGAACTTCTGCGACTTATGCATTTACTCCTTCAAAAAATTCCCAAGGTTCGAACGTCATTCGTTTGAAAATCGGCACCGATGACGGCGGTGGTTTGATTGATTCAAGCTATGCGGTCTTTGATCAGGAATATTCTGTGAATATTCTAAATACATTTCCCGCCGTGGCTCCAACGCTGAGTCTGACTTCGGCGGCGGTGACGAATTCGATTTCGACCACGGTGAGTGTCGCAACCGGGGCGCTCCTCGCAAACTGCGACACCTTTTCAACTTTCGCGCTTTCCGAAAGTGCAACTTCCAGCGGAGTTGCATTTTCTGATTTCACGCGGACTTGCTCCACAGCGGCGGCGCAATCGGAAAGCTACAATTTATCCATGGGTGACGGAATTAAGACTGTTTATCTTTGGGCGAAAGATGCGGCAGGAAATATCTCAACAACTGCCACTTCGATTAATGTCACTTACGATACGACGCCTCCCGTTTTATCATTAACGGTCCCCTCTGCGACTCAGGCGTCGACGGCGATGAGCCTGGCCTTTTCTGCAAGCGATGTGACCTCAAGTGTTGCGGTTTTAAAACTTCAGTACTCAGTCGATAACACCACGTACTCTGACGTTGCGACTTTAACAGCTGCCACCTCCCCCTACACGGGTTACACGCCAGCGGCATCAGGTTATTTGCGATTATATGGTGAAGACGCCGCGGGAAACTTTACGACAACAACACCTGCTGCTTTCGTATTTGATAACACCCCACCGAATGCCCCTGTCGCAACTTTGACGACGGCGACATTAACCAACAACCCGGTTGTGGGATTAACCGTGGCTGATTGCACAGATACGGCGACCTTGTTAATTACCGAAACCGCCGGCGCTCCCCTGGCAAGCAATCCGGCCTGGGCTGCTTGTGCTGCGACCCCGGTTGTTCACAACTACACGGTCGTTGGCGAAGGAACCCACACTCTTTATATTTGGGCTAAAGACACCGCTGGAAATATTTCTGCGACGTCAGATACAAAAGCTATCGTTTTAGATACAACTCCCCCGGTCATCACGTGGGTTGCTCCAACCGTCGACCAAAGAACAAGCGTGGCGGCAACGGTGACTTGGCGAGTGACGGATATTCACACATCCACAGCTCAAAACACAGTTCTGGAATACAGTGAAAACGCGGGTGCCAATTACACCGTGCTTTCGACCCAGGCTTTACCAGCAACAAGTGCAAGCAACCAAACTTACAATGCGACTTGGAATACTGCTGCAACACTTAAGACAGTAAAACTAAAAGTCACCGTCACGGACGCTGCTTCCAACCAAGCCACTTACGTTAAAGACCTGATTGTGGAATCAGAGCGTCCGGTCATCAATACCTTAACGATTGCCGATGGTGCCGCTGTCGTGGGTCTTGCATCGGTGAATGCGCAACTCAATGTCACATCTTCCACATCTGCGACTTCGTACATGCGTATCTCTGAAACTGACTTTGACGTTAATACCGATGATGGTGTGGGTTGGATGCCGTTTTCTGCGGCGAAATTCAGTTTCTCGATGGCCAATACGCCGGGCACGCACACCGTTTATGCACAAATTAAAAATAACGCAGGGATCATGTCCCTGACGAAGTCTGTGACTTTGAAACTGGATACCGGAAATCCTCCAAGTATCAAAGTGACCTCCCCTGCGGGTTCCGGCACATATTTGCCTGGAAACGTCATGCCCATCACTTGGCAGTGTACAAGCAACAGTGCGGATATTGGTCTTGCAACAAAACCTATCTCCAGCATTCAGTACACGATTGATGATGGTTTAAGTTATTTTACGATCGTGGATGATACGTCTTCGAATCTGCCTGCTTCTGGAACATATAATTGGACGATTCCAGCGACGACACCCGAGGGAGCTGCCATTTCTGCCTCCACGCCCATCCGCGTTCTGGTTGCATGTAAAACTGCCGGTGGTGTGATCACAACGTCCCTTTCTGCAATTCAAAACTCTGCATGGCAAATTCTGGTTGGTGACCCGGGGAACTTAGAAACTGGCGTTCACATCAGTGCAGCTGACATTTCAAATTCCAGTGGTTTTTTTGGGGATGCCCAGAATAACTTGTACTCAGGCTCTCGCCTGCGCCATGCAATCACGAAAATCGACCGCCAAACAGGATTGATCACAGAGTGGCTGGGGGAAATGTTTGTCGAGGGCTGCCCGACAAGTTCTGTCGCAAAATTCACCACTCCAAAAATTATCGATATCACTGACGACACAATGACGATTGTATCGACGCCTTGTCATACGATTACGCGCATTAAGATTTCAGATAAAAGCATCATCTGGAACAGAACCGTGCCTCTTTTAACAGGCGATGACCGCCTGGCGAATTCAGGTCCAAGTTTTGATATGTATTTAAAGTCGGGTTATTACTACTTCCCGTCTTTGTATACAGATAAAATCTCGGCAAATGCTTTCTATGAAATCGATTTGAATAACACATCCAGCACGCCAAAACTTATTATCGGTAATACATCGATGTGTACCGACTATACGCCAACAGTCAGTTCTTCGGTTTTCACTGACGATCTTTCCTTGCCTTGTAAGTTCGTGACGTCTCCAACATCCCGCGGTGCCTGGATTACGGTCCTTCCTGACCGAAGCCGCATCTTTATCTGGTGGAGAACAGCTGCCAATCAGGCAAGTAAACTGGAATTAACACAAGATTCTGCGACTCAACGATATAAAATCTCGGCGGTCACAGGTACAGCTGCTGAGGGTGATGCGAGCTATTGTTCCCGCGGTGTCTTTATGGGTAGTGACACCTCGAAACTCTTCTGTATGCAAAATGCGCGGAGTGGTCGCGATGTCACTTATATGAATATGACAACGGGTGTGACAGCCGGAGTTAAAACAACTCTGGCTTCAGACACGATTGACGCCATCCAGGTGTCGATGGGTTCATCCGATAAAGCGGTCTACATCGTATCGCGCGAAACAAATGAATTGTTCGAAGTAAAATTCAACACGTCACTTTCTTCGACGAAAATTGGTGGTAGCTCCTTCCTGACTTTTGGTAACGGAACCGATCCAACACAGGCGGCATTTACTTCCATCGCAGGACTGGGCTGGGAGTATGACAGCACGGCTAAAGAGGGATATCTTTATACTCGTGGTATCCGCCATGTACGTCGCATAAAAGTCAGCGTTCCATCAGGAGGCACCGATGTCGCTGTCACTCGCGTGGATACAGCCTTTGCTTCCGTTTTGAATTCCACATTGAATACCTTTGGTACCATCCACGTATCCCCAGATCGTCGCTTAACATTTAATGGTCTGGATGGCAGCAGCCGCTATACTTGGTATGGTCTCGATGTGGGATCATGGGGATCCACCGGCAATGCAAACTTTGGCGGCTTCTCAACTCTCTATGCTAATTCCAGTCAGTATGATTGGGGCTGGACGGCAACGTTCCTGCCAGATAATAGCTATTATTGGACTTCCTATTCTGACAGCGGCTTAACGACGAACTTAAAAATCTATAAAGGGGACGGCGCTACAGGGACAGCGATTGCCGGTAACGGAACCATCGGCACCTCGACAGTTTCCAGTGCGACGACAGCGACAACAGTACCATTAAAACGTGTCTATGGTATGCAGCCTGATAAAGACGGAAACTTGCTGATCTTTGATGCGGATAAGATTCGTAAGATCGTTCCGGGATCACCAGCCACGATCGTTGACGTAATGGATTTAACAGCTCAGACAAATTATCCAACCGGAAGAATTTGGATTGATGCCGTTTATAATAACGACAACGACGATTTCTATATGCTGGCGAATAATATCGCGACGGGAATTACCGAAGTGTTTAGCTTCCGCCCGGGCGTGGGATTCCAATCCATCTCAGTCTCGGGATTGAATCTGCCAGGTACTTTACCGGGCAGCAGAGGTAAAGCTTTTGTACTAAAAATCACGCCGATGGGTCTCGTGATGCAAGACTCGTATAAACGTCGCATTCTGGTCACCCCACTTCTGCCGTAAGTGCCCTTTACACTTTGCAGCTTTTGCTTTTTCATTGCCGTTTGAACTCAACCAAATATAGTTAAACCGTATTTAATTAACTCCGTCTCGAGGTAACAATGCGGTTTTTCTTTATCGTTTTTGCTTTCGCACTGAACGCCGTAACAGCACAGGCTCAACTCTCCATCATCGATCAAAGTCCCTCTTCCACAGAGTGGAAAACGATTGAAAATGATTTTGTGAAAGTGATCTATCCTGAAACTTTCAAAAGCCGCGCGATCTATGTCGCGAACATGATCGAACACTACTCTCATGTGGTGGGTCTTTCTTACGGCATTAAAACTCCCAAGAAAGTCACTTTGATCATTCGTGACCAAATGGCCGAGCCCAATGGATTTGTGACACTGGCACCGCGCCGTACTGAGTGGTATGGATCTGCGACATTCTCTCCGATCGTGGGATCGACTGAGTGGTACCAAACACTTTCAATTCATGAATACCGCCACGTTCAACAGTACGATGCTTTTAGCCACAACACGGTTGATTACTTTAACTATCTGTTTGGGGACCTGGGTATTGCGCTGGCTGACACCTTGGTGAATAAATCCTGGATGAAAGAGGGCGATGCCGTTTACGCGGAAACAAAATTTACTGATGCAGGTCGTGGCCGCTCCCCCCGATTCCTGGCGCGTTTAAAAGCGATTCTTTTAGGTCGTGCCACACCCACTTATGACCAATTCATCAGCGGCACTTATCAAGACAGCCTGGTGAATCAGTACGTCTATGGTTATATTCTGATTTCCCGTGCCTACCAAAAATACGGAGACGACTTCTGGGAAAAGATCAACGAAAGAAACAGCCGTGGTCCTCACCCGTGGAGATTTGAAAACGCGTTTAAGGATATTTCTGGAACCTCGTTCAGAAAATTCTATTACGAATCATTTGACGAACTTCGTAAGCAGTGGTCCAAGGATTCATTCCCGGGCTTAGAAAAAACCGAATACTCGGTGGCGACAGATCCTAAGTTTCAAGACGGTGTGACTTATTTCGTGCAATACGATTTAAATAAACTTCCGGCTTTGTATAAAAAAACCGGCACTGAAACTGAAAAAGTGGTCGAGATCCCATACACAGGGGACTTAGGCCGCTTGGATTACTCTGCTAATCATGCAGTCTATAGTGATTTCCTTCCACATCCTCGTTATGGCTTTCAAGGCTATTCAGATCTGGTCTTGGTGGATTTGAAATCGGGCTCTCATAAATACATCACTTCAGATTTGCGCGTTTACAATCCACACTTCAGTCACGACGGAAAAACCGTTTTAGCTACTGAATACTTACAGGATCAAACATGGCAAATTGTGGAATTTGATCTTTCTGGCAAACGTCTGCGCACTTTGAAACTGGCAAACTTAAATCTGGTGGAAGCAGTTTCCCTGGATAAAGATAAATTGGTGGTCTTTGCTTTGGATAAAGCTGGCTACCGCTCGATGATTCTTGCAAGTTTTGGTTCTGATAATTTCACGACCATCTTGCCAGGCTCGCGTAACAACTTGTTCTCTTTGCACTCTAATGGCAATGGCGAAGTCCTGTTCGAATCCCAATACAAAGGAACCATCGAGATCCTGAAACTGAACACGGCAACAATGGCCTTTACTCAGTGTACACAAAGTAAAATCGCCTCATACTCCCCGACATTTGCGGGTTCTGAATTTTACTATTCTGAACAATTTCCCTATGGAAACCGTATCCAGAAAGGCTCTTTGAGCGATTGTAAACCAATTGCAAAAACGGAATTAGTGGATTCCAAGTTTTTGGGTGACAACCCTAGCGATGCTTACAATAAATTTCCAGAAGTGAAAATTGCCGATCAATTGAGTTTTGATACAAAAAATGCTTCAAAATACCACGAAGAAGATTACGGTGGTTTTGATGCCCGCGCCTTCACTCCCCACAGCTGGAGCTTTTTTGCGGCTCGTGGTTTTGGATTGACCGTAATGACCGATAACTACCTTCGCGATTTCGGCGCGACAATTGCGCTGGGAAGCGATGGGGAAGAAAATGTTCCTTACACGTCTTTACAGATTGATTTCAAACGCTATTGGCCGGTGCTAAGTCTTTTGGGTGATATCCGCAATCGCAAAACGAATGTGATGAACTCAGAGCCTGAACAAGATCTTGAATGGCGCGAGGGCTCCTACGGTCTTGGCATTCTTTTGCCTTACCGATTTAAGCACCACATGTACTCAGGACTCATGGGTCTGGGGTATTCAGCAAAAATTCTGCGCACAGAAAGCTACGAAGTCGATGACATCGGTATTCCGGGCACGGGCTCTTCCCAATACGTCGATCAAACGGTTAATTTCCAATTTACTTACGCCAAAGAAGCGCACACGCGTGCAATTCTTCCTCCGTGGAGTGTGACATTGCTGGCGGAATACGAAGATGCCACAGCCATGGATGATGAATCTTTGCCGGGTTCTTATCGGACCTATGCAAATCTTGATTTCACCACGCCGGGGATTTTTAAAAACAACAGCATCCTTCTTTCCTTCAGCGGTCAAAAGGCAGCCGAGGGCATGGGTCGCTATTTATTCTCTCCGCCTCTGATCAATCCCGTGGGTTATGTTTACTCCCGTGGCTTTGACTATAAGACGTCAGATCAATTTGCGAAGGCGTCTTTTAACTACATGTTCCCTATCGCTTACCCCGATTGGAATGCGGGCCTATGGATTTACGTAAACCGCATCTATGCCAACCTTTTTGTGGATAATACGAAATACACAGCTCTTGATGTCGATTACAACCTTAAGAGCGCGGGTGCGGAGCTTATCTTGCAATCAAAGTTCTTCCGCTTCCTGCCGCTTAGCTGGGGTTTACGTTACATCCATAAAGCTGATCCAGATAAGGATGAGGTTGAACTTTACGTTGGTACTCAGCTAACGATGTTCTAAGACTTAGAAAACCGGGAAATTTTCGCCCATTTCAGGGCCTCCCTCATTAAATGCGTGCTCCTTGGGGCAAGAACTGCTACCAAGGAGTCATGCCAGCTCCTAAAAAAATTCCTAAAAAATACCAACCTAAGGGTTTCGAAATCCTGCACGAGGATTTAGATATTATCGTCGGCAATAAGTCTCCGGGAATTTTAACTGTCGCCGCGAAATGGGAACGCGAAAACACTGTTCACGCTCTTTTGAATCAGTGGGTGCGCAAAGGCAATCCGCGCTCCACAAAAGTAGTTTATGTCGTTCATCGCCTGGATCAGGCAACCTCCGGCGTTTTGGTTTTTGCTAAATCAGAAGAGGTGATGAATTGGCTAAAGGATAACTGGAAGTCTTTCAGCAAAACTTACTACGCCGTTGTTCATGGCAAGCTTGAGAAAAAAAGCGGCACGATCCAAAGTTACCTCAGTGAAGACGATGAATACGTGGTTCACTCCAGCCAGGATTCTGACAAAGGCAAACTTGCCATCACGGAATACACGGTTTTAAAAGAAACCGATAAGTTCAGCCTTTTAAAAATCAATCTTTTAACGGGAAAGAAAAATCAGATTCGTGTGCATTTGTCTGGCGAAGGGCATCCGATCGTGGGTGACACCAAGTACGGAAAACCAAATACTCCATTTAAGAATTTGTTCCTGCACTCGGCTGAACTTGAAATCAATCATCCGCACAACAAAAAGCGCCTGCAATTTAAAGCACGCGTTCCCGCGTACTTTAAAACTTTGATCGATTACGAATATTAATTTTAAAATTTAAGCCTGAATTTCTGAAACAGCCCACAAGCTGATCATATCACCCAAACCCGCGTTCACGCGTCTGATGATTTGCTCGGCCGTTCCTTCGTGTGAAGGATAAGTGCTGTGAGTATCGCTTACCAGAGTCACCCCATAGCCCAACTCACAGGCTTTTCTGCAAGTGGCATCAATACAGTACTCTGACTGCAGGCCGGCGATAATAAGCTTGTGAATACCTTTTTTCTTAAGCGTCGAATGGAGTTCTGAATCCGTGAAGGGATCAGGATGATGTTTTTGTACTATCAAATCACCATTTTCAATAACCAGCTCAGAATGCAGCATCCAACCCTCGGTGCGAGTTTCGTCAGGCTCCCCCGGTTTTCCATTGTTTTGCACAAAGATGACCTGCGTGCCCGAGGCACGAGCCAATTCCAAAAGCTTTTGAACGTTCTCAAGCAGCGCCTCAGATTCAAAAACGGGATTAAAAGGAGCAAACATGTTTGCCTGGACATCGACTAACATTAGAGCAGTGTTCAAGTTCATAGGAGCTAGAATATCTCATCCTGGCCCAATAGACCACTGCTCTCCTTGCTTCCGGCACAAAGACTTGCTTAGCCCCACGATTCATCTAGAATAAAGAGGAATGTTTGAATTCAATCGCAAGACATTTACGATCGGCGCTCTGCTCTTGGCAGCTATCCTTTATTGGAGAGGTCGTCCGGTGCCTGTCGCTGATGGAGTCTTAATACCTGAAGACCCCGTTCAGGAACAGATTGCTGAGAGCGATAAAAAACCCATCCGCATTGATGCAGGCGTCGTTGAACCTTTAGCGCGGTATAAAATTCGTGCGCGGGTTCTTTCGACGAATAGATATTATTTTGATCCGGGGGCAGGAATCTCCCCGATCGATCTTGCCCTGGGCTGGGGACCGATGTCGGATTCAAAAATTTTAGATGAATTAAGCATCGGTCAATCACTTCGTTATTATCATGTGCGCTGGAAGAATCCGCCGATCTCTGAACAAGAAATCATGCGCCATAGCGCAAACGTCCATATCATTCCGGCAAATAAAATCATCCGCGATGTCGTCATTGGTTTGCGCGAAGGAAATTTGATCGAATTGACCGGAAGCTTAGTGATGGTGAGCACCAAAGATGGTGGCGAATGGAAGAGTTCCCTCAGTCGCGATGACACCGGTGCTGGCGCTTGCGAATTGATGCATGTGACGGCAATTCGTGTCCTTAATTAACTTTTGTAAACGTCAAACGGCAAAACGAAAGCAAGATGAAAAGCCATTGAAAACGAAAGGTCTTATTTTCGTCGTCTGCTTGACCCTTTCAATAAAAGATTCGTAGAACAACTCCACGATTAATAAAAATCCGATGGAGGATATCACATGAAATCAGTTCTAGTTTTGCTAGCTACTTTGTCTCTTTCTTCAGCTTTCGCTGCACCAAACGAAGATTTGACTCTTCCAGGTGAGCGTTGGATGTCTAAATTCACAGCTTATGTTTGTGACGATGGCAACACTCAAACTCAAACAATCCCTGCTGACTTCGCAGCTTTCAATGTTCAGTTGGCAACTGCGACGACAGACTACTCTTTGGACAATCTTTTGATCAAAGGTACTTTCTCTGAAGAAGGTTCTGTTTGTAAGTACTCTGCTCTGGTATTCGCTGACAACGCAGCTAAAACAGCTCAACTTGTTGATTCTCGCGCTTACGCAATCGAAGGCACATCTGCTTGCACAGCTGGTAAAGCTTTCCTTGATGCAGCTTTGAAACTTAACAACTACAAATACCTTCACGGTCGCGCAGCGATCTACGTTCCAGCTTCAGATGCTGCTGCTCAATGCGGCGCTGGTGCAACAACTGTAGGCTTGCACTTCCAAGTTACTGGTAAAATCCAACAGTAATTTTCAAAGATTTATTCTTTAAGGAAAGCCGTTGACTGAAAAGTCAGCGGTTTTTTTTATGTCGAGCTTCGGTTCCGCCCTGCCAATAGGAAATGTCATGGGCGACACAACAGTCTAAAAATTCTGTCGGATCTCACTAGCTTGCGCTGGCATCATTAAAGCGACCAACATATAGACAGTGGCCCCAACGGAACCCTGCCAACCTTTAGAATGATTAAACAAGCTCTTGAAATCCGTATCTGAGTAATTAGCAAATATCAGTCCCGTTTCTGACAGTCTGGGAGGGAAAATAACATTTTGCCTGCGAACTTTGAGTTGCCGATGATGAAGAAAAAAAGGGGGTCTCAGTGAAATCGCTTTTGTTTTTAGCAGCTGCCTTTCTGATCAGTGTTCCCGTTTTTGCACAAGAGTCTTATGAGGATAATTCGACGAACAATGAGGAGCATACGATTACCGTGAATGACGATTCGATCACCGTTCAAGAATCCTATAACTATAATTTTGGCTTCGTGAAAAAGGGCAAATCGGAAAATGCACGCTTTCGCCTTCGCAACAACGGCAGCTATCCGTTTTACATAAACGACATCGACACTTCAGGAAAAGCATTCAGTCACAAAGAAAACTGTGGCGGTGTTTTGTGGCCGGGCCAAGCCTGCAGAGCGACGGTGAAATTCGCACCCAAACAAGTGGGACAGTTTAACGGAAGTCTGCATTTTGATTTGATTGGACGATCTGATATTTGGGTTTTCCTGCGTGGTTGGGGTTACAACTACTGACCTAAATTTTAAAAAAATATGGCGGTGAAATCCGAAATTCGCCGCCATTTCCCGCATTCGGAAATGAATCGGAGTACATAGCAAAAATGGCTTCATCAGCGACTCCAGTTTGCGATTTCTTCAAACGTTTCCCGTAAACTTATGGAATTTGTTAAAACTATTTTACAAGTTCAATTGCTCACCGAGTCGTAGAGGACAAAATTCACCAAAACCCACGACTCGGCCTTGGCGATCGGCGCTCAGTTAGTTACAAGGGCGCTATGAAACAATTCACGAATCGTAGCGTTACTGGTTTAAATTCGGTATTTCTGTTCATAGTCGCGATCATGGTTTTGAATTCTGTTTTTCTTTATACGGCTTTTCAATCCGTTAAAAAAGACGAGCAAAGAGTTCTGCACTCAAATCAAGTCGTCATTGAAATTGAAAGCGTCATCTCCTATGCCAAGGATGCTGAAACCGGCATGCGTGGCTATTTGCTTACCGGTAACAAAGACTATCTAGAACCTTATTATGCAGGTATCGCAAATTCCGAAGCTGCCATCGCCCGTCTGGGAAATCTAGTGGGTGATAATCCCAGTCAGATCTCATTGCTTAAAAGTCTTGAAACGGTTTTAAAGTCGCGCTTTGAGGTCCTTGAAGAAAATGTTCAGCAGTTTCAAAAATCCGGCCCCCTCTCGCGCAAAGGAACTTTGAACGAAGGCAAAATCCTGATGGATCAAGCCCGGGGCTTTGTCACCAAAATGCACGCGGAAGAACAACGCTTACTGCATGCAAGACTGGAAGAGGCGAGTAGATCGCAAATCTACGTGGTCATTTCTTTGTTTGGTTCGTGCTTGCTAAATATCATCCTTGCAGCCACGGCTTATTACATCATCCGTCGTCGTCAGATCCTGCTTAATATCGAAGCCCAGGCCCGTGAACGCGAATTGGCATTGAAAACTCGTGTGGCAGAGATCTCTAAACTTGTGGCGATGGATTATGATTCCGCTACTTTGTCGAAAAAAGTTTTAAGCTTTATTGCGGATGAACTAAGAATCCCAGCTGGCAGCATGTACGCGCACCGCGGGGATTCTTTGGAAAGCACGGCTCACTATGCCCGAGTCAGCGAAAACTTGAATGCGGCTCCGATAATGCAAGTCCCACTTAATGTCGGCTTAATTGGCGAAGCATATCGTAAAAACGAAATCGTGGAAATCAACCACCTTCCTGCTAATTATTTCTGGGTGGGTTCAAGCCTTGGAAAAGCACAGCCAACATCTTTGGTACTTATCCCGCTTCTGACATTGGGAAGACCTGTCGGCATTATTGAACTTGCGTTCTTCCAACCATTAACTGAACACCAACGCGATTTCCTCACGCAGTCTTGTGATTTGATTGCCACAGGTCTTGCTTCATCTGAAAGCCGCGGGCATCTGGAAAATCTTTTGGATACGACTCAGCTGCAAGCGCAAGAATTGCAAACTCAGCAGGAAGAACTTCGTTCTGCGAATGAAGATCTGGAAGAGCAAGCCCGTATGCTGGAAAGACAGCAAGACGTGGTTAACACACGCAATACAGAGCTAGAAAAGATTAATCAGTATAAATCTGACTTCCTGGCTAAAATGTCTCACGAGCTGCGCACTCCGCTGAACAGCCTGTTGATTCTTTCCACTCTTCTTCGTGAAAACAAAGAAGGCAATCTTTCTGAACAGCAAAAAAACTTTGCTGGCACAATTTACGATGCCGGAAATGATTTACTGAATCTGATCAACGATATTTTGGACTTATCAAAAATCGAAGCCCGAAAACTCGTAATCCGTTCTGAACGCTTTTCGCTAAAAAGCATGACGGATCAGTTGCTTTCGACTTTCAAACCTCAAGCCGAGAAAAAAGGCCTCTCGATCCGAGTGATTCTGGATTCCACAGTTGAGGATCTGGTTTTAGAAACCGACGGTCAGCGCCTGGGCCAAATCCTGCGTAATTTCATGTCTAACGCTGTGAAATTCACCGATATGGGTTCCGTTGAAATCAAAGCCCATAACTTTAAAAACGGCTTCGTTGATATCTCTGTGAAAGACACAGGGATTGGTATTAATCCTGAACAACGCCTGACGATCTTTGAAGCCTTTGAACAGGGGAATAACCAAATCAGCCGCAAATATGGCGGCACAGGTTTAGGCCTGACTATTTCCAAAGAACTGTCGGAATTATTGGGCGGTCAAATCGTCGTACAATCCGAAGAAGGCAAAGGCAGTGAGTTCACAATCCGTTTACCGATTGTATTGCCGGGTGAATTAACTTCGCCGACAAAACCACAAATGGATATCAATATTTCCAAAAGTATCAGCTTTGACCAAGAGCTGCGCTCTGCCCCGTCAGAGGAAGTTGATAGAATATTAAAAACTGTCAGCAGCGAAAAAAGGACTCTTTTGATCATCGAGGACGACGAAAAGTTCAGTGCGCTGGTGGCGGAAGCCGCCAAAGATCATGAATTTTTCCCGGTACAGGTGACTTCAGGTGAACTGGCATTGCAGCTTCTGGACAAGTTCACTCCGACTGCCATCATGCTGGATATTAAACTTCCTGGTGTGAGTGGTTTTGGCGTTTTGGAATCCCTTAAGAAAATTCCACAGCTTCGCCATGTGCCGGTGCATATGATTTCAGCTTTGGATTATCCTCAACAAACTTTGCGTATGGGAGCCATGGGTTACCTTGGCAAACCTGTGACCATGGACCAAATCCACAGCGCTGTCGCGCAGCTTAAAACGGTAGCTGCCGAATCAACGAAAAAGCTTTTGATCGTTGAAGACAATCAAATCCAAAGAGAAGCCATCGTCGCTCTATTGCAGGCACCGGATATTGAACTGACTTCTGTGGCGACAGGTGAGGAAGCTCTGAAAGAGGTTTTGGCGCGTCACTTCGATTGCCTGGTTTTGGATTTGTCCCTTCCAGATATGACCGGCAACGACTTCCTGGAAAAACTGAATGAATTGGATCACCCACTTCCACCGGTGATCGTGTACACAGCGAAACAGGTCAGTAAGCGCGAAGAAGAATATCTTCGTAAATACTCTGAAAGCATCATTCTAAAAGGCGCACGCTCTCCAGAAAGACTTTTGGATGAAGTCAGTCTTTTCCTTCACCGCGTGTCGGACTCTTTACCACTGCAACAACAGCAGATCCTGTCGGGATTAAAAGGTGATGAGAATTTCGAAGGACGCAAACTTTTGATCGTTGACGATGACATGAGAAATATCTTTGCCCTGACGCACGTTTTAGAAAGCAAGGGCTTTAAAGTTGATGCTGCTCGTGACGGTCAAGAAGCTTTGGATATGGCTGGCAAAGATGGAACGTACGATGCGATTTTGATGGATTTGATGATGCCGCGAATGGACGGCTTTGAATCGATGGAACGCATTCGCGGGCTGTTAGACCATAAAGAGACTCCGATCATCGCCTTGACCGCCAAAGCGATGAAAGGCGATCACGAAAAAGCTCTGGCCTCCGGTGCAAATGATTATCTTTCAAAACCCATCAATATTGGCAATTTGGTGTCAGTCTTGCGAGTTTGGTTGCATGAAAGAGACGTGTTCTAGATGACAGTTGAAAACGTCCAACGTCACTTATTGCTAGAGGGGATTTTTTTGAAGTACGGATTCGACTTCAGAAAATACACCGAAGCATCTGTGACCCGACGGATTGACGTCATTCTGGCAAAGCACAACATCGCAACAGAAGCGGATCTTTTGGCTCGCTTACTGAACGATGAGGATTTTTTTAGAAAGATCATGCCGCTTTTCACGGTGAACACCAGTGAGATGTTTCGTGATCCCAGTTTCTTTAAAGCGCTCCGAGCCCAGGTGATTCCTGTACTCCGCACCTATCCAAATTTAAATATTTGGATCGCGGGCTGCAGCACTGGCGAGGAAGTTTATAGTTTGCAGATTTTGTTGCACGAAGAAGGACTTCTGGAAAGAAGCACTATCTATGCAACGGATATCAATCCAGTCGCTCTTAAAAAAGCTCAGGATGGTGTCTATGACTTGGAAGGTATCCGCGTGTTCACTAAGAACTATGTGGAGTCAGGAGGGAATAAATCTCCTTCGGACTATTACACTGTTCATTATAATCGCGCGCGAATGATACCAGAGCTTCGTGAGCGTGTGGTGTTCTCAGAACACAACATGGCTACGGGCGAAGGCTTCGTTGAAGCCCATTTGATTTTATGTCGGAACGTGTTGATTTACTTTAACCGCGAGCTTCAGGAGAGAGTGTTCAAACTCTTTTATGAATCCCTCGCGTCCCGCGCTTTCCTGGGGTTGGGAAGCAAAGAGAGCATTCGATTCTCTGCCTGTGCAGACGGATTTGATGAACTTAATAAGGAAGACAAAATTTATCAGAAGGCGCGCGCGTTGCGCACCTTCCATAAATAGAGTTATAGATTGCATTTTAGTAACAATAAAATGCTAGGAAACAAACCAAAGTTGGTTGTTAAATATTCAACATGAAAGTTTTGAAAGTAAGTGCCATTGGGCAGAATTCAAAACACGGGGGAAATGTGGACAAAACGAAGATTCTTATTGTGGATGATAACCCCGATAATATTTTTGCATTGAGCGAATTGATCAAGGCGGATGATCTTGAGCTAATCACGGCCAACAAACCGGAGCAGGCTCTTTCTCTTCTGTTAGATCACGACTTTGCATTGGCACTGTTAGACGTGCAAATGCCCGACATGAGTGGCTTTGAACTCGCACAGTTTATTCGCGGCATTCAAAAGACTCGTCATCTACCAATAATTTTTGTAACTGCTCAACAGCAGGATCAAAATATTATTTTTAAAGGCTATGAAAGTGGCGCAGTGGATTTGATGTTTAAACCTTTGGATCCGTATATTGTACGGTCTAAAGTTCAAACTTTTATTTCCCTGGATCGTCAGAACAAACTTTTGAAAGCGAAAATGGAAGAGGTGGAGTTTCTGCGCAAACGTGCAGAGCAAGCGAACCTTTCCAAATCCCAATTCCTGGCGAACATGTCCCACGAAATCCGCACTCCCCTGGCTTCGGTTTTGGGTTTTTCGGATGTTTTAGTCCAAGAGGATTTAGGTGAAGCTGAAAAGCAGGATTCCCTAGCAGCCATCCGCCGTAACGGTGAACTACTGCTGCGACTGATTGACGATATTTTGGACCTTTCAAAAATTGAAGCCAATCAACTGCATTTCGTGAAGGCGGCATTTAATTTTGATGATTTGCTGAAAGATATCGCGACAACTCTGGGTCACAGAGCTTCTGATAAAGGAATCACTTTAGAGGTGGAATCTAAAGTACCTGCAGGGCTTTACTATAATTCAGATGTGGAGCGTATTAAGCAGATCCTTTTAAATGTCACGGGCAATGCGATTAAATTTACCGGCCAGGGCTCCGTTAAAGTTCACTGTTATATTCAACCGGATCGCAATCACCATGACAGAGTAGTGTTTGAAATCCGCGACACGGGTATCGGTATCTCTGACGAAGAAGCCAAAAAACTTTTCCAACCCTTCAGCCAAGCTGATATTTCAACTCGCAAACGCTATGGCGGTACGGGCTTGGGTTTGGTTATCTCGCGCGAGCTCTCTAAATCGATGGGTGGAGATTTAAAACTTATTTCTTCCGTACCTAACGAGGGTTCTTTCTTTGAAGTTTCAATGCTTTTGGAAAAAGCGCAGTCTGCGACTCAAACCATTGAACAAAAAGTAGAATGCTTAAGTAAAGAAGTTGATTTGCAAGGTGCAAAAATCCTGGTGGTGGATGACGTTAGCGACAATCGTCTGTTGATTGATCGCTATATGCGCAACACCCACTCGGAAATTATTCAGGCGGCCAACGGTCTTGAAGCTATTGAGATGATGGAAGGACAAAATCCTGATTTGATCTTGATGGACATTCAAATGCCGATCATGGATGGCTATGAAACCGTTCGCCGCATCCGGGCTGCGGGTTATACCAAGCCTATCATTGCTTTGACTGCGCATGCTATGAAGGAAGAAGGACAGAAGTGTATGGACGCTGGCTGTGACGGAGTTCTTACTAAGCCTGCACGCCGCAAGGAACTTCTGGGGAAAATTCAGGACGTTCTGGTAACTTAGTTCACGGATCTGCAGGAAGCCTAAAGGCATAGCCTTCTCTTCCGTCGACACGCCATCCTTGGCTCACCGTCGCCCGCCTTTGGCGGGTTCGCGCGTCCAGCGCCGACGGAGGTCGACTGCATAGCAGGCTATGCCTTTAGGCTTCCTGCAGACGCGATCTTCGTTTCATTCGATTGTATTTATCGAAGCTCTATGCGGCTTTGGAATCTTGTAGGGTGCTTAGCCAGTGGTTGAGTTCTTTTGTCTTTGATTCGTTGAGATCGGCGTAGTCGAAGAAATAGTGGTCTTCGTTTTTTAGTTTTAGTTTGGTTCTTACCTTCAGAGATTTAGTGAGGATGAGATCTACTTCTCTGTCTATGATTTCTTCTGGTGGGGTTGTTAGGCCCTTGATTTGGATTCCCTTGTTTGAAATTGAGATGAGTTGGCCCCAGGGATTTTGGCCTGCGAATTGGAATAGGATTTTTCTTTTTACTTGCGGGATTTTTCCGTGTTTTGGTTTTGCCTGGAGTTTCGGTTGTAAGACGACCACTTTTCCTGGGGTTTTTGGTAACTCTGTGGGTTGGAGTTTTCTTACTACGTCTTTTGATTGTATTGATGTCGTGGGTTGCTGCTTGGCGCTCGCACTACTGGGCGCCACTGCCGTCATTTCAAAAGCTTCTAGTGTCTGCGCTGGGACTTTGGCTATTGTTGGTGGCGTCTTTGGTTTTTCTTTTGGTTTCTGAGTTGGTTTTGTGTTTTCTACTTTAAATACCAACTGATCCGCGATGAACATGAAGACCGCGATGTTAGTTAGAAAGAATGTCCAGGTTAGGCCGCTGGATTTTACGTGTTTGAAGTCTGATACTTGCAAGGCTATGTAACCGCCCAGGAGTGCCAGGGCATATTTCCATACAGTTTTTGAGCCTCTTAGCATTAAGAAGCCGATGGCGATGGTGGCTACGTATAAAATCTGATTAAATACGGAGCCGGCGGCTATGACTCTTTTGAACATGTCGAATGTCCATTGGCCGTACACACCGTCAAGGGTCGACATTTTTGCGAGTGTGTTCCCAATAGGTGCAAAGACTAAAGCTGTGCCGAAAGTTTGGATGACAGCTTTTTTTTCAAGAACTCGGGTTAGAAACACCGTCTACCCCGCCGCCTCTTTGTCGTCGACAAAGCGCATTTCTACCACTTCGGCGTTGTCGCCTGTGGGAATCGGTTCAGAGTCAGTTTGAGTGGGCTGATTTTTTTCTTCGCGGCGTGATTGCAAGGCACCGCTGGTTGCGATGACCAGACAGATCGCGAGTGGATCAAATACGGAGACAAAAAGCATAATCAAATATTTTACGACCAAATCAATCTCAAGATTGAAGGCTTTGGCGATAAATACCAACGGACCGACTTTTTTATTAAGCTCAATAACATGTAAATCACTTTGCGTGATCTGCACTTGTAGATTTTCGATTTGCTTTGTAAGAGCTGCGATGCCTGGTTCGATTTCTTTGCGTGTTTCGATTCTTTTGGTCACACGGGTGACTGGGATTTCATCAACGGCTTTATTTAAACGATCGATTTCTGCGCGAGCACTCGCCTGCTGAGTTTTCAATGAACTCACTTTGATAGCTTCTGCAGTTAAAGCGGTACTTGCTGACTGATAAGCATCAGAAAGGAAACCAAAAATACCTAAGGACGTGATCGCACTTAAGATCACAACCGAACTGACAAGGTATGTTTTAAGAAATCCATTCAAATGATTCCAGCGCTGGTGAAGATACGCCGCTAGAACGAATTTGGAAAGCTCGAGTGATCCCGCCATCAGCATGACGGCTGTGGCTGCACCGGAAAACAATGCTGCAAGACCGACAATTGAAAATGCCGCCCCCAACATCGAAACCGATATAGCAGAAAGAATCAGACCTATCACACACCAAAGAGCAATCATGCCTTTCTTTTCGGAATTGTGAGGTTCTTGCTTGATCAAACTTCAATGAATTAAGGCTATAGTCGAGGTCCTGGTTTGGATTCATTCGTTAGTCCAGGATGCCCTCCGTTATCTAAAGGAACCCTCTGAATAAACCGATTGGTGATTAAGTAAATAAAGGAACTAAAGCTATGAAATTCATCCTCAGTACATTCCTTATCTTGTTAAGCGCACAGGCTTTTGCGCAAACCACTTACCGTGCAATTCAACCCTTGGGAGCGATTTCCAAAGGCTCGCAAATCTCTGTGAAATCGGTGGGCAATAAAAACACCTTCTTCAATCCCAACCAGACCGACTCCACAACGGAATCTGGCTTTAAAACAGTATCCAATGATTCACTGTATGAAGTTCAATCCATTAAAAACAATGACAGCTCTGCCGATTCCACGACTTTAAAATCCCTGGCCAACAGCGGTGATTTGGTATTGAACAAATCCTCTCTAAATTCCGCGGATCAAGGCTGTGTCTCTAAAGGCACTTGTACTTTGAATTATGATGCGCCTGTTTACCAATCTAGTAAGTTCAACTTTTTCGATTGGTTCCTCAACCTATTCGGCATGGGTGATAAGCCCAAATCGTTAGTCACGCCGACGGATATCACAGATCCGAAATCTTCTGCTGCAGCAGCTTCAACTGCCTTGGTAACAAATACGAACCGCACTTTGTCGGGTCAGGACAATGTGTGTGCAGACCTTCCGGATTCAGTCAAAAATGATCCAACATTCAAATGCGGTCTGCAAATGGCGTTAGACGCTTATAAAAAGAACAAAGCTTCCGGCAAAGTCACTTCAGACACGTTTATTTTTAATGATTTCGCCGACGGTGAAATGACTGGCAAAATGTACTTCTTTAACTCCCAAGGCCAGGTGGCTCAAGTCCTCGATAAAAACCCCATTCCTGTCTCCCGCGGAGCCGGTGGCTTCGGTGCAGGCACGAGCTCCCAAAAAACCCCGAATGGAGCTATCGTTACCCGCAGATATGACCCACCTCGCAGTGCAAACATCAAAGATGGTATCGAATTGGATGGCCTTGAAGCTGGAAATAAAGACATTCATGGCCGTGGCGTTCTGCTTCATGGATGGAATCCCTACACATTTACCGCTGGATGCTTAGGTGTTCAGGGAACTTTCGAATCCCGAAAACTGGGCTATGCCGACGAAATGGGTGGCCGTCCCCTTTATCTGGATCAATTAAAATCAAGCTTACTTAAAGATGGCGGAGTTATGATCTATAACTTCACTCCTGCTAAGGTTCGAGAAGGACTTTGCAGAAACCGCCAATAGTTCACCTTTAAATGCTTTTGTAAGTAAATGCCATGTACATCGTTGCCGGATACCGGGATTGCTTTGGATCCTGAATTGAGATTCTGTTGTCTTTTTCCGGCGACCTGATAGTTTCCGATCCACTATGTCACCAGCATTACTTTCCGTTCGTCAGCCCGTTTTTATTTTATCAATTGTTATTCTGATGCTTACCCTAGGTATGATCTCGTTAAAAGGTCTTCCTATCGATTTGTTTCCAGACGTCACCTTCCCAACCGTCGTTGTCCAAACAACGTATGGTGGTGCGGGTCCTCAGGAAATTGAAACTGAAGTTACCAAAGTTTTGGAAGATGAACTTGCCACGATCTCTGGCGTGCAAAAAGTTTCTTCGCAAAACATGGATTCTGTTTCTGTGGTGATGGTTGAGTTTTCTTTGAAAACGAATTTGAACTTTGCCGAACAAGAAGTCCGCGCGAAAGTTCAAAACGTGATGCGCGAACTCCCTGATGACATCGACCAGCCGGTTATCCGTAAGGTCTCCCCTTCTGATGCTCCCATTATGTACATCACCCTTCTTTCTGATATGGAAGACGGAAAATTATACGACTTGGCTAAAGAGGTGATCTCTCCGCAGTTCGAGCAAGTCCCGCAAGTGGGTCAAGTTGAAATCCTGGGTGGTCGTAAGCGCGAAATCCATGTCAGCCTTGATTACAATAAATTGAATGCCGCCGACGTTTCCGCTACCAGCATCAATGGGGCTTTGCAATCCGGTGGGCGTAACGTTCCTGCAGGTAAAATCGACGAAGGCAATACACAGTATTCTTTCCGTACGATTGCGCAATATCAGTCCATTGCTGAAATCGGTAATACGGTTTTGCGCTTGGCTGACGTCTATCACCCGGTTTCAATCAGCACTTTAGGTAAAATCACGGACACCCTTCAAGATGAGTCCACTCGCACCCGCTTGAATGGTAAAAAGTCAGTGAACTTTGCGATCTATCGTCAATCCGGAGCAAACTCCGTAAAGGTTGCCGATGACATCCGCGCCAAAGTCACAAAGATCAACCAGCAGCTGACGGATCAAAACATCGCAGCCTCCATGAAAATCACTCAGGACACGAGTAAGAAAATTCGCGACAACGTTTATGACGTGTACGAATCCATTTTGTTCGGTGTGATTTTAACCATCATCGTGGTTTATTTCTTCTTGGGCTCAATGAAATCGACATTGATCACAGGCTTCGCTTTGCCGAACTCCCTTTTGGGTGCGTGTATCGTGATGGGTATCTTTGGATTCTCGATCAACATCATGAGCTTGCTTGCGATGTCGTTAGTTGTAGGTCTTTTGGTGGATGATGCCATCGTGGTGCGGGAAAATATCTTCCGTAAACTTGAAGCTGGCATGTCCCCTAAAAAGGCTGCCGTGGTCGGTACACAAGAGGTGACTCTTGCGGTTATCGCGACAACTCTAACCATCCTTGCAGTTTTCGGTCCGATCGGAAACTTGGAAGGTATCGTTGGTCAGTTCTTTAAACAGTTTGGTTTGACGATCTGTTTTGCGATGATCGTATCTTTGTTTGACGGTTTGTTCGTGGCCCCGGCCCTTTCAGCTTATGTTGCGGGTTCGCATTCCCATGCAGAGCCGACTTCTAAATTCGGTATTTGGAACAAGAGAGCCTTGAAAGCTTTTGATCGCTTCCAATCTCGTTTGGAAGAAAAATACGTCAAATCCCTTAAATGGTCATTGGCTCATCCCATGAAGACGATCCTGGGTGCGATCGGGATCTTTATATTCTCTATCTTTATCGCCCGCTTTGTACCATTCACGTTCTTACCACCGCAGGATAACGGTGAATTCTTTGTGATGTTCGAGCTTCCTCCGGGAGCGAGCCTTGACGGTACCGATGAAGTTGCCAAAACTCTCGAAGACCGCCTGAAAAAACACAAAGAGATCGAAGATGTTCTAGCCCAAATCGGTTCTTCCAATGGTGAAGCTCACAAAGGGAACTTGTACATCCGTCTGGTACCTTCAAAGCAGCGTAAGAAAAATACGACGCAAATGAAGGAAGTTCTTCGTGAAGAGTACAAAGACCTGCTTGCGAAGTATAACATCATCGTGACCGACAATCCGGGTCAGCAGAACAGCCGTCAGTTCAACGTGAACATCGTCGGTCAAGATATGAATGCTTTGATCGATTACTCGAACAAGGTTTTGGCAAAATTGAAAGAGAACCCAAGTTTGTCCCAACCCGATACTTCATTCCGTGTGGGTAAACCAGAGTTCCAGATTAAAATGAAGCCTGATATTGCCAGAATGTCCGGCGTGACTTTAACCAGCATCGGTAATGAGCTTCGTACTTTGATTGAAGGTCTCACACCAGCGATTTACCGTGAAAATGGTGTGAGCTATGACGTGCGCGTTCGCTTACAACCGGATCAACGTGACTTGCGTAAAGAGTACGGAAACTTGAAAGTTCCGAACCTGAACAATCGCTTGGTTCCACTGGCAAACGTGGCGGAAGTGAAAGCATCCCAAGGTCCTTCCCAAATCCTGCGTGAAAACCGCAATCGTTACATCCAGCTTTCTGCCGATATCACTCCCGGTGGTAAAGGTATTGGTGGGGTGATGACGGAACTAACTGCATTGACTAAAGGTGAACTAAAACCACCGGCAGGCGTGACATTCAGTTTCGTGGGTGAAGCAGAACGCTTTGCGGAGCTTATGCAAAACATCCTGGTCTCTATGGGCTTGGGTGTGATGTTTATTTATCTGGTTCTAGCGAGCTTGTATGGATCTTTCATCACTCCAGTGACAATCATGGCCGTAATTCCATTGGCAGCCTGCGGAGCCTTCTTAAGCCTGTTTATCACACGTTCAAGCTTCGACTTGTTCTCGATGATTGGTTGCGTGATGTTGATGGGTCTTGCGACGAAGAACTCGATCTTGTTGATCGACTCGACGATGGAGCAACAAAAAGAAGGTAAAACTCCGAATGAGGCCTTGGTTCATGCGGGCTTCACTCGTTTGCGTCCGATCATCATGACATCGCTTGCTTTGATTGCGGGTATGATCCCTGTTGCGATCGGCCTGAATGAGGCTTCTAAATCCCGTACGAGCTTAGGTATCGTTGTTATCGGTGGTACAATCAGTTCCACATTGCTGACACTTTATGTGATTCCAGCTCTTCACTTGTACGTCCATAGATTCTCGGTTTGGTTCATGGCGAAGTACCACAAAGTCTTCGGCCACGATGCGACTGAAGTTTAATCTCGACACAAAAAAAGGGAGCCCTTTCGGAGCTCCCTTTTTTATTATATTTTTCTAACAGGTACGGACTTACCTCGAATCAGATGCTGAGTGTTTCAGCCAATTCTTTTTATCAGCAGCGCGATAAAGCACTGGCAAAACAATCAATGTCAAAAGCGTTGAACTGATAATCCCGCCAATGATGACCGATGCCAGAGGTTTTTGAACTTCCGCTCCCATGCTGGATGAAACCGCCATGGGCAAGAAGCCAAAGATATCCACCAATGCCGTCATCAAGACCGGTCGTAAACGTAAGGAAGCACCTTTTTTCACCAGGCTCTCCCCACTTTCACCTTTCTTACGAAGTTCATTAAAGTAGCTGACTAAGACAACTCCATTTAAAACAGCAATCCCAGAGAGAGCAATAAATCCCACGCCCGCGGAAATACTGAACGGTAATCCTGCGATGAGCAACCCCAGCACCCCACCAATAAGGGCGAGCGGAATACAAAGAAAAATCAGTGCCGTTTCAATCCAGTTTTTAAAGGCAGCAAAAATCATCAAGACGACTAAAAGCAATGCCAAAGGCCCCAACAACATCAAACGGGATTTTGCCTCCTGCAAATTTTTAAAGTTTCCGCCCCATTGCACATAGTATCCCGTCGGAAGTTTGACGGCCTCAGCGACTTTGACCTGCGCTTCTTTGACAAAGCCCTCGGTATCTCGGCCGCGAGGATTGATCAAAATCGCCAACCGGCGCTGAGTTTGTTCACGACTAAAGGAACTGTGTGATTCTTTAAAGCCGATGGTGGCAACAGTGTGAAGAGGTTTCGTTAAGTTCGTTCCCACTCCGACAGGTAAAGATTTAATCGCATTCAAATCCTGACGATGCTCTTCATCCAGGCGAAGCACCAACGGCACTTGGCGAGCACCCTCATAAAACACTCCCAACTGCTCACCGCCCATGGCAAGGCTGACTGTTTGCATGACTTCTGCGGAAGAAAGACCCAGCTTGCGCAAGGCCTGACGATCTGGAGTGACTTCCAGAACATTGACCATACCTTTGCCTTCAAGTTCGACATCACCGGAACCTTCAATCTTTTCCAGGATCTCGACGATCTCCTGAGCTTTTTGTTGCAGGACTTCCTGGTCTTCACCAAAAATTTTTAAGGATACATCGGCGCGGGTGCCCTCCATCAATTCATTAAAACGCAATTGTATCGGTTGGCTCATTAAAACAGTTTGGCCGGGAACTTTCTCCTGGAGTTCTTTTTGGATCGCAGCGACCAATTCCTCCTTGGTGCGTTTCTTTCCTTCTATGCGGGGCCAGTCTTTCACCGGTTTTAGCATCACGAAAGTGTCTGCGATATTGGGTCCCATGGGATCCATGGAAATCTCGGCCGTTCCAATGCGCGCAAAAACATCTTTAACTTCGGGGAAAGCTTGAATAATCTCATGGGACTTTTCCTCCATCGCCACCGAGTGTGACAGTCCCACTGAAACCGGACGGATCAATTGCACTGCGAGGGATCCTTCGTTCAGCTGAGGTAAAAACTCCCCTCCCAATCTGGAAAAAAGCACACCACCTAAGACCACCGCGATGATCGCACCTGCCATTATGGCCCGTTGAGTTTTTAAACTCCAGGCAAGAGCAGGTTCATACCAGGTGTAAAGCTTGTGCATAATCCAGGGTTCTTTGTCTTCGACTTTTCCTTTTAAGAGCATAGTCGCCAGTGCCGGAACGAAAGTGAATGACATGATCAGTGCGCCTAAAATCGCGAAGATAAACGTCGATGCCATCGGGATGAACATCTTCCCCTCAATGCCAACAAACGCAAAGACTGGCAAAAAGACCACGACCACGATCAATTCACCGAAGCCTGCACTGGTACGGATTTCTGTGGTGGCCTCGTGAATGGTATCATCCAACTCTGACTGCGTAAGGCTGCGCTTAAGAGTTTGGGTTTTATCATGGACGTGACGAACACAGTTATCCAGAACGATCACCGCGCCGTCGACAATGATCCCAAAGTCCAACGCTCCCAGGGAAACCAGATTTCCGGAGATACCAAATCTTCGCATCAGAATAAATGTGAATAAAAGAGACAGTGGAATCACGATCGCCGTGATTAAAGCGGCTCGGAAATTCCCGACTAAAATGAATAGAACCAGGATCACCAAAAAGGCGCCCATCAAAAGATTATGTTCCACTGTTCTTAAAGTCGCATTTACTAACTCCGAACGGTTGTAAACGACTTCAATCTTATAACCCTCCGGCAAGGAGTGCTTTACCTGCTCCATCTGTTCAGACACGCGCAAAGCGACCGTGCGACTGTTTTCTCCTAAAAGCATCAACACAGTCCCGACCACGACTTCGCGACCATTGTGCAAAGAGGCTCCCGTGCGGAGTTCCTTACCGATACCAACAGAAGCAACATCGTGAACGGTAATGACTCGGCCATTTTCCAAAGTCTTAACGGTGACGTCTTCGATATCTGCAAGCGATTTAAAAACACCGATCCCCTGAATTAAAAATTGGTCCCCGGTTTGTTCAACATATCCTCCGCCCACATTTTGATTGATATTTGCGAAGGCATCTTTGAAATCATCAAAGTGCAAGCCATAAGCCGCCATCTTTTGCGGATTCGGAGAAATCACAAATTGCTTCTCGTAACCCCCAATGGAATTTACCTCAGCCACACCTTTGACATTTAATAGACGCGGCTTAATGTACCAGTCTTGCAATGCACGAAGTTCCATCAATTGCTTGATCCGACGCTCACCTGTTTCGACTTTCTCGGCTTCGACCACATAATGATAAATTTCACCGAGTCCGGAAGTCACAGGTCCCATCTCTACCTTGGAGCCTTTCGGGAGTTTATCCGTCACGCTTTGCAGTCTTTCAGAAACCCACTGACGCGCGCGATAAATATCGGTGCGATCCTCAAATACCACCGTCACTTGCGAAAGTCCAAAGCGGGTTAAAGACCTAACTTCTGTAACACCGGGAATCCCATTCAGTGCTGTTTCCACGGGGCGGGTCACCACACGTTCAATTTCTTCAGGACCCAGTGCCTCCACTTGAGTGTTCACTTGCACCTGAGTGTTGGTAATGTCAGGAACAGCGTCAATGGGAAGCTTAGTAAAAGAGTACCAGCCAAAAATCCCGACGACGAAGGTAAATAAAATCACCAGCCAGCGATAGGAGATGGACAGACGAATCAGTTTAGAAATCATGCTGCCTCCTAGTGACTGTGGCCTGCGGGCTCTGAATTGAGTTCTGATTCAATGATACGAACAAAATGCGTGCCGTGAACCACCACTTCGTCTCCGCTTTGAAGATCCTGGGTTGTGAAGGTGAATTTATCTTTATCCAGTTTCACCATTTGAATTTCGATGAACTCTAAAGTGTTACCGTGTTTTTTATAAATTCCGGTACGATCTTTGACTTGTACCAAAGCTGTGCGTGGTAAGATCCACGGACTTTTACCAGTGACGTTGGCAAACTCCACTTTTAAATGGGATTTGGCCTTGTCTGAAAGTTTTAGGATCTTTTCTTTTTCTTCGTGGCCGTGCTCATCGTGATGTTCTTCGTGCTGTTTTTCAGCACTTTTATTGGTATTGTAAGACCACGCCAAATTCGCAGTGAAAAAAGATATCGCAAAAAATAAAAGGTAATTTGATTTATTCATTATAAACTCTCCGATAAAATACGACCGTCTAACTTGTAGATGGTCCAAAGTGCCTGCAGGGTTTTAAGCTCGCGCTCCTGCAAAGTTTTAATCAGCTCTGCATTAGAGCGTTGGGCCTCAATGGCAAGACTTGCCGGGATCAACCCGCTCGCAGCGAGTTTTTGATTTTTACGATTTTCCTGGTCAATCTCATTGAACTGGGGACTTTGATTTAAAGCCTTCAGACTGTCTTCATAGTTATGCAGAATTTCTTCTCGCTCGTGGGATTGAACACGTTCGGTGATTTTCAAAAGTTCCTGGGATCTTTGTACGCCCCGTTGTGCGGCTTTACGACCGCCACCATTGACATTGAATAGAGGTAACGGAAAGCTTAACTGCAAACCATAAAGGTTTGCTTTGTCATTCCCCTCTTCTTCCATTTGTACCATGGGCCCAATTGCCAATACCGGCCACGAACTCGCCTGCTCCTGACTTAACTGAGCCTCAGCTGCCATCTGCTCAGCCAGGGCCTTAGCTTTCGCAGGAGACTTGATCTCGGCAGATTCTGCCAGTGTCGGCCATTTATATTGATTGGGCAAAACTCCCTTGATTTCTTCATAGGAATTTCCCGTGGCCATATGAAAGTAATGCGACAATGATCGTCGTTCCTCTGTAATGGACAGTTCACGAAGCTTGGCTTCTGCTAACGCCATTTGGAAAACCGACAGGGAAACCCTTTGCTCGGGAGAAAGAGCAGCCCGACGTTTTAAAGAGTTAATGCTATTTTGATACGCTTGAATCGTACGTTCACTGCTTTCCGCCTGTAATTTCAATTGATACAGCCGATACAGATTTATCACGGTCTCAATCATGATATCTGCGCGCACTTCTTCAAACTCCGCACGGGTGCGATAGGTATGGGCTTTTGCCAGATCAATTCGCGCACTGCGGGCGCCACCCAGTTCTAAAGGTTGCATCAGAGAGATCTTAGTTTCCTTTCGGGAAACATTTCCCATCTCCCCCGCTACGGATTCAAGATTCAGACTGGGATTAGGGATTTGAGCCTCTTTTTTTTCGACTTCGCTTTGGACCTGTTCATCTAAAAGTGCCGCCCGAATACGTGGGTGGTTTTCACTGGCGCACTTTAAGATATCCATAGCCGATTGAGGAAGGGGGCATTCAGGATGGCTGCCATGCTGATGATGGCCAGCCTCTTTTTGCTCATTCGCTGCATATCCTTTGATGCCCATGAAAATTAAATAAGTACATAAGACCCACGCCATGGGCCTTGTTATTAAGAACTTCATTATTGAACTCCGAAATCTGACGTTCAAAAAACGCAGACGGAAATACGTAATAAACTGTGATTGCAAAAAAACGGCAGAAACGCCGTAAGTGAATTATGCTCGAGGAGGTTCTTTCAGAACCGTGGGATCAATATCCGAATAGGAATGAATAAACTTAGAATCATGTGCTTGTGCTAAATCGAAGCCAAACTCGGGAGTCACAAATGTGACAACGCCGTGCTGATTGCATTGTGCCTGGCAGATAACACAATCATCGCAACGAGCGGCACAATCATCAGGATGTCCCGCGATAGTTGCAACTGCTTTGCTTTTAGTTTCCGAAACATGAGATTCAGTGCTTTGCGAAAGTCGCTCGATGCAACAGTCATCAAACTGAGACGCATAGCCCACACTCCAAGCACTGAAGAGGCTGATTAGGAACATCATCTGGATGGCTAAGGCGCGAATCATGAAATCAATCTATGTGGTTTCCGGGAGCTTGTAAACCCATTACCGCAATGCGCACTGGACAGTGACTCAGACAGAGACTAGCCTAAACATATGAGTTTTACAGCCATTCAAACAGCCGGTCTTGCAGCCCTTGTGGTCTATTTTGGTCGTTACTTGAAATCCAAGTTTCACTTTATAGATAAGTACAATCTTCCTTCGCCCGTGGTGGGTGGCTTACTTGTGGCCATGGTGATTTCATTCTTAAAATCACAGAATTTATTTTCCATCGAGTTTGATAAAACTTTTGAAACGACATTGATGATCGCTTTCTTTGCGTCTGTGGGCTATGCCGCCTCTTTCAAATTGTTAAAGCAGGGAGGCCGCGGCGTATTTTATTTTCTTTTGTTAGCCATTGCCGGATTGATTCTGCAAATCGTGGCCGGCATGAGTGCCGCAAAAATCATGGATCTCAATCCTTTGGTGGGAGTCTTAACCGGACCTGTTGCTTTAACCGGCGGCCCCGGTACCGCGTTGGCTTTTGCTCCGGCATTTGCAGCTATCGGAATTGAAAACGCATCGGTGATTGGACTGACCACGGCGATGGGAGGCATCGTATTGGGTGGCCTGGTCGGCGCTCCCCTTGCGACCTATTTAATTAACAAAAGAAATCTAAAAAGCGATAAATCGGCGGTAAATGTGAAAGTCGATGACTCTCAGCTTTTAAAATTCGTTCCGGGTCGCGATCTTTTATATCATGCCTTGGGTCTTTGCCTGATTTTAGGTTTAGGAACCACGCTGAGTTCCTGGATCAGCTCATTAGGTGTGACTTTACCGATCTATATTGGATCAATGGTAATCGCTGCTGCTTTTAGAAATATTGAAGATGCGACATCGGTTTTCAAAATCAAATCGGAGTGGATTGAAGAAATTGGCTCCGTATCACTGACACTCTTTATCGCCATGGCCATCATGAGCTTAAGACTCGAAGAGCTGCAAAACGCTGCCGGTCCGATTTTGATATTCTTGCTGGTTCAAACTCTATTGGTTGTATTAACGGCGTTGGGTCCGGTGATGTGGATTGCCGGGAACAACTATGAATCTGCGGTGATCGCTGCCGGGTATACAGGATTTATGATGGGAACAACAGCGAACGCCATGGCCAACATGCAGTCCTTGACGCAAAAATACGGACCCGCACCCAAAGCGTTTTTGATTGTGCCTTTGGTGGGATCTTGCTTCATTGATTTTATCAATGCGGCGGCCATTACTTTTTGTCTTAACGTCTTTCGATAAGTTTTCCATTTATAAAAACCGAATGAATCTTTTGAGTGTTGGTAATGTCTTCCGTAGGATCGCCATCTAAAATCAAAAGATTCGCCTTCATGCCTTCGGCGATTCCCGCATAGTCTTTGGCAATACCCAGGATATTGGCGTTGTTGACCGTAGCCACCCGAATGGCTTCGGCGGGTGTCAAACCGGCCTCAACCAAAAGCTGCAATTCGCGGTGTTCAGAAAATCCTTGGATGCGTTGTAAGTTCGCTCCGGAATCAGTGCCCAGTCCCACGACGATGCCCGACTTATATAATGTCATGACGTTTTTCATTGCCATTTTTAGATCTTCACGGGAGGAGGCTTTGGATTTATAGGTTTTATTCAACCAATCTTCAATACCCGGATCCAAGGCGCCCCGGAAAAAATCTTCTTTCATCCACGCAGGTTTTTCTGCAAACACGAAACCTGCTTCATCCAGTGACAGTGTCGGAATATAGGCGATGTTGTGCAGTTTCATTAAGGACATCAGCTCCATGTCGACTGGCTGATCACGAATACTATGCCCAAACGCATCCACCCCTGCTTGCGCCAGCAATTTTGCATCCTCAAGATAGTACACGTGAGCCACCACCGGAATTTTATTTGTATGGGCTTCTTGAATGATAGCCTGATAGATCTGCGGTTCCATTTTCTTTTTCATGGAGTGATCAAAGTCATCCACCCAAATCTTAATTACATTCGGTTTTTTAGCTGCAAGCTCTCGGACTTGTTTTCTTGCTTCGGCGACATTTTTAGGACGGTACACTTGGTCGATCCCCATGGCCGCGGGTGGTGCTCCACCAGGAACTCCGAATCCTCGACCGGCGGTCAAAACCAAAGGCAACGTGCTGTCGGTTTTTTGACTGTTGGCGCGAATATTATAAATCACATCCAAGTCCGTCCCCAGTGACAGAACCGTGCCGACGCCATATTTTGCAAATTTATAGAGCTGACGAAGGTCGTTCACTTCATTTATTTCGCGAGAACCCGATTGCACACCATTCGTCATACCCAAATGGACATGAGACGACATCAAAGTTGGCATGATCGTCTTACCCTCTAACTCAAATACCTTGGTTCGTGTCGGAAGGGGCTCTTTCGCATCCAAGATGGCCTTAATGCGATCGTCCTTAAGGATGATATTCACATTATACCGCGCCGGAGTTCCCATTCCATCAACCAGGCGCGCCCCCTTCAGAATGGTTAAGTCCTCTCCAAAGAATTGTCTGGGTTCAGACTTATGGGAGCAGGCCGCAAAAAGAAATGCTAAAAAAAGAACCGTGACCTTTTGGCGCATGGGAATCCCCTTTCATACAAAAGTTAATTATAAAAGAAGACTGAAAAGAGCTGAAACCCTGCTGTCGAAAGTTTTAAAAGACAAGTTTTGCTTCGTAGTTCGCACAAAACAGAATACAATTGACCCATGTGGCTCATTCTTAAACTTCTTTTTAGCGCTGTTGCGTTTGCTATCCGTTTTAGCAATCGACGCATCAAAATCGTTGCTGACAATAAATCTATGCACGATGGCATAGAACTCTTCACGAATGTGATGACAAACAAGCAGGGCACCGTGCAAGCCACTTCGTGGAACCGCGTTTTTCCCAGCAAAGTCATTTTCAAACTCACTCGTGAATCCAAGATGGACCGCTTTTTTAAAAATTGGGGTCTGGCTGACGAAATCCAGACTCAAGATTTAATTTTCGATGATTTGGTTTATATCGCCTCCGATAGTTCTTCCTTCATGCGCAAGATTCAGCATGATCGAGAATCACGTCGCCTGATCATGGAGCTTTTTAATAATGGCTGTGAATATATTTTCTGCGATGGAAATCTTTTGCGAGTCCATTTCCATGGAGACCACCGGGTCGATGTGAGCTCGGCAAATCTATTGGCAGCGCTTTCCAAACAACTTGAAGAAATTCAAAGACAGCCCAAAGAATTTGATCCGTTTTTCATCAAAGCACTTATTGCCGAAGCCTTGATCTGGAGCTTCGCGGGCTACAGTCTTTCAAGTCTGATGCAATGGGCGGTTCTTCACGAAGACGTTTATATAAACAGTAATGCGATGGCAAAAGTTGCGTTGATATTCGCGGGGTTTTTATCCCTCAGCTTGATCGTTCTGATTCTTTGGGTTTTCAAAGGATCTTCCCGCGGACACCGAATTATCATTGAAGGCGTGTTGATTTTAGCCTTCAGCATTCCCATCGGCGGCATCGCACTTTTCTCTGACATCAATATTCATCTGGATCGTTCACCCAGCACGATCATCGAAGCTTCCGTCGAAGGTCATTATACGCAAATGCATCGCCGTCGTCGCGGAAGACACTATATCACCTACCACATCCAAATTTCTCCGAATCCTCCCGCGCAGGAAATCATTCTGCCCCTGGATATTACGATCTCTTCGCAACTGTATGAACAGTTGCAACTTGGAAGCAAAGTGCGTATCGAAATCGGCCGAGGAAAATTACATCAGCCGTGGATTCGTAGCATCATTGCTATCTAGCATTTGCGATTTCTTCAAACCGCAGAATCAGTTGTTGTATTTGAACAACCGGAATTGGCAGACAGCAACGACAGGTAGATCTTAGATACTCCAACTAAAAAGGAGTATTTATGTACAATAAATCAAATAGAAACGAAAGCCGTCGTCCTTACTCATCACAAGGATCTTATTCTTCAAGAAACGAATCCCGCTGGAGTGGTGACAGAGATTCACAACGAGGAAATTTTTCCAGCTACAATGAAGATGAAAACGCCCGTGACTATAACATGGAAGGCGGATCCAGCAGCCGTCGTGACTGGGACTTTGAAGGCGGTACACGCGGAGCTTACGGCCGTGGCAGCAGCAACAACAATAGCGACATTCGCTATGGTTCCGATCGTTACAATTCCAACGAAGACCGTTATTCAAATAACTGGCAGGCAACCAGCGACTACGACACAAACTCTGGCAATAGTCGCGATTACAACAGCCGCAACCGCATGAACTTCGGCCGCGGTGGTGATTCTCGTTCTGATCGTGGCGACTATCGCAGTGATCGTGGTTGGGATCGTTATGGTTCAGACCGCAACAATCAAGGCTCGTCTTATGGTCGCAGCTATGAAAGCTCGCGTTTTAACGAAGACAGAGAATCTGACTCTTCACCTAGCTATGGCAGTTACAGCAGAGACTATAGCTCTCAAAATTATTCAGACCGTGACTATACAGGCTCTCAATCTTATTCAGGCCGTGGCGATCGCCTGCGTGAAGACAGCTATGGTTCTTCCCGTGGTGGTCAAGGTCGTGATGAAGCCCGTCGCAGCTCAAGCAGCGCAAGCTTTGAAGGCCGCGGTCCAAAATCTTACACACGTTCCGATGACCGTATCAAAGAAGACGTATGTGACATGTTGACTCGCCATGCAGAAATCGATGCAAACGACATCGAAGTTGAAGTAAAAAATGGCGAAGTCACTTTGTCCGGCACGGTGACAGAACGTCGAATGAAGCACATGGCAGAGGATTTGGCAGAGCGTGTTTCTTCAGTCAAAGACGTAACAAATAACATTCGTGTTCAAAAAGAATCCACGCATGACTGGTCGTCTTCATCTTCACAAAATGAATCCAGCGCCAGCGAGTCTAGCACGGACGGCAGCACTTCTTCAGCGAAAGGTTCGTCCGCGGGAAAGCGCGCAAGCTCTAGTTCGAGCACAACTCAAAATCCGAATCACTAAGTTCAGTCGAAGATCCCGCTGAAAAGCGGGATCTTTCTTTAAAGGAGACAGCCTATGAAAACTCTCGTAACTCTTTCCGCATTGACTATGATTGCGGCGTCAGCGGGCGCACAAACTTCTCAAAACGATCCCTATAGAACTCAACAGCAGCAGCAAATGGCAAACCCTGGTACCTATCAAGGGAATAATCCAAATCCCAGCCAGACAAATCCAAGCCAAACCAATCCTGGGATCAATCGCCCAAGTCCGATGAGTGGGAGTGCTTCAGCGCCCACAAATTCCACAACAGATACCATGAGAGATTCACAGAACACCAATTCCAATCCATCCAATCGCAATTGGAACACGAACTCTTCGCCATCATCAAACAACATGCCCAATACAAATCAACTTCCGGGCAGCAGTGGAGCGCCGATTTCTCCAGGCTCTCCGAATCCAAGCTCTCCGCCCGCAGGTCGTTAAAAATAAAAAACCCCGGTTCAAGCCGGGGTTTTCTTTTTGTGGGCTTTTTGGTTTAGCGTTTGATCGTTTCGACTGAAACAGCTAACGCTTCAGTGTACTTGGCTTCGATCTGATCGCCCTTTTTCAATTCATCCAGAACGCTTTGATCTTTCACATGGAAGCTGATCGTACGACGAGGACCTTTGACCGTCACTTCCTGTTTCTTTTTATCCACTTTTGTTACAGTACCCGTCGCAGACAGCTGTTGCACCACGTGACCGCCTGGTTTTTCTCCTGGCGCTGCACGAACGATATCAGTGGTTGCTACCACCCCATTATCCTTTTTTTCTTTTTTCTTAAGTTCCAACACCAAAGATTCCATGTAGTTTACTTTAAGGGTGTCGCCTTTTTTAATTTGGTCGAAATTTCTAATTTCTGGGCCTGCGACGACGGTCACGTTTTCACCATCTTCAGGTTTAAAAGTGATCTCGCGAGTCTTTTTATCGATTTTAACTACCTGCGCGCGGGCTTCGATAGAGCCCGTTTTTTCCAGAGTATTTGGTCCCGTTTTCTGCATTTCATTCGCAGCAGAATCCGAATAATCGGCAGCCGCATGAACCGTTTGCGAAATTGCGACAGACGCAAGAACACCAAGAGCCAGTTTTAAAACCTTCATTTCAATCTCCTTTGATTGTTTGTCCTAAAATCGACTTCATTATCTTATTTTGATTACTAAACAAAAGCCTCTTAGCTTCGATTTGAATGCATAAAAACAGGGAACATCCATATTCTGATCAAATCCCGACATATTTCCCAAATTGAAAATCAAGATTGAGAACACTTCCGACATACTTTCCTGTACGGAACAGAAGTCCTGTCGGTAAACAACCGATAAGTTCTATGTGTGTTTTTTGGTGATTGTTCCCATGGAAGATATGGTTCCTCGATTAAAGGAAGAGTCGAAAAAGTATCCCCCACCATGGGAGGAGTCAGTTGTAAGGGCTCGCGGGACTCGCGAGCCCTTTTTATATTCCGATTTCAGAAACGGGAATGAACTGAATATTTAAGTTATAAACTTCTGTCGTTTGTTCTTTGGCCATAAGTGCTGTGACCTTGCTTTTAAACTCACGGATCAGAGCTTTGACTTCAGAGATTCGCTCCATGTCCACGGGCAGAGTCAAAGAAGAAACGTCTCTTTTCATCACGTCGATTCTATCGACATTTTCAATGGCTTGACGGATACATTCGATATTGGCTTTTCTGACCACTTCTGAAGGAATGTCTATGAGGGTCGTCATCGAGGTGTAGGTATTTTTGAATCTGCCGGCCTCATCCCTGTTGAACAATCCCTGCTTGAGCAAATGTGCAACAACTTCGGCTGCGCGCTTCTCAGAAATACCCAACTTCTTAGCCAGCCAGGGAATGTCGGACCGAAATGTGGCGGTCTCTGCCAGCGCCATTAAGGCAAAGTATTCCCAATCACTGACCAGGGCAAATTCATCCTCTGATAACAAGCGCGTGCTCTTAGGACGAACTCTCTTACGGCCATCTACTCGAAGGTACGCTTCACTTTCTACCAAACGCAAAAAATAGTCCGCTTTTTTTTCATCGAAGGTCAGTTTGGCTATAATTTTTTTTGCCATTTTCAAAGTGATGGGATGCTGTCCCTTCATGATTTCATGAAGTCGACCACTGGAAACCTGTAGTAAGGCCGCAAAGGCTCTGCGAGAGAATCGTGTATTTTTACTGCGACGAGCCTCATATTCAGCCACAAGGATTTCATACGAGTGAACTCGAGCCATTAGCTATTACCGCGATTAAAGCCTGAAGTTTCTGATTTCATAATCATAATTTCAGAGGAAAGATTTTAACCCAGCAACGAAATTCGATTTTACCATTGGCAGTCAAAGGTCATACTGTTCCAATTTTTGGGAACGATTTAGGGAGCAGTCTCTTTGGGAACAGGAACCAATTCCCGTCGCGGCAATGAGCCCTGATTAAGTAATGCCTTTACTGCTGCTGCGGTCGCTACGATATCGATGGCGCGACTGCCACTGTTATCAGTCGCATTCACATCGACGCCAAGTTTTACCAAGCGCCCTACACAAGCCTCCGAGCGACAATAGTAAAGCGCTGTCCGGCCATATTTATCGACAGTAGAAACCGACGCTCCATTTTTGACCAACAAATCTATCAACGAAGATTGTTCAGCAGCACGAGAAAGCGTCGTATGACCGGTACTGATCGCATCTGCATTTGCACCCAACGCTAAAAGAGTTTTGGCGGTGTCGTAGACGCGAGAGACTTGATAAGTACTGTCTTCAAGATTCGACAGAGCCGAATGAAGCGGATGGATTTTGCCATTTCCAGTGACATTGATTACGGCACCTCTTGCGACCAAAACTTTTATCGACTCTATTTGACCGGCCATAGCCGCCACATTCAGAGGGTAATCCCAGGTCTGGGAAAAGTTTGGATTGAATCCTGCTTCGATTAGCGTATTTATAACTTCGACACGTCCCAAGGCCGCGGCGAAGGCCAATGGAGTAAGAATAAAAAACTTTTGACTCGAAAGTTCTGGAAGCAAAGGCTCATAGCGATAAACCAAGACCTGCTCTGTATATCCTAACTGCGGAGCGAGGAACCGAACACAGTCCAATTTGTTTTCATAAATCGCTGTGGCCATTCTGTCTGAGACAGCTCTTAGCGGATCCAAAGAGCATTTTGGTGTGGGATACGTTTGCAAAGACGAATCGCCTCGAGCTTGGTAATAATCAGCGATCTGAAAAGAAATACGATAATCTGATTTCTCCCCATCATTGACTTCAAAACCTGCCAACCCCGCATACTCATGGTGAATTAACACATACTGATCTGATGCCATCGCATTCATGAAGCGATCGACGTTACAAAGAATACGCGGAGTTCCCTGCCCATCTGTGAAATTCAAACACGTTTTTTCAGCGGCTCCCACCGTCAAGACCGTCTCGGTGCAACTGACTGTCGCGGTCGACATTTGAGTGAGCATCGTGCGAGCATACTGCTCATGAGTAATTCCATAGGGAAGCTTTAACGACGCCGACGCCCCTTTAATAACCCAATTTTCAAAATCAGCGCGAATAACGGCGATACGCATTTCACACTGATCGCCCCCGTTTCCACGGTCTTGGCCATCGATAAAATGTCCATAGGCAAGCGATGATAGAAAGCTTAAAACCAATACTAAAACTGTTTTCATAAAGTCCTTCTTGTCGAAACCGGTACCAGCTGAATATTCAAATTATAAACTTCGGTTTGATTTCCGACTTCCATCACGTCGGCCATTTTATGACGGAACTCCTGAATGATCTTTTTCGCCAGTGGTAACTTCTTAAGATCGATGGCCATGGTGATGCTGGTGATATCACGCAAGTCTGTCGGAGTTTCATTCAGGGATAAAAGGGCTTGCTCAATACTTTGACGATGAGAAATGCGTAAAGCCTGGGAGTCTAAACCGTTTCCTGCACGCACGCTCTTATTAGTCTTTTTCATTTTCGAACCGTCGAATTCGATCGCGCCCACGTTGCGAAGACGGTTTAAGGCTTCCTTAGCCTCTAAAGCGGAAATCCCCAAGCGCTTGGCAATCCATTTAGGATCCGCTTGGAAATCTCGGGTGTCGGCTAAGGATAAAATCGCAAAGTGATACCAATCAGCCAGAACCGCAAAGGCATCATTGGAAAGAAAATGATAGTCGCTGCGATCAGAGAAGGTCAGATTTCGGGGCTGCGACTCCAGCAAATTGTTTATTTCTGTCAAACCCAGACGCTGGGAGATTTTGACTTTCATTTTTTTACTGAGGGGACGCTTCCCAGAAATAAGTTCTGAAAGTCGACCTGGAGAGATTTCCAGAAATTCGGCAAAGGCGCGCAGAGAATAGTTTTTATTGTCTCTTTTACGACGTAAGAGTTCTGTTTTAATCAGCTCAACCATAGTCAAATCCCCGCGAGAGAGAGGGACATAACCGGATAAAGTCTCGGAATCAATGCTTTTGAAACATAGTGTTCCCATTTTCGGGATCACTTTGTTAATGGGGGCTTTAAACTGTTCCCATGATGGGTTTAAAGCCCTTTTAGACAGAATTTAATGTCAATTCAGTTTTCCCCGGAGCAGGATTTCAACCACGATACTCAAAGCCATTTCATCTGCGTTCCGAGCCCCAATATCCACGCCAGCAGGCAAATAGACAGGCTCCTTGGCCATTTTTTCTGCAGACCGGTTTAAATGCCTTACGATGCTGTGAGCGCGCTTTTCATCCCCCACAATAGCAACGTGGGAGGATCGCGCAATCAGAGCGCAAGCCACCAGATCCAAGTCCCTAGGGGATTGAGTGCCCACGATGACGATTTCGTCCGCGCGAAAAACCAAACTGCTTAGATCGGTTTCAATGCGAGGTTGAAAATCCAAAAGCATCAAATGTCTTTCAAGACTCTCCGTCAGCCGAGATCGTCCATACAGCACACATTTTTTTGATTTCAGTGGCGGTTGCTCTATCCACGGAGTATCGGGAATGATCACCTCGCGAAGACTGCGCATATTGCGGCTACGTGCCTGCGCAATCTCGGCCGACATCTGAATCAATACATCCGCGAATTCAATTCCATCCATTTCCGTGGTGTCGTTAATCTGCAGGCGCCATCCATAGGTCGCAGCCAGCCCGTTCGCCGCTGCCGCAAACTTTAAAGGAATGTCGACTTGAATCGTTTCACCGACCGGAACTCTTTCAATGCCGAGGCTAAAAAAATCCTCACCCATGTTGTGACACCAGCGTGATTGAAAAATCATCTGAAGGACCTATATCTGTCTCATAGGAATTGCTTGCCACTTCTAATGGCGCAACTCGCACTGGATAGCGTTTTAACAGATATGAACAATCATAGTCACCGTCTTCGAATTGCAAAATGTCAGGAATAAATTCCCGCGGAATCAACATAGGCTGCAAATTCAAAGTTCGCCCCGAAGGGTGAACGATGCTTTTACCCAGTTGCGATCTAAAAAGACGGATCATATCCTGCAAAACACTGACATCCTGATTGATATCATCCGCGCGCAGAATCAAAACACCGTCGCAGTATTTACGCAAATGAGTTAAGCCATTGCGGATGGAACTATGCTGTCCCAGGGCAGACTCGGCATTGTGAGTGACCTTTAAGGGAAGATCTCGAAGAGCTTGGTAGTAAGCCTCCGTATCCTGATCCGTCACCGTAATGACCTCTTCAAAGGGAATACTTAAAATATCCAGAATGTTTTCTCGGATCAGGGTTTTCCCAACGACGGGAGAAAAACTTCCTGCAGCTATTAGAACGCATGAAATTCGGCTCATAA